>NZ_DBOLZL010000023.1:0-305339 GCF_059913585.1 Fervidobacterium sp.
TTGTATTCTCTAACGACATTCACCGCATAATACTCTAAGTTATTAATGAGTTCAGTATCCTCTCCAAACGGTATTTCAAAAGTCGTGGATGTTGTCTCAGCAATCAGCTCCATGTCTTTCTTGTTGGCAAGCTTTTGAAAAACCTGGAACTTTGTTTTGGAATCTGCGATTGGATAATCCCACTTGAGTAGCATCTTTCCATCAAGCCTAAGGTAGGTAGCTGTGAAATTACTGACAGGAGGAATGTAAGGCTTAGAAACTGTTATTCCTCGCACGTTTACTTTTAATTGACCATCGACATCTGTTACCGATACCTCGTACTTTTCTGTTATCGACGGATAGAAGACTATATACCGGTCTTCATCGTCTTTAAAGAGATACTCTGTTCCATCGCTTTTGTTTTTGAATTTCATGCTGAACGAGAATTTCCATACGCCTGGGTCAATATCTATCGTCTTTTTGAAATTCGTCATCGACGACTGGACTTCTGAAGTCAAATCGTAGGCTATCTCTGTTTTGTCGGTGTTTTTTGTAAGTATCAAGCTCGCTGACGTTACATCCCAATTTTGAGATATTATCTGGTCCATAGCAATTGAGACTTCAAGTGAGCTTTTAAAGAAAACACCATCCATTTGAATATAGTTTGGACCATACTCTACCTTCACATCTTTCGTTGCATAGAATATCCCAAGTGTTTGATTATTTATGTTTGAATACGCATACAGTTCAAACCTGTACGTTCCTGCTTTTTCAAGTTTGAAATTTATATTATAAAGGGATGAGAAGTCCTGCTTGAAAATTTGAGTAGTTCCAGATTTAACAACAACCGTGACCTTGGTTATATTCACATCGTATGCTCCAGCTATATCTTTCCTGTAATCAACGTTGTTCTTCACTGTAAAAGTATCCGACTGAGGAACGGTTACAGATAGGCTTATCGTGACCTCTTTGTCTATGTCTGCTATACAACTGAACATAAGAACAACTGTTATGATTAATATACTAATCTTAATAATTAATCTTTTCATGCATACCTCCCCTTTCTTTCCAAGGCTAATTCAAAATCAATAATACAAATCCCCGTTTGCCTTTCGCCTAAAGACAAAGTTATCACCAATCCCTACTAAATCACCATCACTGCATTCTATAACCTTCCTAACTTCTGAACCAACATTTAAAGATACAACCCAAAGCGAAATGATATTGCTATCATTGTTTTGACGTCTGTACATTTTGTAAATTTTCTTACCATTCGAAGTAAGGATGCAATCATCTTTTGTTCGAGCAACGGTTGAAGTTGACGACCCCATATTCTTTTCCCACATGTAATTGCCAGTAAGATTGAACTTAATAACCTTGTGAGTAAACCCTCTCGTTTTTACTATAATCCCATCCCCTATGTCCAAAACATCATATATCTCAGAGTAATTTGTTGAATTTGGAGACTTCCAACTCCATTTCAAATTCTTGTCAGAATCAACAACTCCAAGCCATGCAGCCCCTTCTGATATTCCGCCGAGAATAATGGAACCATCACTTGCCTCTTTAACTATCTTCAACTGACCTACAGTATCGAAAGTCAGTTCGGAAACGATGTCGCCTTCTTTGCTTATTTCAATAAGCCATCCTTTTGAACCTTTGTAGCCAGTGAGGAGATAATTTCCATTCTTTTTCTGAATTATTGAGTATATCCGGTCTTCTGAAGTATCACCATAAGTTTTCTCCCAAACCTTTTCGCCATCTTCGTTTATTTTGAAAACTACGCCGTCAGTACTCCTATCTGTTACATCCTTCCATCCACATATAAGATAACCATCTTCCGATTTGGCTACTAAATACCTACCATCAAAATTTATATCAGGAAAACTCTTTCTCCAAAATACGTTTCCGTCTCTCTTAATTTTTAAAATCTCCATATTCGAGCTGGTACTTGCAATTACGATAAAATTACCATCGTTACTTTCAATAACATCATACAAAGAATTCGTTCCATACGTCTTCTGCCAGTTTTCAATGATAAGTCTTTTAGGATTGATATCCTCTGTAAGGATACCCGATGATGATTTCAATGTTGCCGAAAGGCTATATGTTCCATCGTAATAATTTGTGCTATCAAACCAAAATTCGTATGGGCGCCACGAATCATTTCCAAAGTAGTTTCCGTTAATCTTGAGTTCGACGTTAGAGATGCTCGGATGTTGCGTAGCTACAACACGGATTGTTATCCCTCTGCTTACCACCTGATTATCTTCAGGATAAGCGACCTTTACTGCTAATGGGTAGACTTCCACTGGTCCACTTTCTTTTCCTTCTTTGATAGCATTAACAGCATAGTACTCCAGATTTTCTATCAAATCGTAGTTCTCTCCAATTATTGTTTCAAATGTAGTAGATGTTGTTTCTCCAATGAGTTCAATTCCTTTCTTGGTTTTTAGTTTTTGGAATATTTGAAACTTTGTCTTGCTATCAAGCCAAGGATAGAGCCAGGAAATGGTCATCTTATTGCTTTTATAATCGTACCATGCCCTCAAACTTTGAACTGGTGGAATGTAAGGTTTATCAATCAAAATGCCGTTTAGAAACACTTTCAAGCTTCCTTCTATATCGGTTGCAGTTATTTCATATTTTTCTGTAATTGAAGGATAGAATATTCTGTAGGCATTATTACCGTTATGATAAGTGAATTCAGTATCATCGTTCTTATTCTTAAGTTTTACCGAAACTGTAATCTTCCAAATCCCTGGATCAATTTCTATTGTTTTAGTAAAGTTTGTCGGGGAGGCTTGAGCTTCGGATGTGAAATCATAGTCGAGCTGAGCGTTCGTTGTATTTTTAACAAGACTCAGCTTCGCTTCAGTTATATCCCAATTTCGTGCTATAACATCGTCCATTTTTATGGAGTACTCTAAAAACGCCTTAAAGAAGATTCCTTCCAGTTCTATGTAATTTGTGCCATAGTTGAGTGTTACATCCTTAGTAGCATAAAAGATACCAACAAGTTGACCGTTGATGTTTCCATACGCATACAGTTCCACAGTATATGTCCCGGCTTTTTCGAGCTTAAAACTGATTCCGCTAACTGAACTAAAATCTTGTTGAAAAACCTGTGTAGTTCCTGTCTTTACAACAACAGTAACTTTTGTTATGTTTACGTCGAATGCAGCGTTTGGCAAAACCCCTGTGCTACCGGTCTTCACGGTGAACGTATCCGATTCTGGTAAGGTGACAGATATACTTACGGTCACATCGCTCTTTTCCTGAAGGATACATCCTGCAAGAAAGAAAACAATAATGATACTTGCTAACAACACTATAGACAACTTTCGCACACTAATACCCCCTTCAAAAATACTGTCTATATTCTTCATCTAACGAAAATTACTGAATGTTTATTATAATCGATGTCTCACCAACGTTACCAACGATATCATATGCTTTCGCCTTCAGTGTGTGCTGCCCCGGAGTAAAGCCTGAAGTGTTGAAATTAAATATGTATGGTGAAGCTGTAACTTCGCCCAACTTTTCTGTATCAAGGTATAGCTCTACTTTTCTTATCCAGCTTGTATCCGTCGCTACAACTTCGACAGTAACATTTCCACGCACGGTTGCGTTGTTTTCGGGCTTGGTTATAGCAACTTCTGGAGCAGTGTTATCTATCCTCACAGTAATACTGTGCACACTTTCCTTTCCTGCATTGTCATATGCTTTTGCGATGATGAGGTGCTGACCATCAGCATAGTCTTTTGTGTTTAGCGTGAACGTGTATGGTTCACTCGTTTTCTCACTAACAACATTTGTTGCATCATCGACACATAACTGGACTTTGCTTATACCACTAACATCATTTGCGTTAACAGAAACATTTATCGTACCGCCAACATACGCTCCGTTCGTTGGCGAAACTATATTTAGATTTGGAGGGTTATTGTCTATCTTTACCGTTATACTCTTAGCTTTCGACTTTCCAACTGCATCGTACGCAACAACTTTAAGAATGTAACTACCGTCACTGTATTTTTTAGTATCAAGTACGAACGTGTAAGGTAGAGACGTTTTCTCATACAGTTTATTCTCCATAAGGTATAGTTCGACTTTACTTATTCCATTTCCATCTGTTGCACTCGCTTCAACTTCTGTTATCCCAAAAACATACGCACCATCTACAGGCTTGACGATGTCTACTTCCGGTACATTGTTTTCAAATCTTGCAGTTACTATTGCTTCTCCTTTGTTACCAACAGTATCATATGCAACTACCTTTATTTTATACTCTCCATCAGGATATTTAGTCCCATCTATGCTAAATGAGTATGGTGGTTGCGTTTTTTCGTCAACTTTTTCTTGGTTCAGATAAAGCTCGACTTTCGAAATACCGTTGACATCGCTCACAGTTGAATTCACATCTACTCTGCCTGTTAAGTAACCACCTGTTGGCGAGGTTATGCTCACCGCTGGAGGAGTATTGTCAAATTTTAAAATAATGCTTGTCTCACTCTTGTTCAATGCCTTATCATACGCTACAACCTTTATAGTGTGTTCCCCATCAGAATGCTTAGTAGTGTCAAGGTTGAAGATAAAAGGTTCTTCATCGATTTGCTCAGCCTTCTTGTCATCCACAAAGAGCTCAATCTTTCCTATACCTTTTGTATCTGTCGCTTCCACTTCGATATCTACTACTCCGCCGACAAGTAAGCCACTCTTAGGAGACTTTATTACAACCTGCGGAGCAGTTTTATCAACTAACACTCCTTTTTTTATTTCTGTAGCCAGGTTAAATTCATTTACCGCTTTCACCTTTATCTCCGTTGCATCTTCGGATATCTCTACCTCAACTCGCTCAATGCCTTCGCTTTTTGTGGTCTCTTTCTCTCCTATCTTCCTTTCTCCCTCATACACTTCTATCTTTTTCAACTTCGCTCCCTTTCCGATTTTTACATCAACAAAACTCCCTACATACTCATTCTCAATGCTTATCTCGGGTGGAGTGAAATACAATATCAGACTTGCTTCCTGTGTTTCACCTACATTCCCCGCCTTGTCATATGCCTTTGCTTTTAGTCTTAACTCCCTTATCTTTCCTTCTTCTATCGGAACTGGAAATACAAATCTCTCACTTCCTTGTTTGCTTGTAACAGGTTTGGTTTGAATTAAGTTTGTAGCATCGTACAGTTCTATCCTATCCATTGTCCCATTATCTGAGTATGTGACTGTTGTCGTCACTTTCACTTGTGTCGCTTCAACTGTGTAATTATCAATAACCAAGCTCACTACAGGTGCTTTTTCGTTGATTTTAATCGTGCACGAGTTGAGTAAGAAAATCAGAACACATCCCAAGAATACTATAAAACTTAGTTGATACTTTCTGTTCATAGCTTATCCCCTCCGAATGTCACTCATTACAATGCTTTTGTACTTGCTGAATTGTATAGCTTGAAAAGCAACAGTCGTAACTCCTCAGTCTTGGAAATATAAAACCTTATCACACATTGTTTTACACTCTTACAAAAGTTTTTTGAACAGATTGGTTCTTATAGCTGATTTTGAAGTCCTGCTTTAATCTACTTTGTTATCAATCTGCCAATATAAATATTCTCATTTCTAGTAAAAGCGGTATATATAGTTCCCAATTCGCGAGCTTTATCAAAGAAGAAACCTAAATTAGCAAATGCTACAGCATTTTGGTTTACCTCGATTGTTTCTAAGGTTAAACTTGGCAATGTTATTATTTTCAGAGCTTTCTGGGGTTCGAGTACATCGTTGGCCGCTATTATTAAACTGTCGTTATCAAACCAAACGGGTTTTCCAAAGCTGTATGCTAAATCTCTGTAAGCAAGTGTCAATTTTTTATCTTCACTACCGAGCAAGTCATAGACATAAAGTTCGTGACGTTTGCCGTTCTCGACAGCCTTGTAGAATGCAAGATATCTTCCATTTGGAGACCAACAAAGATTGTATTCAGAATATTCGTCGTTTGTAATTTTAACGATTTCTTCCACATCGTTTTCTTCATCTAATTTGATAAGGTAAATATCTTTGTCATATAAGAATGCAATGTATCTACCGCTAGGTGATATGTTGACTTCCAATACAGCCTTTTCATTTGTACCAAATTCAAAGAATTTTTTCTTCTCAACCCTTATCGTACCTTCGTCTTCTGAAATCTCTCCAATGTGTAGTATGTTGTTTGTGGACCAGACTAAAGTGCGACCTTTTTCGTCAAAAGACAAACCTGTTATGTTGTTTTCTTCCTCAATGAGCTTAAATTTTGAACTCTTTTCTGCGTTAAAGCCGTAAACTCTTAGCTTGTTACCAATGTACGCTGTATAAATAAGGATTGGTAACCTCGGATGCCAGAAATATGCGTAGACAAATTCGGCTGATTGTTCTCCATTTTGGAACAACCTTCGAGATTTTAATTCCCCTTCAACCTGTAAACTTTCTCCATCCAGAGATATGATATTAAGAGTACCATTGCCTGAACTATCAATGAGGTAATAAGCTATGTATTTGTTACACGATGAAACAATTGGAGTATTCACAATTTGACCAGTCTGTGGGCTAAAAAGTTCTTCTACAGGTTCTATCATTTCGACTTTTCTACTAACCACATCTTGCGTGTTAAGTGATAATTCGAATCTGCTTGCACCATCAGCATACTTGACAATTTCTTCTGGATAATGAAATGCAAATGTTAGTTTCAAATTATCTATGCTACCTGTTGCTTTGAAGGTCACGACAAACTTATCCTTTTGGTTTGCTAAACTTGTTACTGGAACATCATTAAGATAAACAGCATGTTCATCCACTACTTCGGTACTCATTGAATCTACTATTCGATATATTAACGAGTAAAATAGTCCTATTCTTTCTACTTGAGTAACATCAATTCTAGCCGGTATCTGGACGAACTGAACTTTAAAATTTAGTAACGTTTCACCAGTTAGATTCCTTAACTCATATTCAGCCTCTGATTTTCCAGTTATTTCTTCGTTGTTAATGGTTAAAATAAAAACTTTCTCTTCTTCATCATACTTTATGCGAGCACAGTTCAAGTGACTCATCTCATTTTTTGGAGCAATCGTAACAGCAGTTGCTTGATTAATTATAAAATCTTGATCGTCGTACAGTCTAAATACGTAGTTTCTTACAAAAGGTTTTTCCTTGTACTTAATAGGCATTATTACCTTCTCTGGAATTCGCTCGTCAATAAATTCAATTTTCCTTGCAATGTTCGCTTTTTCTTTTCCTTCAATAACAGAAATCATTGTCGCTTGGTTTGTTGACTCTACTGATTGTTCAGAAGAATTCAACTCGCTTGTAAATGTTCCTGTTTTGCTTATTGGTTCCTCTTCATTTTTTTGAGCAATCGTTGTTTCTCGAATTTTTGACCTTTCTTTCACTTCCAGTTCAAGTAAATTGAAGACTGTTTCAAAAGCTGCAATTTTTACTTTGGCATTTCGTATTTCCTTTTTCCCAACAGATGAAGTTGGCGATATGGATTCTCTGGAATCGAGAATTATCCCCTCAATTTTGTTACCAAATTTGTCCATATATCTTAATGGCTCAATTACTTTCGGGTCACTTACAAAACACTCCATAGTCGTTTTTGTATTTTTGCCTTCTAACTCGAAGTTTGGAATTAAATAAATGCCACGCTGTATTTTAAGCTTTATTGGCTTGTCCAAAACGTAATCTTTTCCTTCAACAGTGATGACAAAGACAAATGCTTGGGTTAATTGCTTACCAATAAGCTCATCAGGAATCTTCTTGATGTTTTCTACACTGGAGAATCTAAGAAGGGACTTCGTACCGAAAGCACTTTTGACAATGTCTATAGTTACGTAACCATTTATATTTAAATCCCACCTATCTGAAAAACCTATTTTTAGGCTTAAAGTGCCAAAATCTTTGGAAAAACTGGAATCTAGTTCTATAGGACTTTCGCGTAGTTCGGTCGCCAAAAAGGCTCTATCGTCTCTCTTAACGAGTGCTTTGTCACTCCCAGCCACGATTCCCAAATACAGTACTTCTTTGGGTAACCTAAATTCTTGACCATCGAGTTCGGAAAGAAACTGCAAGGAGCTCTGTGCAAAGGTAGTCGTTAACCCGGCCGTTAACAGAATAAAAACCGTGATACAAAATAACCTTTTCATACTATCCCCGCCTTCCAAACTCGACTAAATTCATTTTAAATCAACTTCTATTCTAAAAACGTCTATAATATTGCTATTTTCACAAACAACAAGCACATAGTTTTTAGAATACAAGACCTCTTGTATTTTAGAACCTAATTTGTATTCTTGTGCTTTATAAACATATACGTCATATAATGAATCATCGTCATATAATGAATAAACAACTACAGCGTCGCTAAGAACTGCTATGAATCTTTCCTCATCCAAAGGTGCTAAGGCAAGCACTTCGCTCCCAAGAGGCGTAGTATACCTTAGAGCTATATCATTTGAGGATGTTCTCAGAATTGAAATATTACCAGTTTTGTTACCAACCAGGAGGGTATTTTCACCGACAAAGAAACTGAAAGATGGCAATGAAATTCCAGTATCTACTATCTTAGAAATCCTTGTTGGAGTAGCTGAAGAGAAATCAAATAGTACAACGTTCCCATCTTTATCAAAGACTAATTTATTGTGGGACTCTTTAAAATCAAGAATATTAAACAGTTGATTGTAAAGTTGTAAGTCAACCTTGGCAAAAGTTCCGTTATTTACGAAAATTAGAGAATTGTTTACAGGAACTATATATGTAGCACCCTCTGGTTCGAAGTAGATTTTAGAAGGTACGGTCATTCTATAAGATAGGTTGTACGTTTTGGATGTCTTGCTAACAAGGTCAGTAAATACAATGTCTGCGGAAGTCAGATAGACCATGGATTTACCACGGATTAAAACAGACAAAACTTCGCTTCGCGCAGTTTCTGAGTGGATAAGGTTCATATTATCAATATCGAAAACTCTTATATCTCTTTTATAAACCCTTAGCAAATATCCTTCAGATATATAGAAGTCTCCATTTATAGAATATAAACTGCCCAACCTTTCGAAACCTTGGTTATCTAATGTAATCCTAAGTACACTTCCATCTGATAACAATACATAAATCCTTTCCGGATTAAGCGGATCAGATATGAGCTTTTGAATTACTCTGTTTAGTTCTATCGTGAACATTTTTCTAATTATGTCTTTTTCGATATAAAATTGCTCGATATCTGTTTCCGTGTACAATTTTTTGCTAAATTTTGCAACTACTTTCCAAAAGTAAGTGTTGCCTGGTTCAACCGGTAAAACTATTGATTTATCCTTCGTTTGTGCAACAAGTTTTAAATTTTGACTATCGGTGCCAAAGTAAATTTCATATGTCACCGGTATGCGATATGTGTTTTCATCAAGTTCCCATCTAAGTTCAACAAAAGTTGAAGGCTTAATTATTTCGCTTTTTGGGGCAACACTCCTCACTTTGGGAAGCATTTCCGGAACCGAAATTTTTATTTTTTCCTCATTGCTTTTAAAACCAAAGCGGTCTACAGCAAAAAGAGTCACATCATATTCACCAGCTAATCCAAAGTTATAGTAAATTGCATAGACATTACCGTAAGTTTTGTCACTTATAATTTCACCATCTTCTTTTCTCACAATCATTTTGATTTTTAAATCATCTCCGTCGTTATCGTCTGCTTCAAAGTTTATAATTGTGCTTAAGCCAGAAGTTTTCACTGAAGAAATTCTGAAAGTAGGTGGCTGGTTAAGGAACAAACCAACTTTTTTCGATGTCATATAGTTTCCTTTGCTATCTTTTCCAAGAAAACAGATAGAGTAGTGGCCTGAACCAAAAAGGTTTATAGAATATTGCGCCTCCTGAGTCATCCCTATAACCGGAATAATTCGAGCATCATCTGAATTTATAATGTCCCAAATATCATTGGTATTCGTATCTTCAATACGCTTAGAAACGTAAAGTTTTCCTGTTATCTCCCCTTCGAACTTTTCTGTGGTTGGAATCTTAATGCTTACGTTTAAAAGCTTGCTTTCATAATTTACTGTAACGTCTATTTCGACACTTTCATATTTTATGTTTTTCATTTCCCTGGTTATTTCAATTTCTTTGACCCCTTCGATGCTTTCTGCACCGTCTGAAACGATATATTTAAGTAAGAACAAATTCTTATCAGGTGGGATAATGAATGTCATACCTGGTTCTACGGTTGTTTTTTTTACGTTATATAAACTGTCTATTGACTTTAATACTGATGTTATTTGTACTTCTTGTGGATCAGGGTCATCAACAAAAAACTCAACGTTAAGCCTATCGTTGATATATTTGTGTTTTACTCCTTTAATACTTGGCGGAGTGTTAACAACATTCACGACTACCTCCTTTTTGACCGTGTTAACACCATCCGTTATTTCAAACTCTAGTAGGTGAATGCCAACTTTAGCATTCCGAATCCTAAGAATACCATCCTCGTAAGTTATTCCAGAATCATCACTTTTGAAGCTTTTTACAACAACATTCATCCCTTCCACGTCAAGTAACTTTACGCTTAGTGTATTTCCATTTTTTACAGTGTAAGCCGAAAGAATCAAATCAGGTGGAAGGTTGATTAAAGACACAACATAAGGTTCGCTTTCGAGTATTATCTGCCCAGAGTATTTTCTTGAAATAATGTTGAAATGTTTGAGATTTTTGTCGTAATCAACTTTAAAAGTGCCATTATTCGATATTTGAAGCTTTTGAACCTTGTTCTTATCGGATATTAGAAAATATTCAAACTCTGGTGAATAGTTGCTAATTCTTAGCAATACAACACGTGATTGGTAGTCAAATTTTAGAAGCTCCACAATTGGTGTTTCAGTGCTTTCCGTCCATTTTTCAGGACACTGAAAGGACATGAGAAATCCTTCTTTGTCCTTTATTACCCCCTTTAAATTGTAAATAAAGTCATCAAAATCATCGAAAACTAATTCTTTTTTTGCTATTAACACATATGTTTTGTTGGACCTCCATGTTAGTTGGATATCCTTTTCATCAAGCGGGCTTATAGATTCGCCCGGATTGATTAGACTTCCTTTTGAGAACACATAAAAATATAGCTTCTCGTGATAGTTGTTTTTTAACTTTAAAATGCCTTTGTCACTTCGGTACTGAGTTTTAACAGAGGAGACTAATTCAACAGGAAAAGGTACGGTTTCTGTATTTGAAAAGTACTTCTCGTGATAAATAGCATTTGAATACGCTATGCCAAGGTTATTATAATTACTCGTGGTCAAAGACAATTTGTTCAATTGAGCATAGATTGTTTGTCCATCGTTATCAACAGAAAACTCAGTTATAAAGCCCAAGACCTGGTCGGTTTTTCTATCTACCAAAATATAGTAGTCAGAATAAGGAAAAAACGATTTAAACGATAAGTAAGATTGCTGAATTACTATCGGTTGCCTGACCATGTTTAAAAGCAACTCGTCAAGTAAGATTCTTGGGTCTGATGAGAGAAAAGCCTCCAAACTAAAGATTGGCTTTTTGTCAAGCACAATTTCTCCTTTAACAGACACTGATAAAAAGTAATCTGCTTTTTCATATTCATGCTTATCATTAGTTATTTTGATAAAATCAGAATAAGGCTTCATTTTTGAGAGCCTTGCAATATCTTCAAACTTAGAACTAATGTTAGGGTCACCTATATCCGAAGGTGGTGGAATGTATATTAACACCTGCGAGAGAAGTAACTGCGCAATTACAAAGGTAAGTACCAGCGACAGTGTGCGACTTTTCATTTCACTAATTTTCACCCCGTTTTCGCGCTTTAATTATTGAAGTCCTAATTTCACAACACTGTGCACCTTTATTGACAAACCTTTCCTAATATCCTTGAAGTGGAATTATATAGCTTCCGTCTATTGCGATTTCGAAATTCTCCAAATCGTCAGGTACACTTACCATCTTAACTGGGTAAGGCAAATCTTTGTATTCGATGTAATAGATAGCAGGACCATCGACAATGATTGGCACAGAGTATTCAGGAAGTTTTGGGTCTGCTGTAACAGTAACAGAGTAAACATTTTCATCCACCTTTACTACATCGGTAGCTTCTATGAACCTTTGTTCAACATTGCTTATGTTTATAGGGACGATGTATTGTTGAGTTACATCATATCCGAAAATCTTCATTTGAGAATCCCCTGACATGACTTTTTCTTTCGGCACTTCAATTCTTATAACGTACGTGCCAGTAATGTTCCAATCGAAATTCCCGTTAAGCAGTATCGAGTAATCGTACATTGACGATGAGAGAATATCAATTTTCTCGGCAACAACGGAATCAACCGGTTTATATCCAACAACAACCTTATCTTCGTCTGTTCCGTAGAATCTTAAGCTAAATATACCATTATCGAACTTTATTGACTTGATACTACCACCATAAGCCAGGGTGTACTCGTTCGTAGTTGGGTTGGCTAATTCAAAACCATATCTTTTATCCAAAACAAACAGATGTCCTGGGGCTAATACCTTCATATATTTATACTTATGCCTTGGTTCGTACTTAATACCATATGAATTATCTGAAAGCTTGTAAAATTTTTCAACAGAAACCTCCAAAGGATATCTTATATCACTGCTAAAGTATCCTTCTCCTTGATAATCTTCTGGTAAATATTTAATCTCAAGAACCCTTTCTAAAGGATCAATGTATTTAATGATTTTAACCGTATCTGTTATTTTTTCGACGGAGAATTCGAACGTGTTTATTCCACACCTAGTTACGAAAATGGGTTCGAAGTTTGCAAAGTTCTTCCAAACCTCTTGTCCGTTGACTTTAACAAACAATCGAGCTTGCTTATAATCAATATTTTCGGTGTTTACTCTAACAACTGTAATTGCTTCTTGCTCAGTCAGTTCGTGCACAACATTTTGATTGTACTCTGAGATGTTTATACTCGATTTGTTAAAAACCACCTTTAAGCTTGGCAAGTAGACTGTCAAATCATAGTAGCCTGGTCCATTGTAGTTTTTACCTCTTCCTTTTGAGTATATAACTCTACTTTTCGCCGGGTATCCATAGAAATTTTCAATTGCACTAACGCTTATTGAGTAATCAATCTTTGTAGCCTTACCCTGGATTGTTAAAAGTAAGTTGAAGTCAGAATTTAAATCTTCTTGGTTTACAACATCAACAATTATTCCATACTTGTAAACATCTAGTTTCTGAACCTCAATTTCTGGCTGGATTTCTTTACCATTTCTGTAAATTTTCAAGAAATTCGTTATTTTTTCAGGTTCAATGTTTTTTGGCAGATTGACTCTCGCTTCTACTCCAGAGTAGATACTCCCAACGTAATAGTCCTGACCAGCTTGTTTTACATATAGTGAATATCTTGCTGGATTCTCGTATATTCTCCCATCTTCGTCTCTTAACAGAATAGAGTAAGTGTATTCATTTGCTGGTTTCAGCTCTAGGTTTATCACGTCAGCAGAGACCGAGGTAAGCTTAGCCGGCATGTAGTTCGATGTTAGAATATAAAATTCGTTGAAGTACAATATCTTACCGTCTTTATTGACTCCTATTGGTAAGAGTATTTCTTTTCCGTTGTCAAAAGAGCCCAAGAAATATTCTTTTCCTTTCTCTCCCTTAAGTACACCATAAACCTCGTATTTCTGCTGCAACATTGTTTTGTTTTCATCCCATAGATTTATTGTTAGTTCTCTCTTTTGCGCTGTTTTCTCAGGGATGTAGAACTCTTTAAATATCCGTTCAAGTTGGTAGCCATTTATGTTATATTTTCTCTTGTATCCTCCATATTCAATGTCAAAAATCTTGGGTGAAGAAAGGTCAGTTTTTAGCCCTTTCTTTAATAAAGATGAATTCATATAGACAATAGCATCATCTGGAATATCTATTGCTCGTGTCAAATTTTTGACAGTCGCCACAATTTTATCTTGAGCCAACTGAACATCGGCATCGAATATTTTATAAGATATCTCCACAAAATTTTTTACACTGAGAGAAGGAGTAATTACCTTGATGATGCCATATTCATCCGTGAAACTTTCAAGCGTTACATCATTAATCTCGAGAAGCACATAGCAATTCCTCACAGGTTCGCCATCACTCCACATGAATTGAACTTCGAGGACGTTAGGAACGTTTGTGTAGAACACATTTGCCAGTTTTTCCCCTGGTACAGTAAGGTTCTTCATCTCACTATAAGTATCACCAAAGACAATTATTCTGTACATATCTGTCCACAAAAGCTCTTTCTTTTGCGGGTCTTTGTAGACATCGAAAAATAAATAATACTCACCTGTGTCTGTTCTTGGGTTGATTCGAATATTTAAGTTTTTTTGATTGCCATCAAGTTGTATATAATCCTCCAATCCAAAGTTACGACTAACATCAACGAATTTTACTACTCCGTCGTCATCCTTTATTTTTTCTACACGCATAAACGCGAAAAGATTAGAAACAAATTTCCCTTCATCGTCTATAACGGACATACTAAATGTGTAATCCTTTCCTTCTTTTGACAAGTAAATGGTTCGCTGATCACTTTGGAGAAAACCAAGCGAAGAATCATCAAAATCGAGCTCAAGAATAACTTCACGCGGTATGTTTACAACAGCAAAGTAGTTTGGCTTCCTTTCATTGAATATGAATTCGTTGAACGTGTCATTCTCAACTACTGTGGTTATCAGGTATATCTTTGGTTTCCAGTCAATTGGAACATACGCAATACCGTTATTGTCGGTAAAAACTTCTAACTCTTCTTCTTCATCCGAAGTTTTGACAACAAACTTCACACTCGCTCCTGCGTACGGTAGTTCCACGTCCCCGTCCTTGATACTCATTTTTAACCCCAATGGTTTCTTAATTAGATCTCTTGTGGTCACAACACTCAGTGGTTGATTTATCCAGTTAACATAGACTTTGTTCTTTTCAACAACAAATGTAATCTCACTCATATCCGTGAAAGAAATTTTTGTATTTGCTTCTGCTGGTTTGACAGTTATATTGTATTTTTTTGGTATCCAATCGCAGGGTGGCAAATGTGCTACTCCCTCAGAATCTGTTTTTGACATTATCTCCTGTCCATTAACAACAAAAAATATGTTCTTATTTGCATAAGGTACTAAACTTTCACCAACGACTTGTAAAAGTTTGACTCCTAACTTTTTATTAGCTACAATAGCATGCTGAATAGTTCCAGTAACTGTGTTCAGCCATTTTGCCGAAACAAGATTCACAACAGAGACATCTCTTTCCTCAACAATTCGCCCGTCAGCTATAATCTTTAGTTTTTTAATTCCAGGTGTTTCGTATTCGTTAATTGTCAGTGGTAAAACTATAGGGGTTCCAGGTTTGTAATTAGGATTACTATAGAGTAGCTTTCCATCCAAACTAACTGATATGTCATATCTTGAAGTTGCTCCAATTGAAAAGTCAATTTTCATATTATAGCTGGAACCATAAGCCAGTTCGTTTGGTAGGTCGAGTTTCATCTTACTTTTCAAATTGTCTTTAACCTCGATTGTTACTGGATTATACGAAACCGAGAAATCCCTATTTCCCTTTATCTTAATTCTATACGTTCCCGGCGCAAGTCGTTTTGGTTTGAATTCAACAAGATTTTCAAAAACCCTTACTTCTCTTTTTTCAATTTCTTTCCCATTAGAATCCTCCAATATGAGCATTACAATTGAGTTCCCGTTAACTCCAAAAACTCCCTTTCTTTCGACGATGATTTTTGGTGTATCGTCTTCCCAAAATTCCGTAGAACTCGGAGAAATGGAGTACCGCACGTACCCAATATCATAGCTCATGGTTAAAAATGCTTTTAGTAGACTCTCTGGGTAACTTTGATAAGACAGCCCAAGTGTGAATGAAATACCATTAGTTTTGAAAGTGTACAGGCCTCCAAAATCAGCGGAAATAACTTCACTGTCAGACTTAAGGCGTGAAAAGAGCTTCAAATTTTCTAGTAAGGTAACAGCACTATCTACAAAGAAGAACTCATCACCGAAGGAATAGCCGATGGAAAAATCACCCAGTGCTGTTTTTAAGCCGGCAGAAAGTTCTGTTTTTGAGTTTGAAAAGTATTTTGCATAAACAAACAAAGAAAAGCGGTTATCTGGAAAAGGAAAAGCTCCAAACACCCAAGCACTGAATCTATCTAAAGAAAACGTTTGAGCAAAGTGGATATCACCTCCAAGCGAGAATCCTCCCACACTGAAGCTACCTCCTAATGTATATGATAGAAACTGAAATGCACCGTCCCTCTGTCCATAGTTCGTCGACAAGAACAACTGAGAATTCTCAGGAGTGCCTATACTAATTCCAAAAGAATATATACTTGTCAAGACCAACAGCACCAATACCAGATAGGAAATCTTGAACTTCATAACCTTCCCCTCCCATACCTTACGTCTTATTGAATGACTGCATTTCAACCCACTTTATCCCGTTAGAGCTCTCTGTGTTTCTCACCTTAAACAGTTCGTTATGCGTTACCAAAAAGAGTACAAAATCCGCTCTTAATTCCTTTACTTGCCTGATTTCATCAACCATCTTTTCAATATTCCATATGTCAAGGGAAGCTGTAGGCTCGTCCAAAAAGGTAACTTTAGGCTTTTTCAATAACACTCGCGCAAGTTGAAGTCTTTTTTTCTGTCCGTAACTTAACTGAAAGAACCGCTTTCCGTAAACATTCTCAAGTCCAACTGAAGAGAGGCATTCTTTAAATTCTTCTTCTTTTTCCTCAGAATCAATGTTTAAAATCTCCTTGGCACAAATTATAAGGTTCTTAGGTACACTTATGTCCGGGTTTTGAAAAACAACGTCAACTTCATGCCAATAATTGTCAAACAGAGTTTTTAACTTTGATTTATTAATTACAAGCTTGTCTCCATTTTTATACCATACGACTTCGCCAATCACCTCATTTCTAAAATATCCTATCAGAGCCTTTATCAAGGTGCTTTTACCAGAGCCATTATCACCTGTGATAAAAACCACTTCCCCTTCAGTTACCTGTATATGTTCTGAAGGTCTTACTTCAACGAGAGGGAACTCTATTTTGTCGATCATTATGTCATAGACTTTCTTTAACTTGTTTTTGGTATTCTCATGATTTGTATTAAGCTCAATAAGATTTCGGAACTTTTCCGATATTTGTTGATACTGAAGCTTGTATTTTGTGAGCAAGTCTTCTTTGGCATCATAAGGAATGAGTCTTGCTAATGAAGCATTTTCATCATCATCTTTGGATATTTCTAATACCTTATCAAAGTGTAAAAATTCCAGAGTGTCTGTCTCGTGTCCGATCCAAAAAACAGACAGGTTTTCATTATCCCATATTTCGTGCTTTAAAATTTGGTATATTTTTTGCAAGTTGCTACTTGATACAGACGCTACAGATTCATCAAGCAATAGTATGCCTCCGTTGTTCTTCTTTATCCTTGCTACAGAAAGCAGGAAATTAACAACCTGAAGAGTTCCATCGTTTATTCGGTTTGGTGTTAATTTTATACTTTCCAAAATCTTATTGAAAGTTAACTGGTCCTCATCGTTA
Organism: Fervidobacterium sp.; assembly: GCF_059913585.1. NCBI lineage: Bacteria > Thermotogati > Thermotogota > Thermotogae > Thermotogales > Fervidobacteriaceae > Fervidobacterium > Fervidobacterium sp. The sequence goes on from NZ_DBOLZL010000023.1 coordinate 17,583, forward strand.
CGGAAATACTTTGATAATAGCTCTAAGAATTCCTCCGTCAACTTAAAGTCTTCTATTTGCGTTCTAACAGGTACGTAAGGATTGAACGCATGTTTAGGATTCTGAGGAATTATTTCAACAATCCCGCTCTTTAGCAAGGATTCGCTGTTTCGATGGTCAATAACATTGAATATTTTATCGCTAAATTTGTAGTTGATATATCCACTGTATCTCAGCTTTTTGTCCCATAGAATACCAACTATAGCATTGGTAAGTATGGTTTTACCAGAACCAGACGGACCTGTTACAAATATTTTATCACCTTTCTTAATTGTTATATCATCCGCTATTATAATTGTTCTGTTACTTTCACCATCCTTAGGACCAATTGTAACTCCTTTAATAAAAATGCTTTCGAACCTATCCAAATCAAACCCTGGTATAATTTTTTCTCCAACAGCTTTGCCAACTTTTGTCCATAGTTTTATCGCAAAACGTCTCTTTTTCTTCTCTTTTGAAAGACCAGTTTTCAGATAATAAAACTCACAGATTGAATTAGCAATTTGATAAGGTATGAATAAAATCAAACCTACCAATATTGAAAGAATAAGCAATTGCGATAAGGCACTGCGTGATGGCAATTCGCTGAAAAGCGCTGTCAAAAATATCCCAAGACTCATTTTGGATGAACGTATAAGTGACACACCACCCATACTGACAGCTAAGTTCAAGGAAAGAGTTGTATAAAAGGTCCAAAGCGTGGTCCATACGATGGTGTCAAATATCTCTCTGTATGTGAATTTGCTAGTTATCTTCATGCGCCTGTGTCCACCAATAAGAAGATATATCACATACTCGTCTTTTTCTAAGGACTTTACAGCATTGGAAATTGTTATTCCTAACCTCGTACTTGTTAAAATACCTAGCGTAACTATATAAAGGAGCAAACTACCACTTTTTAAATAATACACTAACGTTAAGATAAGAAATGGTGGGATGAATGTTATGGAGTAGAATATATCTACCGCCAAACCTGAAAAAGACGAAAACAAGACCGGTAACGACAAACCTAATATTAACGATATTACTAAAGTAAGGGAAATGATTTTTAAATCATTTATCAGAGACCATGAGATTACGCCGAGTAAATCTGCAAGGTTAATAGAGCTGTCTAAGTATTGTTTTTCTCCAGCAGATTTTGTTGTAGTCGAACGTCTCGACCTATATTCGTTATCTTCGAAAGCAGATAAAGTTTGTTTGATTATATCAGTTATTCGCAATCCAGAAATCTTCGGCATCCTTTTTTGAATACTCCAATTGTTGATGAGATTTTCAACCGATAGTTTAAGCAGATATCTTTGCGAAATAATTTTTTCTGTATCGACGCTGGCATAAAACTTATCAATACTACTCACAAGACGCGTTTGAAACAAGAACAAGGTAAAAATAAATAGAACCAAAGCGCTAATCCAAACAACGATTTTGTTCTTTACTCTTTTCATAGACATTCTCACCATCTCCAAGCATCTTATCTCTTATCACTCAAACGAATGGCAATTATTATATGGGACTGGAATAGCAAAAGCATCAGAAGTATAAAGAACGTCAAGCGAATAAGTTCATAAGAGTCTCCATAAATCATGTTGTTGAAAAAGTGTCTTGACAACCCCTCAAAGTCAAAGAGTCTTTCCATTATCGCCACATACGATACTAAGAATGCAAACTCAAAGGACAAATTGCTTGCCGAGTCGAGAAATGTGGAACGAAATAGATATAAAACTCTTTTGATAAATCCTACTCGCCTTGTTTGAAGAATGTATGGAAAATAAGTTGAATAGTAACGTTCTCTTGCTATCCTGAAGTAGCGATACATAACCGAAGATGTTCTAATAATTATCGGAAGAGATATTATAAGTCCCTTTATAACATTTCCTCTGTTGTATATGATTGCCTCTTTGAAGATAATTCGTAAAACAACAGCCAGAAACAATTCCGGAATAACTGCCAAAAATGCAAGCAATTTGGCTATTTTCTCATTACCTGAGAGAATGAATCCAATAACAAAACTCGCAACAGTGCAGAATAGTACAAGCAGTGTAGAGTTAAGCAGTAGCATTAAGTAGTCGCTTAAAGTAAGTTTTGCGAAATTAAAATTAAGTGATGTCTTTAAAACCTCGATAAAGCTGCTCGATGTGTAAGCAAAGTTAATCACGTAACTAAGATACAGTACAAAAAAGTTTGAAACAAGAAGCATGATAACTAAAAACGAGCTAAAAGGTCTTCTGAGAAAATTCTGTTTCACACTTATACCTCCAGAACTATTAGTGTAACTACTTGTTAATGTTCCACTCTGAAATATTTTTGAACGGTCTGTCAGGGACAAAATAATCGACACTTACAACTTCCGGATTGAGATAGGTAACCGTTTGTGGTGCAACCAGCCAAATATGATAAGCGTTTTCATGACACATTTTATGAATTGCTCGATATTTTTCAATTCTTACGTCTTGCCTCATTCTGAAAGCATTGTCACCTTCCACATCCAGAAGCAGCCTTGTTAAATCTCTGTCATAACTGCCATTCGATTTTGAGTTGAAATTACCAAAGTTGAGAGTACCACCGCCTTCAAGAAGAGGTCTAAGAGATGTAAAAGTTGCATTTGAATAATATTCCACTATGGCTAAGTCAAATCTCTTCTTGTCCTTTGACCTTAGACGTTGATAGTATGCATCGTAGCTAAGTCCCAATAGTTCAACCCGGATACCAGCAGCTCCGAGATACTCAGATATCGCACTTGCTAAACGTTCATTTCTTCTTGCAGGGTCCCTAGCATAAAGCAAGGTAAGCTTTCCCAGTTTGCCGGCATATTTGTTCTTTAGTTCCTCAACCGCTTCTGGGTCATATTCGTATGGTTTCACATTAGGGTCTGAACCCGGGAATGAAGGATGAAGAGGACCAGAGAGAATTTGCCCAAAACCCATTAGTATGTTGTTAAGTATCTCGTTCCTGTCTATAGCCTTTGACATAAGAATTCGGAGTTTTTTGTCAAGAAATATCTCATTATCATAATTGAAGGCAACGTAGTAGAATCTTCTGTCAAAAGATGGAAAAGATTTAATAGTCGAATATTCTAAATGACTTATTTTCTTGAATTCCGAATCCACAGTCACAGGTGCTATTAAATGTATCTCGCCAGCCAAAAACTTATCAACCATATTCTTGCTAACCTCTTCTTTAACGAGAACAACCTTATCAATCTTTGTTGGAACATTGGATTTCGGATTTTTGACAAAGATAATTCTCGAAGGTTCTTCTTTTTCAACAAAATAAGGTCCACTTAGGTATCCTTTCAAATCACTCAGCTTTATTTTTGTAGCAAGCTCTTTGAGCTGAGAAGCACTTCGAATTCTCGATGGAAGGACGAAAAATTCTAAAGCGCTAACCATATACTGAGATGGAAAGTAAAAAGTGAATTCTAAACTATTTTCTTTTCTACGCACTTCTCTTATAGTTTGTGCTAGGTAACTATACGTTGTTGTAAATGATTTATCCTTAATAATGTTCTCTATCGTAAATATTACGTCATCAGGGGTCATTTTGCTACCGTTTCCCCAGTATATATTATTCTTCAGAGACATGCTCATGTGGGGACTCGAACTAAAATCAATCCTCAAAGTTGAAAGGTTTACAAGATTGCTTTTCAAAGGTAAAACAGTGACGTTTTCTTTTGTTTTAACTGCATCAGAAAAGTCTTTTACAACAGTTTCATAGAGCAAATCTAAAACTCTAATAGTTATCGGGTCATCACTAATATACGGAAAGTACGATAAAGGTTTCTCCTGCTCGGCGTAGATTAACACTTTTTCTGCAAACATCCCTACAGTAAATGTCAGGAACAATAATGTAAAAGCTATAGGCTTTATGTTTATTCGTAAACTATTCATAGACTTGCCTCCTCGTTTAGTTCACTTTCGTATACATCAGAAGTCTTCTCACCATCTCCGTCAGGTCGTAGACAGAAGTCTTAAAAAACATCGACGGCTCTTTAAAAGTCTGAACAAAATAGAAGTCGTTCTTTCCGAGTATAAGAACATCAAGCGAAGACTTAAGGTAATAAAGCATAGTGTTATAGTTTCCTTTATCATTTACGTAAGTTGTTAAAACAAGTTCTTTTCTCTTTGTATCATCAAGTTGGATGAAATCATCAACACTCATGCGAAAAGTAATCTCAAGAACCCGCACGCCTTGAGTCTTCAGAATTTCAGCCAGCAGTCGAATAACGCTGAACGAAGCAAGTTGCAAATCCTCAGCACTGTAATACAGCACTGTTGTGTTTTTTGAAAAATCATAAGTAACCAATCTGTTTATTTCTCTTAAAGCCTCGTCTATATTAGACCTAGATAAATAAACCAAGTAGTTAAATCCTTGAATATCAATCAAATCAACTTCTTTTTTCTTATATTCATCAATCGCTATCTTGTAGGCCTCTCGTAAGTCGTTTAAAAGTGGTTTGTTTTCAAAATAGCTAAGCACAAAAGCCTTTTCAGAGAGTGCCATGCTGTTCCTTAAATGGGAAATTTCGCTTAACCATCCTTGAGCAAGCTTTCTATCGTTCTTCAAAAATGCTTCAGTTCTGATTTTCAACAATTTCGCAATAGGTAAATATTCCCCTGTGTTGATTTTTGAAAAATATTCATTCGCCTTCCCGTAGTTTAACAAATGCATCCAAGCCAAGCCAGAAAAGAGAATACTTTCATCATCAGTCTTGTTTCCATACTCTTTTACGATACTTGCAAAGTCAAGTTCTTTCCAATATTTTTCAAGCTTTTTATCTTTAATGCTAATTGTGTTTTCTAAATATATCAGTCCCAGAACCTTCTTTGCTATTTGGTTTTCTTGCTGAGAAAAGCTGATTGAAGGTGCAAAAATTGATAAGAATAACAAAACTATGAGCAGCAAAACCTTCACAGTTCTCATCCTTAACCCCCCAGTTGTTCAAATCTTGAGCATCTTGTTTAAAAAATTCCTATAAAAACATCCTGTCTAATGTGGTAAGCACTGTAAACTACTTTCAATTTCCAACCCGAGGGTTCCTTGTATGGGAATACGTTCACATAACTTATTGCAACGCAGTTTTGGTTAAATTTTACAGCTCTTTTTGTGTTGGAAGCAACATCATAAATATGTATAGCAACTGTTGGGTCGGAGGTGTTATTTGAAGCGTATGCGATTTGGTTAGCAGAAATCCAAACTGGTGGTCCAAAATCAAAAGTTATCGAGTTGTCAACGGTTAGTTCTGAAAATCCTTTATTTTCCGATGTTCTATCTGGGATTCGGATTAATCTAAGCGAATATGAGTTTTCAACCTTTTTATAATAGCTCAAAAATTGCGAGTCAGGTGACCAAGATAATTCAAATTCTGGTTCAAAATCGTTCGTCAATCTGAAGTTAACGTGATTAACAAGGTCATAGAGATATATGTCCGTACCCGATATGTAAGCAACGTATCTTCCATTTGGGGAAATCGCTGGAGATATTATCACAGAATCGTTAGCTTGTATCACTGTTCGAGGGTTGACAAATTGGATATCTTTGTCGGTATTATACTGAATATCAGCCATCATCAAATTACCACCGGAAATCCAAACAGCCTTTCTTCCTAACATGTCAACCGATACTCCAAAATTGTTTTTGTCAGAGCTGTATAAGTTTATCTTCGAATTACTAGAAGGAATGTAAGCATAAATAGCAAACACACCATTCACAAGAGGGGTATATAAAAGAATGTCTTTTCCTTGTCCTGGTATCCAACTGTAGGAATAAACACTTTCTTGCTTTAACTCAGAAACAGAGGTATCTTTTGAACGTCTTCCGGAAGAAGGTTGCGACAACAAATTTTGTTCAAAATTCCCGTCAACACCCTTCACAATTAAAGCGGGGGTTCTATCAGCATTTATTTTAAAATAGACGACGTAATTTCCAGAGTAAGACACCTTAGGTTCATATGCGTTTTCGCTTGGTTTATTGTTACTCAAGTTTTTCTCAGGTGTCACAGAAGTCAGTTCAATACTCTTTGCAAATACCGGTGACTTGACTACTTCTATCTTCTTTCTCCCTTCAACATAATTCATTTCCTTTAAAGAACCGTCCAAAACAAATACAAGTGACTCCAAAACAGGCGAGTAAGAATTGATGATATATTTCTGGGAGTTTTTGTCGCGAATAGGTGTCAGGTGAAAGTTCCCATTTACTTCTAACAGAATACCATTCTCCACCAAATTCCCATTTCCGTCGTGTACATCATAGCCAATTTCATAAAGACTGGAACCTAAACTTCGAACTCCGCTTGTAGCTTTAACTTCTCTTGGAATTGGTAAGACACTAAGCTGAATCTTGTTAAATTCTCTGCCAGACGGTGTACGAATTGAAACTTCGTTCCCGTTAATGTTTAGGAGTGAAATGCTGAAATTGTCTGGCCTTCTAAAGTTCGTGTTGCTGAAAATGATTTTTTCGTTTTGAATAGTAATGCCTGGTGTTTCCACATTTTTTGAAACGGCGTACGTAAGTTCCTGAGCCCCATGCTTTATTTCGTTTTTGTATTTGTCATAGACATTATAATGATATTCAACCACGAAAGGCTTTTCATAGTACGTTGGAAGAAAAACTTTTTCTGAGTAATCCTCTTTCAAAACAACAAACTTTGGTTCGTTGGGTAAGACTGAGATTGTGAGTGAAAACGTTCCAAAATCGTTCCAGTGATTTTTCAAAGTCTCACCTGTACCAGGTACGTAGCAACTTATCCTGACGTTTCTAAAGTCTTGCATAGAATAGTCCCCTGCTTTTGTAAGACTGTAAGTGATTTTTTCCTTTTCAAAGTCAAGTTCCAATGTTCCTTTTTCATCTGACAACTCTATATTCGTTATCTTAATCGTATTTCCATATTTGTCAGTAATCTTACTTATTACATCCATGTTTTTGAAGACTGATTTAGAATCCCGTGTCACATTACTTTCTGCACGCAACTCCAACTTAGGAATTGATATGTTAAAATTCTTAAAATTTGGTCTGAAAATGATATCTTCAACGTGGTTTACCTTAAAAAGATGGTCCTTATACTTCAACGATATATTCCATAAGTTCTCTTTAGTGACTCTTTTTACGTCTATCGATATAACCGAAGCTTGGAGATTTGCATCCATTTTACCAGTAGTACTACCTTCAAATGAAACAAGTGAGACTTGGTCGATAGGTATTTCGTTACCATACTTATCTACAATCTCTGTTATCCTCAGCTTTGCTGTTTCATCTACTGTGTACTCTTTCTTATCGAATTTTGCCTTAACAGTCGCTGAAGGTAAGTCTGGTATAGTAGTCGCATTCAGTATTGTAAAGTTAACATTTACCCTCTGATATTCTGCATTTATCTCCAGTGGCTGAATTTTCTCTGGTATTCTGATTTCTCCCGCCGGGACTACGACACTGAACCTGTTCCCTTGTTCATCTTCAAGGTTAAGTGAGGAAATACTCAATGTGCTTCCAGCAAAAAGTGTTTCCGGGAAGTCTGGATTCAATACTTTAACACGGGCACCAGGAACTACCTTAAGAGCATCTTGAAACGTGAATAACTTATACGCTTTAATAATGAATTCTGATTGTTTTCCCGATAATTTGTATCCTATCAAGTAGACATCTTTAGCTCCGAAATTTAGAACTTCATCTGGTATTTTCTTTAAATTTCCGCCATCAATTTTTGCTGTGATGCTTCCATTTGAAAAATTTTTATCAAAAATTAGCCGCACATAACCATTTGTTTTGAAACTCCAACTTGAAGAAAAACCTACATAAACTTCTTCAATCTGACTTAGAAGATTTTGAAATGTGGATTTCTCTTCCGTTGCTACTTCCAATGTAACTTGCGTATTATCGGAAACTCTTATATATGCTCCCGATTTAATTCCTACTGTTTTGCTATCTAATATTCTGGATAATGTTTCGTAAAAATCTTCTTTTTGCTGAGAAGTCCCGTTGGAACAGCTTGAAGAAACTAAAACAACAAAAAACAGTGCCAAGATAGGTATCATCTTCAACACGCTTCTAATAACACTTTTCACAAATATCCCTCCAAACCGCTAGTTTATTTGAACTTCAAAATTCTAATTCACGAGAGAGAGTTATCAAGAACTTGTTTATCTGATCGTACAAAACTTTGTCACTTAACATTTTAGCAAGGTCGGTTGTTGAACCCTCTATACGAATTTCATCGTACACTTTTTTAGATTGCTTCATAGCATCCCATATCTCAGGTTTAATAAGAATTTTGACGTTATATATTCCTTTTATTTGTGTATCAATAGAATAATCAAGAACGTTAAGCCATAGTACGTATCTCGCAAGTTTGTTTTTCCTGATGTCTAAATCAATATCATCATAGATAGTGTCATTGCCGAGAATCTTCCTAAGTTCTTGAGAAGTTGCAGTGAAGATGTCGTATTTTAAAGCCTTGACAACTTCCGATTGTAAAACACTTACAAATCTCTCTTCAAGCCACGTGAGTAATGTTTCTGTAGTATGGTGCTCTAAATCTGTCAACTTACTCGAAGCTTTCTTCATTTTAGAAAGCACAAAAATAGTTCTCGAAGATATCTTTTCAGAGTTGTAGAGTTGAGAATCCGAGACATCATATGCTGTAAGAGTAAATTCATTAGAATAAACTCCAGGGATTGTCACTAACACAGAGGTTTTAAACAAGTTAATTTTCATTCTCAATGTAGCACGTCCATTTTCGAAAGTCAGCAAATCGGATTTGCCCTTTTCATTGTTCTGAAAAATCAAGAATTTAATATGAGTTGGAGAATTTGGAGGTAAAACTACTGCAAACTCTAAATCCAAAGTTTCTCCCATCCATACATTTCTTGGTGACAATAGTTGGACTTTTAGATTACTAAGGAATGGTAAAATTCTTTTTGATACCTCAGTCAAATCAAGCACCTGATATGGGACATCGTTAGCCAGGAAGTACATCTCAGAAAGTTTGTTAGAAACCCATATAGCATCACCCATATTGGACACTCTCTTTGTTTTGATTTCTTTTGCAATAGACTCAACTTCTCTAACCACATTCTCTACTTTATTTGAAAGCTTTGCAAGTTCAATATCGATTTCCGAAACAGGGTTCGAAAAATCGCAACTTGCCAGTGCCTTTTTTGCTGTGTAAAACAGTTTATCATTTATCAGTTCTTTTACCATGCTCAAAGTCAATTTGTTCCTCAAATGCCTATAATATTTGTCAATATCGGTTGTTGCCCTAATTTTAAAATAGTAGATATTTCCAATTTTCTTTTCATCGAGGACCTCGTACTTAACATCGCGAAGCTCTATGTCACTCGATAACTTTACTAACTTCTCGTATTTGATTTTCGATAACTCTGAGAAATTGTTTTCTGAGATTACCGATGAATATATTTCTTGCAGAATAGATTGACTTTCCACTCTCACACTAAGTTGTTCAACGAGATTCTTAAGAGCACTACCCTTTGCTATATCATACGCCTCCTGTTTGGTCTCACTTGCGCCTTCTCCTATACCAAAAACCATGTTCTGACTATGTGATGTAGTAAACAAAGATGAATCTCCACCATATGACAAAGAATCATGATTCGAATAATCACCAAATAAACTTTGGTTAAATAAATTGAAGAAATCCAATCCCAAATCGCGCATTTCAGAAAGCTTTGTTTTCAGCTCATTATCAAGTTCAAGAAGTCTAATCACTTCCTCATGGTCGTACATGACTAAAACATTTGTTTTTATAACATTTCCTTCCTTTACTTTCCAAGAAGCAATTGGATAGAGCCCTGAGAAACTCGAACTTGAAATAATTTCCGTTACCCGCTTATATATAGAGACGGCACTATCAGTAAAATTGTTCTCTGAAGATATTTCAACACTTGTTAGATTACCTTCAACCAACTGAGCAAATGAACTTACCCTAGTATTAAGAAACTCTGAAAACCGTGCATAGGCTGATATTTTTGCTCTCTCTTTCTCGTGTACATTGCCGCTTCCAAGCGCTTCACCAGAAAAAAGTAGTAATTTGCCTTCCTTCTTAAGTCGAACCGCTTTTTCTAGTTTTGACTCATCCACTTCGACTTCAAATGCGCTGTGAGGAATCTTCCACAATTTCTCTCCTTTAAACTCTATCCATTTTTCTGAATTTTTCATTATTGGGACTGTGAGCAATCCAATAAACAAAAAAGCAACGAAAAGAACTAGGATTCGTTCATATTCCATAATCGTATCCCCCTTATTAAAAACTAATTTTCTTGAAATTAAATTAAGTATTTAACATCTTTATAAACGGTATGATAACGAACTTTTCATCTTATAATTATATCACAGACAAACCAAATAATATTCTGTTCATTTTTAATTAACAAATTGGTCCTTTTTATACCAAAGCGAACACACATTTTTTGTAAAAAATAAAAAGCCATCCTTTTCAGGATGGCTTTTGAAATTGTACGTCTTTCTTACTCGTATATAATCTCCCAGGTAAATTCCGGCACAGCCTTTTTAAGCATTGCTGAAACAGCACAGTATTTGTCTTGTGAAAGAGTGACTGCTTTTCCCACTTGTTCTCTCGGTGGTTCACCGTTGAATTTGAAATGGTATTTCAGATGAATCTTTGTGTAAACTTTTGGATGGTCTTGTGACTGTTCGTACTCTACCTCCATCCAAAAGCTTTCCATTTTGTCAATCACTTTCATTTTCCTGAGCAAGGAAACAACATCCATGCCCGTACAACCCATGAGTGAATAAAGCATTAATTCTTTAGGTCTTGGTCCTGCATCCCGACCACCAACCGAAGGGTCTGCATCGATAACTAAATCATGACCAGATAATGTTTTCGAATAAAAAAGCATTCCTGAATAAAAATCCATACGTGCTGTTGCCATGGTCTAACCTCCTAACATAAACTTTTTAAACCTTCATTTTCCCAAGCAATATGAGAACTCCGAGGATTATCATAAACGCTCCACCGATATATTTGACCCACATTTCCCATTTTGGTTTTCCAAAGCCGACAGTAAGAGCCTTTGAGAGTGCTGCTCCTATTGTCAAAAATGGGATTGAGATACCAAGAGAATATATGAACAGCAACAAGATACCTTTTAATACACTCTTTTGTGCTGCAATGAGCAATATAGAAGCGAGAACTGGACTGCTGCAAGGAATCCAAACAAACCCAATTGCACCACCAAGGATAAGTCCACCAACAAAACCAACATTCTTGAATTTCCAAACATTTGTATTCTTACCTTTAAATATTTGGACTTCCAACATGTATAATATTCCTAGAATTATTATACCAATTCCAATAACCTTTTCCAAAATGTCACCGTATTTGGCCAAAAATGTGCCAAGAAGCGAGGAAAAACCTCCGAGGAGACTGAATATAACGGAGAAGCCTATGAAAAATCCAGCAAGTCTTTGAAACCTTTTTTGTCCGCCAAGGACTATCCCTATGAATCCCGGAATTAGGGGCAAGACACAAGGACTAAAGAATGAAAGTAACCCATGGATAAGCGCAACCCAAATACTAACATCAGTTTGAACAAGTGAGACCATCTTTCTCACCAACTTTCAAGAAATCACTTGTTCACTTGTTTTCAACAAGCAAAACCCTTAATACGCCCATTTCCTTAAGCTTGTTGGCAATTTCGACGTTTGTTGTCACGTAAACCGTATTTATGTCCAATCTAGTTGGAACACTGTCAACTTGCTTGGTGTTTTTATCGTATTTTAGAACATACTGTGCATCGTTTTGTTTAACTTTTACAATCGTTGGTTTTCCTTTGTAGTCGTCTTTCTTTTTAGAATACGCTTCGAAACTTTCTTTGTAGTTTTCTTCAACAACTTTTACTATAAACCTCAATGCCTTGATAAAATTTTCTGCAGGCATATAACCAGGCACCTGTGTTATTTGGGTTTTATCTTTCAAAAAGACAAAAGTTGGTGTACCTCGAACACCAAAGGCTCCGAAGAGTTCGTTGTTGGTGTAGGTTTTTCCCAGGAACGTGGTTTTATTGTTTCCGGGTTCTATTCTAACAAAGATATAGTTACCTCTCAGAAAATCTTGGACTTGTTTGTTTGTAAGTACCTCTTTATCAAAAAGCTTACAATAATAACAAGATTCAGATGTAAAGGCTATCAAAACCATTTTTCCTTCAATGTTTGCTACTTTGTGTGCAATCCCAAGGTCTTTAAATTCGAACTCGTAAGCTTGCACCGTAGTGGCAAAAACTGAAAGAGTAAAAAGTGCAACCAATACTAGAAACCTTCCAAAACGGTTAAGCATATATATCACTTCCCTTTAACTACTGTGGTTTTAAGTTTGAATTTCTTCATGAAAAATTTTGACAAAAAACGCAGTAACGGACAGCTGAATTTCATTCAATCAACCTCCCCTTTATAAAGAAAAACTACTTGAAGAAAAAGAGTATAGGGAAGGCTATTAGTAGCCTTCCCTACATTTTTAACTCTTAGCTTATTCCAAGTATTCTATCAATTCTTGCTTTATCAAAACCAACGATTATCTGGTTGCCTATTTCTATAACTGGAACACCCATCTGTCCAGATTTTCTTATCATTTCTTCTGCACCTTTTCTATCTTTGGAAACATCCACTTCGGTGAATGGAATACCAAGTTGCTTAAAGTATTCTTTTGCTCTTCTGCACCATGGACAAGTTGGTGTTGTATAAATCTTTACCTTGACATGTGCCATAATTTCACCTCCCAAGATTTATTTTTTAAATTAGAAGTATTTCTTCGCAGCATGTTCGACAGCTATTGCACCGTCTGCTGCTGCAGTAACTATCTGTCTTAGGTTTTTGACCCTGATATCGCCAACTGCGTAGATACCTGGAACGTTTGTTTCCATGTTCTCATCTGTAATTATGTAACCGTAATCATTCATATTAACAAGACCTTTGAATATTTGGGTTTGTGGGACAAGTCCGACGTAGATAAAAACTCCGTCAGCTTTTATAACCTGTTCCTCTTTTGTGTCATTATTTACAATAACGACTTCTTCAACTTTGTTTGTACCTCTGATTTCCTTCACAATATGGTTTGTTATTACCTTAATCTTTGGATTGTTCAAAACTCTATCCTGCAATACCTTTGCCGCTGTCAGGTATGGCAAGTTCTGTACCATTGTAATGCTCTTTACAATCTTTGATAGAAAATGCGATTCATCACATGCACTGTCTCCACCGCCGACTACAACAACATCTTTATCTTTGAACAAGTAACCGTCACAAGCGGCACAGTAAGTAACTCCTCTACCTCTGAATTCCGCTTCACCAGGAACTCCGAGTTTCCTTGGTTCAGTACCTGTTGCCAAAATAACGACTCGCCCTTTTACTTTGTTACCATCGTCGAGTTCTACAATTTTGTAATCTCCATCCACGTAAATTTTCTGTGCGAATGCGTAATGGAATTCCGCTCCAAAATGCTTTGCATGTTCTGCGAATTTTTGACCTAACGCTTGACCTTCGATACTTATCTCACCGGGCCAGTTTTCCACAATATGAGTTTGAGTAACAGCTCCGCCTTCAACAGCTTTTTCTATGACAAGCGCAGTTAAACCTGCTCTCCTTGCGTATATAGCAGCTGTGAGACCTGCAGGACCTCCACCTATTATGACAACATCATAGTAATCTTTTAAATTCGAGCCAAAACTACCAACTTCGAACTCAAATCCACTCATCCTAATCCCTCCTCTTGAATACTCTTTTGCTGTAGCATTGCTTTCTAAAAATTCAGGGCACAAGTGCTTGTGCCCTGAACGGTTTAACTACTTTAAAGCGTCTCTTTTTCCTAATCTTAATTAATCTGCCAAATCGAGAACTTGCTGCAAGAATTGTGGTTCTGGATAAGCACCTATAAAGAACTTGTCCGGATTTCTGTTGATTGCTATGTGAGGAACCGAAGAAACACCAAACTGTTCGCTTAAATCAAAGAATTCATTTGCTTCAATAACCTCGGCTGTTACCATGTCGCTTGCAAGAGCCATGTTGTGCGCTGTGAGTGCTGCTCTTGGACAGTATGGACATGTTGGTGTAACAAATACACTTATTTTCACGGGTTTGTCGAGTGATTGAAGCTTCGCAACCGTTTCCGGTGAAAGCTGCGGTTTTGCGCCATTTCCAAAAGTGATTATGTCTTGAATAAGTGTTCCAAACTCGTGCCCAGATGGAATCCCGTAGAATCTGACTCCTCTATCTTTTCCATCCTCGAGCGTGAGAATCAACGCAGGTGCGAACTCTACGTTATATTCCTTACCCTTTTCACTGTCCTTGTGATACTTTTCAACAATGATTTTATCGGAAAGTTCCTGCACCTCGTCAAGCAACTGACTCTCTAAATCACAGTATTCACAGTCTTCTCCATGAAAGAAAATCAGCTTCACGTTGTTTTTAAGTTCTTTTGCAAACAAATCCTGTAAGTACTTCCTATCCTTTTCTTGTAATAATCCCATATAACACACCTCCAGTTTCGTTTTTACACCATTATTATACCCCATAGTCTCTCAATTAGGGTTAACTAATTGTAAAAAATAGACTAAATTTGTCTATTTTTCTCTTATCACAACAAACCAACGATTCCCACCAATCATTTGTCTAAAAACCATTCAATTACTGCTTTAGTAACATCTTCTTTTTCCACATCGTTACTAAGCACGTGCCCGGATTTCTCAAAAACCAACATTTTTCGCTTCTCAGAACTAATGTTTTTATATATGAACTCAGCTGCTGAAAGAGGGACTGTGTTATCGTTTCTTGCTGCAACGACAAGAGTATCACTTGTTATCGTAGGAACCTTCTTTCTTGCTTCCTTCATAAGTTTGTACAATTCTGCCGCTTGTTTAGGCCAGTTGTATGACCAGTATTCACTCTTGAGATACTGCAAATCTGGGTCATCGTACTGCTCATCATTTTGTCTGACCATCTTCTTTTTGAAAAGTGCCAGCAACGGGGTCAAAGCTATTCGTTTGTCAAACACGTGCGTCGCTGCCGCGAGTGTTACCAACTTTTTCGGTTTCAAATCAGCTGCCATGATAAGTGCTATAACACCACCCATTGAAAGGCCCAATATATAAACTTCTTTACAGATGCCTTGGAGGTCATAGTAGGCATCATATGCTCTTCTCAGCCAGTCGTGACGCGTTGTAGTTAAAAAGTCCTCTCCACATGTTCCATGCCCCGGTAGTCGTGGGACCGAAACCGTGAAACCTGCTTTGCTTAATTCGTTTGCCATGTATTCAAAATCATGTGGTGAACCAGTAAAACCATGAACCAAGAGAACTCCCATGTCTCCTCCACGCAAGAATATTGGTAAAGACCTCTTCACTGTCCGACAATTCACAAACTGCATAGCTATCCCCCTGTTCTTTAAAATTCGCTGCTAACTTTACTAATTATACCATACACTAGTATGTCCTTTACTTTTTCCTTGTAAACAGCGTAGAACCAATGAACCCAGTGAATAAGAAAAGCACAATCGTTGGACCTGGGGGTAAATCAAAATAATAGGCAGTTAAAAAACCAAAGAAAGAAAACACGAAGTTGAATACTAGAGACTGAACTATTGCCGAAAGAAGCGATTTTGCACGTCCCTTAGAAAAAGCTCCAGGAAGGACCAAAAAAGCACCCATAACAATTACGCCTGCAAGTTTTAAAGCGGATACCACAACCGTTGAAACAAGCACGAGCACTAAGAGTCTAATTATGTGCGTTTTTACACCATAAAATTTTGCCATTGTTTCGTCGGCAAGCCAGTAAGAAATTTCGTAATGTTTCAAGCTTAGCACAGCTATAGTAAGCGCAAGAACAAAAACCACAAAATATATATCATACTTAGAAATAAGTAAGATATTTCCAAATAGATAAGACGTTACATCCACTGTGTAACGAGGGGATTTAGAAAAGAGTATAACACCAATGGACATGAATACAGGTAATAGCATCCCTATGGCTGTGCTTTCTGCAATCTTTGAGTCTTTACTTAAAACATATACAAGGTATGCGAAAAACAATGTTGCCAGGACTGAACCAAGCAAAACGTTAAAATTAAATATAACAGCAAACGCCACACCGGCAAATATTGCATGCGCCAGCCCATCGCCTATAAACTCCAACCTTTTGTAGACAATAACGGGAGAAACCATACCTGTCACAAACGAGATTAACACATTTGCAATCAACGCATTTCTCAAGAATTCGTAGTTCATCAAGTCAGTAATGAAAGTCATCGTATCACACCCTATTTCTCTTCTTTCAGATTTGACAAATCAGAATTCTCTTGCACGTGTTCTACTTCATAGTGCGAATGAGCTCTAATCCAGATGTCAAACTCACCGAAGAGCTTCTTAACATCCTCTGGTTTAATCTCTCTTGTTGGCCCGTGACAGTGCAATGTTTTATTGAGGCACATCACCGTTTTGCATTTTTCGAAAACCATTCCAATATCGTGACTCACCATTAATATCGTAATACCCAGGTCCTCATTTAACTCATAGAGAAGCTCATAAAAACGTGCCTTTCCCATTTCGTCCACACCAGATTCTGGCTCGTCAAGTATCACAATATCAGGTTTGCCCACAATTGCTCTTGCTAAGGACGCCCTTTGATACTGACCACCGGAGAGCGTTCCAACAAGCCTTTTTCCAAACCCTTCGAGCCCCACCTTGGTCAACACTTTATCAACAATCGCTTTCCAATTTTTCTCTTTCCTAACAGGTAACCTTACAAAATCATAGACACTGATTGGAAACTCTCGGTTAAAAGAAGAAAGCTGAGGGACATACCCTACTTTTCCCCTCAATACAACTTCTCCTTCGTAGGGTATCATCCCAAGAATAGACCTAATAAGCGTAGACTTTCCGGCGCCATTGGGTCCAATTATTCCCACAAAATCTTTTTTGTAGACTTTGAAGTTTATATCCTTTAAAACCTCTATCTCACCAAACTTAACAGAAAGATTCTTTACAATTACCACAGGTTCGTCATTTAAACTACTTGCCATAAACTGCCTCCTTGATTGAGTTATAGGCATTCTCAAACAGCTCAGTTATCGTTTTTGCTTTGCTTCCAAGTGGGTCAAGAATCTTGTATTGCCTTTTCAATTCATTTGAAACAACTTTTATTGACTCAGTTTTGAACTGAGGACCTACGAATACTCCTATCAAATTACTCCTCTTCGCCTGCTCAATTATATTCTTTAAATGTCGTGCTGAAGGTTCTTTCCCATGTCCTTCTTGCAAAGCGAGAACTTGTATACCATATTTTTTAAACAAGTATACGTAAGATGGGTGCTCTAAGATAACAATTGAACCTTTCTTGTCCTTGAGAAGCTGATCGAATTTTTTTGATACTTCTTTTAGTGAGTCTATAATCACGCTTGCATTTTTATCGTAAACCTTTGCGTTTTGTTTATCCATTCTCACTAAATCATCCCTTATCGCAGGAATGATATAATTGGTCAAAAAATCAATAGAGAGCCATACATGTGGATTGTAAGTACCTTCTTCATGCTCATGTTCTTCTTCCAACTCGACCAAATACTTTGATGGTATCTTTTCACCAACAAAAAGCACTTTTTTATAATTCTTTAAATACGCATTATCAAGCCCCAGCCCATTTGCAACAATTAAGTCAGCATTCGAGAGTGCTTTGACATCACTAATAGTCGGATTAAAAGTATGTGGATCACTCCCCGGTTTTATAAGCACACTTACGGTTGCTTTCTCACCTACAATCTGTTTAACTATAAGATAATACGGATTGATAGTAGTAACAATATTCAGTGCAAACACCCATGTGATGAATAAGGAAACAAAACTTACAGCTAACACTTTCTTCATACTAACACCTCCACTTCATATTTTCTTTTTCCATGATTATGAGTTATGCTTCTTTCTTATAGCATTCCTCGCACAATCCACTAAACAAAACGAAATGTTCCTGGATTTTGAATTTGAAATGCTCCGAGAGATAATTTTCATACTCATGCATGTGGCATTCGTCAATCGGAAACAGCCTTCCACATTCTACACATCTGAAAAAGTGTCTATGAACAGAGGATGAGTAATAGTATGTGTAATCATCAAGCGAAAAACGTTTAAGATAGCCATTCTGGTATAAATACTCGAGCGCTCGATACACTGTTGTCAAGCTCATGTTCTTCAGACGCTCACCAACCTCGTAGGCTGTCAAAGGAACGGAAGAATTTATTATTTCTTTGTACACCTGCTCTCGGTTCTTGGTCATTCGCATCTTTAATACCCCCTGTCAATACTGAAGACATTTAAACTTTTGCAAATGATTTTCATTTTCACTTCAAATATATCACAGACCTTAGATATGTCAACTCTATTTTTCCAAGTCACACACGACTCAACACAATTAATGCTTTACGACACATAAAACAAAACCTCCTGCTGAACATTTTCAAAAAAATTCTCTTAGACTACTTGACACTTAAAAACCCTTGTGGTATTATGTTTATCGGCACGTCAAGCCAACGCTGCCGAAGAGGTGACCTGGTAGCTCAGCAGGTAGAGCACCTGACTTTTAATCAGGGGGTCGCGGGTTCGAATCCCGCCCGGGTCACCAGAGAGAGGTGCGAGAGTGGCGGAATTGGCAGACGCGCTGGACTTAGAATCCAGTGGGACTGATAATCCCGTGAGGGTTCAAATCCCTCCTCTCGCACCAGGGAAAGGTTATCGAGCGGGTGTAGCTCAGCGGTAGAGCACTTGCTTGCCAAGCAAGGGGTCGCGGGTTCGAAACCCGTCACCCGCTCCAGAAAGCGATAGGTGCGAGCGCACACGCGCTCGTTTTTTATCGAAGAAAGTTGATGTCTGATGGTTCGACTTGTAAGTAAAAAAAACAAGAAGAGTTCTTGACGAAAGTTGGCTTGTGTGGTATAATATATAGCGAAAATAACAAAGAAAAGTTTATGCCGAGGTGGCGGAATTGGCAGACGCACATGGTTGAGGGCCATGCGGTCATTGGGACCGTGCGGGTTCAAATCCCGCCCTCGGCACCAAAAGATGATGAAAGCGCCCTTTAAAGGGCGTTGTTTTTTCGATAGTGCAAATCAAATACCTTTGAACGAAATTGAAACAAGGTAAGTCTAAATATATGGAAAATAAAGGATTGTTTTAAAAACAAAGGGGGCGAACGGTCTCGACGGGGGTAAGCCCTCTTTGGAAGCGAGCCGAGGTTGCCTGCCGTCCTCGTAAAAAAACGGCAGGGAAAAGATAAGTGCCAACGAATACGTTCCTCTCGCTGCCTAATTAACAGGTAGCCGTCCGCTACGAGGTCTGGCCAGCGCCTCGTAGTTGGGCGTGACCCAGCTGGCCAGGTAGCTCAGATGCGCCTCACGTCTGATGCTACCTTACCCAGTGAGGCTGGTCAGTCAGTAGCCTGTCTGTGGGCGACTGACTGACGAGAATCAAAACACAGACTGCGCTCGGAGATGCCAAAGAGGGTTTACTTTCGGACGCGGGTTCGATTCCCGCCGCCTCCACCAGATGTGAATATATTTAATATACAAAATACAAAAAAAGCCCTGAGAAAAATCAGGGCTTTTTTAAATAAATTTAGAAATTTCTTTACCACGGTAAGTTAAGTGGTTTGATTTCCTCTTCGTATAATATTTCTAGTTCCCGTTTCAATTCATTGCTTAGCTTAAATTCAGAAGCTTTGATATTTGTATCAAGCTGTTGAATATTTTTAACACCGGTTATAACCGTTGTCACTGCATCGAAACTTAGGATAAACCCAATAGCGTATTTAACTAAATCCTCATCTTTGACAATAGCTTTGATTTTTTCAACTATCATTGCCTTTTTTAAAATGACATCTTGACTCCAACGTGCACGTATAACTTCGAATTTACTATTTGAATTGTATTTACCTGTCAACCAACCTGAATCCAAAGGCACTTTGACTGCTAAGAGAATTCCTCTTTCCTTCACTTTGTCAAAGAGATATTTCGGTGATTGGTGAATTATATTGAAAAGAATTTCAATAACATCAACATCCCAGTTGTTCAGAACTAATTCAAGTTCTTCAAGAGTGTCTATGCTTACTCCGTAGCCGCGTATTTTTCCCATGCGTTTAATCCTTTGAAATTCTTCTTCATGCTTTGTTTTGCCTTCCAGAATTTCTCGAGGTGGATTGTGAAGAATCACACTATCGATGTACGTTGTTTGGAGCCTTTCCAAACTCTCGTTTATCGACCTTTCTATCGCCTCTTCACTAAAATCTGTTTCACCCAAGTGGTTGTGACCGAATTTTGTGTTGATAAAAACATTTTCCCGAACATCCTTTAAAGCTTCACCGATGATTCTTTCGCTTAAACCATTGGAATAACCTGGAGCTGTGTCAAAGAAGTTGATACCTCTTTCATGTGCTGTCCTTACAAGTTCTACGCCTTCTTCGTAGGTCATAAACCCCCAAAGGGGATTAGCTAACTGCCAGCCACCAAATCCTATTTCGCTTATATAAACATCAAAACTTCTTACGTATCTTTTGTTTATAACCTAACGCCTCCTGCAATGTTGAACTTGCTACTACTTTAAACTATATTATAGTATCGCTATATCAACTCCCTGTCAATGAATTGTAATCGTAATTAGCTTGTTGAAAATTGTCTGATTTGCTAAAATGTGATTTAGAAAGTCAATAAAATCTTTCCGAAAGGGGGCTCTATATGACTCGAGAAAGACCACATAATATTGAGTTCGAGATTACAACAGCTTGTAATTATCAATGTATCCACTGCTATTGTAACGCTGGTCCAAAGTCAAAGAATGAACTTTCAACTGAGCAAGTGAAGAGCGCTATAGACCAGCTTGTTGAAACCAACGCAGAGTTACTTGACATTGTTGGTGGGGAACCACTTGTTCGTTCGGATATCTACGAAATACTTTCGTATGGTTATAAAAAAGGGTTGCAAATGATGATGAACACCAACGCCTCGCTTGTAACAAAAGAAGTAGCAAGAAAGCTTAAGCAGGCTTGCCCAAACTTGCTAATTGGCGTCTCACTCGATGGTCCAATCCCGGAAATCCATGAAAAGATTCGCGGAAAGGGAACTTTTGATAAAACGATGAATGGGATGCTAAATTTGCTCAACGAAGGTTTTGATGTTACTATTCTCTTCGTTGTGAATGCCTTGAACTATAAATACATAGATGATATGCTTAGACTTGCTGAAAGATTGGGAACACACTTATACGTCGACCGTTTCGTTCCTGTAGGAAGAGGACTTTTGCACAAAGACTTATTGATGCCAACAAAGGAACAAATTCAATATGTTGCCAAAAAGCTGGAAGAATACAATGGAGGTGTACAGTTATTTATCGAAGAGAATATCTTCGGTGGAGAGTGTACTGCAGGAAAAACACATGCATCTATCTTAGTTGACGGAACCGTTGTTCCGTGCGGCCATTTCAGATACAGCCCAGAATTCTATATGGGGAACATAAATGAAAAACCATTTAAGGAAATTTGGTACAACTATGATCCTCAATACATAGTCCCAAAACAGTGCTCATCCTGTTCATTTTACAAGACAAGTTGTGAGGCGGGTTGTTTTGCATATTCGCACTTAATATATCAAAGCAGTGACTTGCTTGTCTGCAAAGTATTGTGAACATACATTATCCCAAATTCAACGGGTGGTTAGAACCTATGGATAACCAAACTAAAGAACCAAAATCTCACAGAGAATCCATAACAGAAATGTTTCTTGGAATTAGCTCCATGAAAAACAAGCTTGTTCTTAAAGGAGCGTTTGTTGGATTTCTTAGCGGGCTGGTTGTAATATCTTACAGAATAGGAATACATAATGCAGATATTTTGCGAGAAAATATCCGCAAACTGGTGTTAAATGAACCAAAGTTTTTGATTTTACTCTTTGGAATGGTTTTTATTAACTCCTTAGTCATCACTAAGCTTGTAAAATCAGAACCAATGAGTAGCGGTAGTGGTATCCCACAGATAAGGGGAAAAATACTAAGACAGTTTGATTACAATCCATTTAGCGTTCTTTTCAAAAAGTTTGTAGGTGGAATCTTAGCTATAGTGAATGGTTTTTCATTAGGTAGAGAGGGTCCCTCTATACAATTAGGTGGAACTATTGGAATGGCGGTTAGCAAACTATGGAAAGCAAACAAAATAGAAGAAAAGTATTTAATCACTGCAGGTGCAAGTGCAGGATTGGCTGCCGCTTTCAACGCACCGTTAGCAGGTGTGGTGTTTGCACTAGAAGAATTACATAAGAGCTTTTCTTCATCTGTTTTAATAGTTTCTATGGTTGCTGCAATTATTGCCGATTTTGTTTCAAAAACTGTATTTGGATTAAATCCCGCTCTTTCATTTACGTTGATCCAACCAATTGAGCTTAGACACTACTTGTTATTACTGTTACTCGGCGTGTTGGCAGGGATATTCGGAGTGATTTTCAGTCGAGCACTTCTTAAAATTTCCAGCTTGCTTGATAATATTAAATTGAAAGTGTTCCTTGTTTCACTGTTATGTATTTTCCTGCTTTTTTGGTTTCCGGAAGTATTAGGTGGTGGGCATGAACTCATTTTAGAAATATATTATGAAAGAAAAACAATAGGAATGTTATTAGTTCTATTGATTTTTAAATTCCTACTTACAGTACTAAGTTATGCTACATCTGCACCAGGTGGTATTTTTCTTCCAATGTTGGCAATTGGGGCACTTCTTGGAGATGTGGTTTATAACACGTTAACTGCTATTTCACCGCTACCGGGGTATAAAGCGAATTTTATAGTCCTTGGTATGGTTGGATATTTTACTTCAGTTGTAAGAGCACCTATTACGGGTATAGTGTTAATAACGGAGATGGTTGGCTCTTTTAACCACATTTTGGAGCTGTCTGTTGTGGCATTTAGCTCGTACTTCACTGCTGAATTAATGCGTGAGGAACCAATATACGAATCGCTTTTAAAAAGAATGTTGGTGAAAAATGCAAGGCCAGAAAAACATGAAGAATCACCAGAACAAGATTACCATTACGACGAGAAAACTTTGATAGAAATCCCCGTAAACACAGGTTCTGAATTGGATGGTGTTATGATTAAAGATTTCCAATGGCCTAAAGGTTGTTTAGTAGTGTTAGTAAAGAGAGGGAGTGCAGAAATCATTCCTAACGGCAAACTAATACTGCAAGGTGGAGATATATTAACGGTTTTAACCTCTAAAAAACAGAGTGGAGAATGCAAAATGTATCTTATTTCAAAGGCGACAAGTCAAAAGCCTCTCGATAAAGCAAGTGAATAGAAGATTAATCAAAGTAACCTGATAAAAAGGCTCCGGAAAAACCGGAGCCTTTTTGATAATCGTTATCTAATTGGTTTGTCTTTAGTTGCTTCTTCTAATGCCAGGAGTCTTTCATACCTTCTATTTACGTATTCTTGGAGCTCATCTATTATCTCTTGCGCGTCTGGTCTTGAAAGAAGTGGTTTGAACCTTCCTTGAGATTTAATATATTCCGCCACTGGTTTTGGATTTGTGATTTTCTTTGTTACACGATACACTCCTCTTTCAACTTCGTAAAGTGGCCAGTAGAGTGTTTCTATTGCGAGTTTACTAACCTCGACAGATTTGTCATCTGCAACTCGCCAAAATCTTACACAAGGTGAGTAAGCTGCTATGAACGATGGTCCATCGAATTCAAGTGCTTTTTCTATTTTCTTCATAAAATCTATAGGTTCAGCAATGGAAACTGTCGCAACGTATACATTCTCGTGTGCTGCCATTATCTCGACAAGGTTCTTTTTAAGCTGTAGTTTTCCAGGAAGTTTCTTTCCAACAGGAGCTGTTGTTGTGTCTGAACCTGGAGGTGTTGCACCTGACCTTTGGTTACCAGTATTCATGTATCCTTCGTTGTCATAGACGATGTAAATAAATTTGTGGCCTCTTTCAACTGCTCCGGAGAGTGATTGCAATCCTATATCGTAAGTTCCACCGTCTCCACCGAATGCAAAGAATGCATATTTCTTATCTTTATCAATTTCACCCTTTTTAACAAGAGCTCTGTAAGCTGTTTCTACACCACTAATTGTTGCAGCAACGTTTTCAAACGCGTTGTGAATGTATGGAACATTCCAAGATGTGTAAGGATAAATGGTTGTAGAAACTTCCAAACAACCAGTTGCAAGACCAACAATAGGTTCGTATCCTTTTGCGATAGCTGTCATAAGGGCAAATCTTACAACATTTGGGGCTGCACATCCTGGACACATTCTGTGACCTTGTGTTATTCCAGGATTTTTATCATGAAACATCTTAGCAAGTTCTATAGCATTTAGTGGCATCTATTACACCTCCTTATTCTCTTAATCCAAGGTATCTTTCTTCATCAGCTATTAAGTTGCCTTTGAAGGCATCTTCAAATGCCTGTCTGATGTGTTCTGGTGTTATGTCTCTTCCACCAAGACCGTAAACATAGCTACCAATCTGTGGTCTTACTGCAACTTCATAGAGCGCTGATTTTACTGCCTCGTAAAGTGGAGCCTCTGCACCGAAGGATGCAGACCTGTCAAGAACAACAACACCTTTTCTTGCATTAAGCACTCTCTGGAATTCGGATTTTACAAAAGGTCTGAAGACCCATGGCTTTACAAGACCTACTTTCTTACCTTCTGCCCTAAGTTCCTTTATTGTGTGTTTAATTGTTCCGGCTGTTGAGCCAAGGGCAACCATTATATATTCAGCGTCGTCTACCATGAATTCGTCAAGAAGGTCGTATTTTCTTCCAGAAATCTTTGCAAATTCTTCCGCAACTTCTTTGAATACTCTCGGAACGTGTTTCATTGCTTCTATCTGTTGTCTCTTGTGTTCAAAGTAATAGTCATAAAGGTCAAGTGGACCGTATGTTACTGGTTTGGATGTATCAAGTAATGGATACATTTTGATGGGTTTTCCAACGAAGTTTTTGACTACGTCATCATCAAGTGTTTCAACTACTTCAACACCGTGGGAGATTATGAATCCATCGAAATTGACCATAACAGGAAGTCTAACATCTGGATGTTCTGCTATTCTGTAAGCCATTATTGTAAAGTCGTATGCCTCCTGAGCATTTTCTGCCCAAAGTTGAATCCAGCCACTGTCTCTTTCTGCCATTGCATCACTGTGATCACAGTGGATGTTGATTGGACCAGAAAGTGCTCTGTTGGCAACTGCCATAACTATTGGAAGTCTCAAAGAGGCGGCAATAAATACGACTTCGTGCATAAGTGCTAGACCAACAGCAGCGGTTGCCGTGAATGCCCTTGCACCTGCAGCTGCTGCACCAACAACAGCACTCATCGCTGAGTGTTCACTTTCAACAGGAATCATTTCGGTATCAACAACACCATCAGCCACGTATTTGGCAAAATACTCGACAACGGGTGTCTGTGGCGTAATTGGATATGCAGCAACAACATCTGGATTTATTTGTTTCATTGCGTAAGCTATCGCTTCCGCACCTGTAATTGCTTGTTTTAAAGGCATTTTCGCACCTCCTTACTCTTCAGCAAATTCTGTTTCTGGTTTCATGACTATAGCTCTCTTGTCTTCTGGAGCAGGTTGTTTTGTCTTTGGATCTGTACTTTTTGGACAAACATTTGCACACAGGCCGCAACCTTTACAATAGTAGTAGTTGTAACCTCTCATCTTTGGTTTTCCATCAACAATTTCAACTACTATTGCCTGATCCGGACAATACAACCAGCATTGCATGCAGTGGATACAATTTTCTGGTTGGTAAACGGGTCTCATTACTCTCCAAGTTCCAGTTTTGTATTGTTTTGAATTTCCTGGTTCAACGATTAAACCACCAATTGGTATTTCCTTCCATCCCTTGAGTTCAGGCACTGCAGGTCACCTCCTCATATCCTCTGTGAAGTGCCCTAATGTTCTTTTGAACAACTTCCTCACCGAATTTTTTAAGGAACATGTCTCTAATCTTATCTTCTACATACTTTAGCTCAATAATACCTGTTACCTTCGCAATTGCACCAAGAACAACCGTGTTTGGTGTACCTCTTCCAAGCTCTTCAAGCGCGATATCCGTTGCTTTTACAACACAAATCTTTCCTTGGAATCCTGTCTTTTGCCTTATCCATTCGATAGGCTTAACCGTGTTCACTATAAGTATCGTTTCGGGGGTTGTTCCTGCTAATATATCTGGGTTTCCTAAAAGTGTGTCATCAATAACAACAACAAGGTTGGGCTTTTCAACGGAACAGTGTAGTAGGATAGGTTCGTCGGAAATTCTGTTGAAGGCTTTCATCGGAGCTCCTGTTCTTTCCGCACCGTATTCTGGGAATGCTTGAACGTATTTACCCATGTCAAGTGCGGCTTCTGCAAGCATTTGGGATGCACTTTTTGCACCCTGACCAGCTCTTCCATGCCACCTGATTTCGAATATCTTCTCCGGCACGTTCTTTACCTCCTTTCGAATTTGCGGGATTTTGGAACTTTTGTGAAGTGTGCTGTGATTTTGATTGATAAAACTTTCACTATTATTACCAAAACACTATCTCAACACACAACCCCCGAGATGTTGTTACCATCTCGGGGGGAGATTATTTTTTCAGAGACCCGAATGGTTAAATTTGCACTAGGTTATATTTTTAAGTACATTTTGTAATCAGCATCTGGAAATATATCATCCACGTACTCGAGCCTCTGTAACTCCCCAATATCTATATTACCACTCTTTAGCATATCATACAAGTTTAAGAATCGTTTAATATGCGTTTTGGTTCTGTTAACTGCGTATTCCACACTTGTTTTTGTGGTCATTATAAACGCCCAGTCACTCGATTGTGCGAGCAATAATTCCCTAACCATCTGATTCAACACGCGAATCTTTAATGGGTCACTTTCATCCGCATGCTCTTTTGCAACTTCTGTCATTCTTTCAACCATTTCATGTAGGTGTGGGTAAATCCAATCATTCGTTCCATTCAACCACACTTCGTTGTAACCGTTCGCACCCCAACTTGAAGCGGCAGGGGTAAGTATCTGAACTTTCTCTATCCAATCAACAACATCACATGCTCTAACAACTCTGAGCTTTTGACTCTTAGCTGCCTCCCTCATAAAGTATTCCAAGAAGAACGGTCCTTCGTACCACCAATGACCAAATAATTCAGCATCAAATGGTGCAACGATTATTGGTTCAAGACCTTCAAAGAGGTTTAATAAGTAGTCTATCTGGGCTTCTTTCTTTCTTAGGAAGTCTTTAGCGTGTTCGTAAGCAGTTGCCTTTGCTTCGTCGATATCGTAATAATCTTTTTTATCAAGAGGTGTATCTTTCGAAGTGATTTTGTGGTATTTTATACCTGTATTCATCCTAACCCCACTTGGGTCTATATAAGGTCTTATATATTCGTATTCTCTATCGAATCCAATATCTCTGTAGAATTCCCTGTACCTTGAGTCTCCCGGATACCCAATTTGTGCGCTCCACACCTGTTCAGAGCTTTCCGGGTCTCTTGCAAATGCAAAAACGTTATTTGGAGTAACAATGGGTCTATAGACTCCGTACCTTGGTCTTTCATCAGCATACCAGAATGCGTGTGAATCAACAAAGAAATACTCAAGCCCATATTCTGCCAAGTATTTATCGAGTCCTGGGAAGTAGGCACATTCAGCCAACCATATACCGCGTGGTTTAACTCCTATGTGCCTTTCGTATGTTTTGACAGCTTGTTCTAATTGTGCACGAATTGCCTGTGGATATTGTTCCATAAATGGTAAATATCCATGTGTTGCGTTGCATGTAATAATGTCCAAGTATCCTCTTGCCATGTATTCTTTGAAACCGTTAAGGATATTCTTCTTGTATTGTTCACGGAATATGTAAAGTGTATCTTCAAGATGTTGCAAGTAATACTGAGCCATTTTGTGTTTTCGTGGATGCTCGTTTGCAGTTCTAGCAACTTCCTTGCGAGCCAATTCTACAAGTTTTTCTAAATGTTTTTCGTATTTATTTTGAAGGTTCGAATTAGCAAGCATCTCCATTAAAGGAGGAGTTATCGACATTGTGAGTTTCACAGGAACTTTATCCTGCTCCAAATTTCTGAACATTCTCAATAACGGGATGTATGTCTCCGTGATAGCTTCAAACAACCAGTGCTCTTCCAAGAAAAACGGATACTCTGGGTGATGAACGTAAGGCAAGTGAGCGTGAAGAACAAACATCATCTGTCCTCGAGGCATACTTACATCCCCTTCCCACTAAGTCGAATAACACTAATGCTTCCAGCACTCGAAATCCGAAAAAGGTGCTCCAAACCTTGGACTGAACCACTAATTCTTTCTACGATAGGTGTTAGCATACCTTCTGATGGCATAACAATTCTTCGCCTCTTCCTAAGGTCCAACCATCTTTCCCTTGTAGACTGACTTGGAGAGTTCACTGGAACACGGCAGAGGTTAGATCTCAGCAGATATTTGTAATTGCCATTTGAATCGTAGTATCCAAGTTCAGCCAGATAATGTGCACCTGGCATTGGGATGTTCATATAGTAATTCTTTAAAGAAAGCACATCTATAGCGACTTCAAATGTTCTGTGTGCGTTTGTCCCGTCAAACTCTATGAAGGTTACATCGTAAACCCTCAAAACAACCTTTTTCACTTCATGAGATTTCAAAAATTCTCTGTTTGCATGACTTAGGTCCCAGTAAATGTGAATCCAGAAAGGATTGACAGGCATCGCAACAAGTTTATCTTTGTTGTAGGTATCAGGGATTGATACATCTTCCTTAATCGGCTGCGATGTTGTCTGGACTTGACCTGCAGAGGAAGTAGACGAGGACGGTCTTGATTGCTCAGCTTCTTCAGGTTGGACAGCTTTCATTCTTTCAATATACCTTTCGATAAGCTTCCTTACATCGCTTTTTGTCATCTGCTTTTTAACCGCTAAACCGAGTTCTTTTGCTTTTGCTTTCAATTCCTGAATCGTCCGTTCCTGACTTAACCATTCTTCCAACTGCTTTACAATACTCATACCAAGTTCACCCCCCAGGCTTTTGTTGTAGTTTGACTTTCACGTAAAATGTTACTACAAGTCCTCATAGTTGTAAACTGTTGTAAGAACAAGAATTATACATATATTGGTGTTTAAAGCTCAATACTATCCATTATTTATCACCAAGTATATGATTACAACATACTTACTTTAATTTAAAAATGTATTTCCTCTCGTAAAATTAAGGATTCATCATGAAAAAAGGAGCCCAAACAATGGGCTCCTTTGATAGCAAACTTTAAGAATATTTAAAAAAGATGCATGAAGCTACTCTAGTATTCTTCTTAGAAATTCGCGTGTTCTTGGTTTCTTAGGATTTCTCAAAATCTCTTCTGGTGTTCCTTCCTCCTCAACGACACCTTGAGAAATAAACACTATACGGTCAGCCACATCACGGGCAAAACCCATTTCATGGGTAACAACAAGCATGGTCATACCACTCCGTGCGAGGTCTTTCATAACATCAAGAACCTCGCCAACGAGTTCAGGGTCAAGTGCAGATGTAGGCTCATCAAAAAGCATAATTTCAGGGTCCATCATCAATGCTCTTGCAATTGCCACCCTTTGTTTTTGACCACCGGAAAGTTGCTCCGGGTAGGCATCTATTTTGTCAAGTAGGCCCACCCTACTGAGTAATACTTTTGCCTTCTCAATTGCTTGTTCTCTTGGCATTTTTTTCACCTTAGTTGGAGCAAGGATTAGATTGTCTAATACGTTCATATGAGGAAAGAGGTTGAACTGCTGGAAAACCATACCTATTCTTGTTCTGAGCTGATTTACATCGTATTCATTAACATCCACACCATCTAAGTATATCTTACCACCTTGATATTCTTCGAGTTTGTTTATACATCTCAAAAGTGTGCTTTTTCCTCCGCCACTGGGACCGATGATAACAATTGTTTCTCCTTTTTTTACTCGTAGGTTTATTCCTTTCAAAACCTCAAGTTTTCCAAAACGTTTCACCAAGTTCTCTATCTTAATGATAATTTTTTCCGAGCTATTATTTAACTTGCTCACTTCATTAATTACTTCATTGTTATTACTCATGCTGTAGCCATCCTCCTTTCAATATATCTAACTATGCGGGAGATGACGAATGTCATGACAAAGTATATGAACGCTATCCCAAAGTAGATAGAAAATGTTTGAAATGTTCGAGATATTATAAATTGGCCACTTCTCATCAATTCAGAAACACCTATAACAGATGCAAGGGAACTATCCTTTGTTAGGGTTATGAATTCGTTACCAAGTGCTGGTAAAATGTTCCTAAAAGCCTGTGGAAGGATTATGTACCTCATCGTTTGCCAGTGAGTTAATCCCAATGAACGCGCAGCTTCGTACTGACCCCTTGGAATTGACTGAATACCTGCACGAACGATTTCAGCAATATATGCGCCGCTGTTTAATCCGAGTGCTGTTATTGCTGCTGGATATGGTGCTAGTTGTATTCCCAGTTGTGGTAAACCAAAATAGATAATTGATATCTGAACGAGCAATGGGGTTCCACGCAAAAACTCTACATATGCAGTACAAGGATAATTTATTAGTTTTATCTTAGATAACCTTCCCATACCAATGAAAGTTCCCAGGATTAATCCTATACCAACGGAAAAAGCGGTAAGTTTAAGTGTTTCCCATGCACCAACGAAAAGAAACGGAAAACTTTTCAATAACTCCGTCAACGCTTCCACAACTTTCCCTCCCATATAAAGACTCTAACAGTATCTTAGGTATCGAAAAAATTAAAAAAATAAAGAACCCCCTTTATGTGAATACATAAAGGGGGTTTTATGCGAATTACTCAAACCACTTCTGAATCAACTTGTTATACGTTCCTGAACCTTTTAAAATATCAAGTGTTTGATTAACAAAGTTCAACAATTCCTTGTTCCCTTTTTTGACTGCAATTCCGTAGGTCTCACCAGTATCTATAACAGCACTAATCAAGAACTTTGGGAATTTCTTTACGTAAGCTTTTGCAGGTGCTTCGTCAAGTACTACTGCATCAACACGGCCGTTTTGCAATTCCAAAAACGCATCAGTGAATTTTTGGAACCTAACAACTTGAATTCCGTCAATTTCGCTAACAACCAAATCACCTGTAGTTCCAAGCTGGACTGCCACCTTTTTACCAACAAGTTCCTCTAACTTCTTTGGTTCGAATTTTCCGTCCTTTCTTACAACTATCGCTTGGTTTGCCTCGAAATAAGGTTTTGAAAAATCAACAACTTTTGCCCTCTCTTCAGTGATGGTCATACCTGCGATGATTAAGTCAATCTTCCCTTGCAATAGAGCTGGAATTAAACTATCAAATGGTAGGTTCACAACTTCAAGCTTGACGCCGAGCCTTTTTGCCAGTTCGTT
Organism: Fervidobacterium sp.; assembly: GCF_059913585.1. NCBI lineage: Bacteria > Thermotogati > Thermotogota > Thermotogae > Thermotogales > Fervidobacteriaceae > Fervidobacterium > Fervidobacterium sp. The sequence continues at coordinate 49,067 of NZ_DBOLZL010000023.1, forward strand.
AGCGATGTCTATATCAAAACCGACAACTTGGTTTTTCTCATCAACGAACTCAAATGGTGGAAACGTTGGTTCAGTGCCTACAATTAGTTTTCCTCTCTTCTTAATCTGCGTTAAGCTTTGTGCAAAACTCAGTGTTACAACCATCACCATAGCAATAAGTAAAACTAGCACAGCAACCCTTTTCATACCACATCCCTCCCCATGTTATAAAATCAGAAAAACAAGAATTTAAAATGTCTTATTTAGTATTACATCTGCGCAGAAACCATCCAAGCAACTTGTCCGGTTTGTATATCATATTTTCCGATGGCATTAAAGAAAGAATTTGCAATGCCTAATCCAAGCACCCAGTTATTGTTATCCGGTTGTCCAACATATACGTAAATCATACTCACTGGCAATGCAAGTTCCCAGGTGTAGGTAAACGAACCTTCCACAACATCCTTTAAGCTTGGAACTGTGAATCTAAATAGGAAGTAACCGACATCGCAAGATTCAACTTTAAAATTAACAGTGGCATTTAACCAATCCAAAGAATCATTCAAAACAAACTGGCCGTCTTGTTTTTTGAAAACTCCCCTGTTTTCATACGAAAGTTCAAACCGTGACCACGAAGCGAACAAGAAAGACGTCTTTTTGTAGCTCGCAACTCCAAATGCAACAGTTGGTGTTTCGTATGCACTCAAATCTGAAATCTGCTCAAAACTGGGAACATTTGAACTGAGTGCAACGAATAATCCGCCCGTAGAAATCCCCAAACCCACGTATACTGGTTGATTTAGTTCAAAGTTTGGATACTCAAAGGTTGTGCCAACTGAGAAGTTGAGTCCAAAAATGTTCAAGTATCCCTCAACCCCTAAAGTATAAACTCCTTCCGAGCTCCCAGGAACAAGCGTAGCCCTGAACATATAAGGCTGAGCAACTACACTCGAAGGTTTTGAAACATTCAATAACTGAGCCGCATAGCCCCCATGAGCATAGGCAAAGACAGTAGCAGTGACCAAGAAGATAAATATAAGTTTCTTCATCGTTTTCACCCCTTTTCCTCAAAATTTTGTATCAAGCTTGGAGCTTTTTTTCAATCAAAGTGAGGTCCCCAAACTCTGAGAACAGTTCATCGATTGTTTTTAGAAATCCAAGTCTGTTAAGCCTTATATCTTCTTCTTCAACCATTACAAATACTTTATCAAAGTACTTGTCTATAAATGGTCTGAGTTCTGTTATCTTTCTCAAAGCATCTTTGTAGTTGAGATGTTTGATGTAATCGATAACCACTGGTTTTACTTCAAGATATTTTTCGAACAATTCTTTTTCTTCATCCTGAATGAATTTTGCGGAATCAAAATAATTAGAGTCATGCTTTTTGCTTATATTATGGACCCTCTCGAACCCAACCAAAAGATGTTCAAACTCATCGGTCCCGACTAATTCCATAATCGCCTGTGCTGAAAGAATGCCTCTCAAGGGTCTGTTCCAAAGTTCTCTAACTGCACGCGCGATATCGTATCTCAAACGAGTGTTATAAAGTTCGAATCTGTTTTCAAAAAATTCAAAAAGTCCAGTTGGCAATTCTTTATTTAGCTCTTCGCATGCTGCAAATATGATTGGTTTCAGATCCAAATCCCAAGAGAACTTTTCCACGATTGAGTAAATATCATCGACCTTACTTCTTAGTCCGTATGGGTCTTTTGAGCCGCTTGGTAAATTTCCAATCACAAAATTCCCAACAACAGTGTCTATCCTATCCGCAATACCCACAACTGCACCTTCGATGGTTGTTGGATTGTTAGAATAATGTTCTTCAATCCCCCATGCGACATCTTTTGGTTCGCCATCTTTAAGAGCATAGATTCTACCCATTATACCTTGCAGTTCCGGAAATTCGTACACAACGTGTGAACCGATGTCTGCCTTACATAGCCCTGCTGTCCTTAGTATTGTACCACTTTTCTTTTCCAATCCCAAAATCTCAATTATATGTTGTGAGAGTTTTTCTATCCTTTTTACCTTATCGTACAACGTTCCAAGCTCCTTTTGAAACACCATTTCTTTGAGTTTCTCGTTGAATTTTTCAAGCGGAACTCTTATGTCTTTGTCGTAGTAGTATCTGGCATCTTCTAATCGAGCATTGATAACCCTTTCGTAACCTTTCCTTGCGTTACCTTTTACATCTTCCGGCATGTCGATGAATGCCAAGAATAAATTGGTTATCTTTCCATTTCTCTTTACTGTGAAAGACCTTTGATGGTGTTTAATCGTTGTTCTAATCAATTCTTCTGGAAGCTCTAGATATTTTTCTGTAAACTCACCCTGTATCATCTTTGGGTATTCTGTTAGTATTGCAACTTCCTCTATTAAAGACACATCTTTGTCAACTTCGAACCCCTGTTTTTCAAACTCTTCGAGTTGTTTTACGATGAATTCTCTTCGCTTTTCAATTTGTGGAATGACATAATAACTGTTCATCTTCTCCAAGTAATCCTTGTAGGAATTTACTTCAAAGTAGTCGTCTTTAACGAAACGATGTCCAACGGTTTTGTTCGATGATTTCAACCCGAAAATTTCAATATCAAGAATTCGTCCATTGTAAACAGCCAAAACATGGTGAGGTATTCTTACAAATTCGTACTTTCCGTCTCCCCATTTCATAGGTTTTCTGAATTTCAAACCATAAATTATCTGAGGTACAACCTTCTTCAAGACGTCCTCTGTCTTTATACCTTTTTGTATTTTCGTTATGTAGACATAGTTCTCTACTATTTTGACATCTTCAAGCGTTGATTCGTTCGATTTCAAAAAGCCAAGCAACGCCTTTGTAGGTTGTCCGTCTTTATCATATGCCACATTCACCGCTGGACCTTTCTTTTCAACAACTTTGTCCGGAGTGGTGTCAGAAAGACCATCCAAGACAAATCCGAATCTTCTTGGAGCCACAAAGACTTCGAACTTTTCGAATTGAACTCCTTCATTCTTTAATGTATCTGGCACCTTCTCAGAAAGTTGTTGAATTATCACGGGCACTTCCGTTGTGGGGAGCTCTTCAACTCCTATTTCAAAAAGGAATTCACTCATTTTTACCACCCTCCGCTTCAACAAATGCCTTTGCACATTTACTTGCCATAGCTCTTATGTCTCTTATAAATGTCTGCCTTTGTGCAACACTTATCGCATTTCGTGCATCAAGCAAGTTGAATGTATGCGAACACTTAAGCAACTGTTCATACGCAGGGAAGAGCAAACCTTTTTCTATTAATCTCTCAAACTCTTTTCTGTATATATCGTAAAGCGTAAAGAGCGCATCTGTGTTGGCTTCTTCAAAGTTGTAGATAGAAAATTGCCTTTCGTTTTCTTTGAAAAGTTCTCCGTATCTAACATCTTTGTTCCACATTACATCATAAACGTTATCGACACCCTGCAGATACATTGCTATTCTTTCTACACCATATGTGATTTCCAAAGGGATTTCCGTTAAGGAAATTCCTCCGACTTGTTGGAAGTACGTAAATTGAGTAATCTCCATACCATCAAGCCAAACTTCCCATCCAATTCCCCATGCACCCAGCGTTGGCGATTCCCAGTTATCTTCAACAAAGCGTATATCGTGCTCTTTTGGGTCTATTCCGAGTGCTTTTAACGATTCCAAATAAAGCTCTTGAGACCTTTCCGGATGTGGTTTAAGTATTACTTGATACTGATAAAATCTTTGCATTCTATTTGGATTTTCCCCGTATCTACCATCAGTGGGTCTTCGGCTCGGTTGCACAAAAGCAACATTCCAAGGTCTTTTCCTCAATACGCCAAAGAAGGTTGACGTATGGAATGTTCCAGCTCCCATTTCCATGTCGTAGGGTTGTTCAATAAAACAACCTTGGCTTGCCCAAAATTCATCAAGGGTCTTTATCACGTCCTGCAAGTACACATCAGGTTCCTCCCTTCGAATTTATAATACTCTACAATTTAAACTCAACCAAAGATTCTCTCAATCACATACGCCCAAAGTGGAAGAGTCACTAAAGAAAAGAGAGTTGTAAGTGCAACACTCATTCCTGCTTTCGGAACAAGTTCCTTTTTAAAAGCACCTATAACCACAACACTGTTGACACCTATAGGCATAGCACATTCAAGAAGGAATACTTTTGCTTCAAGTGGTTCAAAAAAGAACGTTATTGGTAGCAACATCAGAGGAATTAACAAAAGTCGTTCAACAATTACCAGGCTGTAACCCTTTATTTCCGAAGTCTCAAATTTGATTCTCGAGATACCAAGTCCAACTTGTAATAGTAAAAATGGTATCGCCATTTCTTTGAGCCAGTTAAAAGCCGTAAGAACTCCTCCAGGAAGTTGTTTATACGAAATTCCCGCTATTCCAAATCCCCAACCCAAGATGATAGCATAGAGGAAAGGAAGCTTCAAAATGTTTCTTAACTCAAGCTTGCCCCTGATAAGCGCTGGAAGTAAGGTGCTACCTACAAGTACATTTACAAATGAGTAAACCACACCAAGCGCAAGTGCTTTTTCTCCCCAAAGTGCCATTAGTACCGGATAACCAAGGTAGCCAGAGTTCACATACACATTTCCCGTGAAGAATATCTCCCTGTCTTCTTTATGCAACCTCGAAATCAAGAACGATATAGCAAACATCACGGAAAAGCCAATTCCATAACGCAAGAGCACACCAGCAGTAGGAATGTAGTCATTCATGAAAGCAAAAGTTACAATAGGTGCCATCAACCAAGTAGCAATTTTATTGAACAGCGATATATCATCTTTAAACAACTTACCGTAGATGTAACCAACAAACATCATTATAAACGAAGGAACCACCGCATTAAATGCTTGCTTTATCAAAACTTTTCCCTCACTTTTAATTCTAATCTTAGAAAGATTTCCTGAAAGAAACCCCAAAGTTACCTGAGAAGAACGGCAGGTTGTTTCCTTCTTGCGGTCTTAAAAGTGGCTTTCTTACATTATCACTACTAACTTCAACAAGTGTTGATGCATTCCAAATAAAACCTGCGCTGACAGAAGCCCAGAATTTAAGATTTCTTGAAATGCCTCCGGAATAGGAAATCGTCCCAATTGCCCTATATTCTTTTACCGGATCATCGAGCAGATGCGTTCCTGGTAAATATGTTGTTCTATCGTTCCATGCGTTAACAGGCGACCTTTCACCAAGAATAACGAATTCAAAATTTGCGTTGAAGCCAGGGATAAAACTTGGTATGTAATTCACCATAAACGCCAGGTTGTTTTCCCCATATTTGTACCCTGCGTATAACAGTTCAAACGGTAATACTACGTTCTTTCCATCCCTAGTGTAAACAAAATAAGGATAATACGTATATCCATAGAACATTTGGTTTCCAGATTCTGCTGATGGTTGGAATGTATACTTCGTTGCTCCAGCATGATAAAAGCTAAATGTTCCTATATTTGTTTTTTGAACCAACCCCAGTGACCAAGCAATCTTGTCCGGATTCTGGTAACTTTCCGGATGGATGAATCTATTCATGTTTATATCATCGACGAGAACTTGAATATAGTAATACCTGTCAATATCTGTGTAATCTAAGAAGAATCCACTAATATAATTCGTTTCCCCAACGCCTTCTGGATAAGGTCTCCCAGCATCGTTTACATATTGTATGAAAAATGAAGGAACTGGATTCGCGAAATACTCAAAGTTAAAGTTTTGTCCAACGTACACAGCTACATCTTCGTATCCGAATCTGAGCTTCCCAACCTTCAAAGCGTAGACTTTGTAGTTCGAGCTTTTTAATCTTTCGCGTTCATCTGCTCCAAATTTTAGTTCACACAGCTGTGTCCACCTTGTTATGTAGATGAACTTCCCATCATCGTACGAGATTTCTATTGTATTCCTCGGCATATTGACAGATGAAATAAAAAGCGAATATGGACTAAGAACAACATCTCCCAAGTGTGTTCTACCTAACGTAACTGAAAAAACATTATTTCTAAAAGATATCGAACCTTCTTTGAAATCGAAATAAAACCCTGCATAGTATGACTCAGAAAATGGATCGTTAAAGACACTATCATTTTTTGCAAGCATCGAAGCTTTGAATTCAAAAACATCAGACAGATGAAAGATACCAACATCAAAAGTCCAGAAGGAGGACTTGTTGATAATTTCCCTTTCGTTGTACAACAAAAAAAGGTTGCTACCAAAGCTATAGCTACTTGCCAAAGAAAATTCTAAAGCAAAAGCCGAAGTAGTATATGATAAACAAAATAAAAACAAGGGCAATAGAAAGAAAAACTTTAGATTTCCTGTTCCCCCTTTTTCCATATGACCTTCCCTCCGTATGTAATAGAGTTAACTTCGGGCGGTATTAAAACACCTTGATTAATAACTTCAAGTATCAAATCAATAGGAAGTGAGGTTTCAAACCAAATCTCTTCAACCCTGATTTCTTCCCATCCTCTGTCTGCAAACCTTTGGATGACCTTTTCGACAGCTTTTCTATATTTTTCAAAATCCATTTCGTATTTTCCCATAACGCCACCTCCAGTTTATTTCTTGATGTTAATTTTATCATGTTGAGCTAACTCTGCAAACCTTCCTAATCTGTGATTTTAAATACTTCCCATACTCATCATCATTCAAATCAGTTATAGACACACACATGTTATGACCATTTGCATGCACAATTTTCCCGTCCCCGATGTACATCATTACATGTCCTTGCATGTAAAGCAAATCACCAGGCATTAGTTTTTCATATTCATCGATTGTTGCAATCTGTGGGTATCTATTTTCCTGGTCCCCTGCATCCCTTGGTATGTCGATATTCAATGCAACATCATAAAGCCTATTGACAAAACCGGAGCAGTCAAAACCATAAGAAGATGTTCCACCCCAAAGATACGGAACTCCAATCATCTGGAGTGCCAGTTCAACGACGGAGTTGAAACTCTCATTTGGTTCATCAACTACGTTATAAATGAATCCATTCGGCAGGAAAAAATCTTTTCCGTTTTTAGTGTATAGTCTGCTCCCAAATGGAAGTAAAAAACTCACAGTACCGCTTACCCTACAAAACGGTACGGAAACTTTTATAATTTTGGAGTTTTTAATTTGCTCATATTCCTCTTCACTCATAAAATGCAGGGTATTTTTATTCACGTAACCTTTATAGTCAAGTCTTACATCTCGTACCAAGATGTAGTCAAATTTTTCCAAGCTTCGGACATCTTCCACAACTTCTACAATCTCTCCAAAAACAAGCTGATGAATCCTTTCACTTTTGAATCTTCGTTCCGCACGAACATCTGTAACAGGTGTCACAACCATAGCATTCATTATCGCACGTCCTTTTATAAAATGTTTTTCAAGCATATTATATCACATCCCGGTTCCTTATCGGGTTTAATCTTTTTCAAAGAGATTAAGCGAGAAAATCTAACAATGAAAAAGTATGACTAATAATACTAAGGTATTTCTGGTAAAAGTGATACTTTTCAGCTGTTATTCGCATTGCGATTTTCATGGGCTGTTTTGGTAAAATTTTGGTAGGAAATTTCGGTAACGTTACCAGACTTACAGTTCAGTAGAGAACAAGCATGCTTGAAAAAGTTCATCACATTTCACAAAAGGTGTGTCAGCGTATTCACAAGTATTTCCAAACCTTTGAGGAGGTGAAAGTATGAAGAGGATGTTCGTTAGGATTTTAGTTGTTCTTTTGATTGGTGTGGCGGCTCTGTTATATGCTGAGAAGGCAAAGATAACCATCTGGGCTTGGGATCCAAACTTCAACATTCCAATTATGCAAGAAGCTGCAGCGAGGTACAAGAAAATCAACCCAAATGTCGAGTTTGAGATTGTAAACATGGCAAAAGCAGATGTAGAACAAAAACTGAATACGATACTCGCATCTGGTGTGAAAACGGGACTCCCTGAAATAGTACTTATCGAAGATTACAACGCGCAAAAATACCTACAATCATACCCTGGGGCATTTGCTGATTTAACAAAACACTTCACATGGTCAGAATTCGCTCCATACAAAGTAAAACTCATGACTCTAAACAACAAAGTTTACGGTGTTCCATTTGACTCAGGTGTTGCAGGATTTTTCTACAGAGTAGACTACATCGAGCAAGCTGGGTTCAAACCATCTGACCTCGAAAACATCACATGGGATAGGTTCATTGAAATTGGAAAAGTTGTTAAAGAAAAGACAGGAAAATATATGATCGCAGCAGACCCATACGATGGAGGTTTGATGAGAATACTCTTGCAATCGGCTGGGAGCTGGTACTTTGACAAATCCGGAAAGCCATATATTGCAAATAATCCCGTTTTAAAGGAAGCAGTTAGGCTTTATAAGGAAATTAAAGATTCCGGCATTGCAAAGGAAGTTTCAGGTTGGAACGAATGGGTAGGTGCATTTAACAGAGGCGAAGTCGCGGCTGTTGTAACCGGTGTATGGATTATTGGTTCCATTAAAGCTGAAAAGAGTCAGGCAGGTAAATGGAGAGTTGCACCTGTGCCAAGAATGAACCTTAAGGAATCCGTTAACGCATCAAACCTCGGTGGTTCAAGCTGGTATGTATTGCAAAACAGCAAATATAGAGATGTTGCTATCGACTTCTTGAAGAAGATATACGCACGTGATGCCAATTTCTATCAAAAGATATTAGTCGAGCGCGGAGCAGTTGGCACATGGTTACCAGCTCAAGGTGGTTCTGCTTACAAAGCAAAAGATCCGTTCTTTGGTAACCAACAAGTCTTCCAACTTTTCTCAGAATGGATGAAGAAGATACCACCAGTGGACTTCGGCGTTTACACTTATGAAGCTGACGCTGCAATTATGAGTGTTATGCCCGATGTTTACAGTGGGAAGCTTTCTATAGACGAAGCTCTGAAGAAAGCAGAACAACAATTTCTGAACTCAATTAGGTGATTTTTTGCATTTCTTCCGGGAAGGTCTCCGGACCTTCCCGTTTTTTTAATACCCCCTCAAAGATATCAAGGAGGAATGAAAAAATGCCAAGAAGCCATAAAAGAAAAGGGTTAGAATCTGTTTGGGATAAATGGGGATGGATATTCATTAGTGTCATGTTGATAGGTGTAGTTTTATTTGTCTTTTACCCCATTGTGTATTCTATCTATCTATCTACCTTTTCAACGAGAGGTTTCTTAAAGACCTTTGTAGGATTTGGCAACTACATAAAGCTTTTTAAGGATACATACTTTCTTCTTTCTCTGAAAAATATCCTAACAATCCTAGTGATTCAAGTTCCAATTATGCTCTTCCTTGCTTTGATTTTCGCAACTTTACTGAATGACCCTAAAATAAGATTCAAAGGTATTTACCGGACAGCACTTTTTCTTCCTGCTGTTACTTCTTTAGTCGCTTACACGGTAATTTTCAGAGTAATGTTCAGTAACGATGGTCTTGTGAACCATGTGCTTATAACTATCGGCCTTATAAAGGAGCCGATAAGATGGTTGCTTGATCCTTTTTGGGCAAAAGTGACCCTGATAATAGCTTTGACCTGGAGATGGACAGGTTACAACATGATGTTCTACTTAGCTGGGCTACAAAATATACCAATAGAGGTTTACGAAGCAGCCGAAATTGATGGCGCAACAAAAACTGTGCAGTTTTTCAAAATTACAATTCCCTTGCTAAAACCCATTATACTTTTCACAACAATTACATCTACGATAGGCACTTTGCAACTTTTCGACGAACCGATGAATTTAGCAGCTGGTGTTGTAACAGGTTCAAGTGTTGGACCAGGGAATTCACTTCTAACTCCTTCTGTCTATATATACAACGTGTGTTTCAAATACTCTCCAAACTTTGGTTATGCTTCAGCTATTTCGTATGTTATAGTTATGATTGCCGCAGTTCTTGCTACTATTCAGTTTAAAGTGGCGGGTGAGAAAGAATGAGCAGAAAATTAAGATACACTCTTATATACTTCTTTCTTACAGTTTCGGCTTTCATATCTGTTTTTCCGTTTTACTGGATGATCGTTGGAAGCACCAACAGTTCCGTTGATGTTCTAAAAGGAAAACTCACTTTTGGGAGGGAATTCTTGAACAATCTGAAAAATCTGTGGGAGAACTACAACTTAGGAAGAATCCTTCTAAACTCAACAAAGATATCGCTCTTCGTTGTGGTATTTTCAATTATTGTCTCATCGATGGCCGGATATGGTTTTGAAATATACGCTTCAAAATCACGCAACAAGGTGTATTCTGCTCTCTTACTTACTATGATGATTCCATTCGCTGCCCTAATGGTTCCACTTTTCAGACTTATGTATTTTTTCAACCTTATAGACTCTCATTGGGGTGTCATACTACCGATGATTCCTTCTGTATTTCTAACATTTTTCTTCAGACAAAGTTTCAAGCAGTATCCGAAAGAGATTATAATGGCGGCACGAGTTGACGGTGCAAACGAATTGAGAATATTTTTCTCGATAGTTTTGCCATCCATGAAGTCTGCATATGCGGCAGCAGCTATATATGCTTTCATGACAAGTTGGAATGCATATCTCTGGCCACTTGTCATTATACAAAGTGAACAAAATAAAACAATTGTTCTTATGATTTCTAGTATTGCATCAGGTTATACACCAGATTTTGGAGTTGTCATGATGGCGGTTGTTATTGCAACCTTACCAATGCTCGTTGTCTTCTTTGCTTTGCAGAAACAGTTTGTTCAAGGTGTTCTTGGCTCTGTGAAACAATAATAAAGAGAGGAGGTTGTGGTATGTTTAAGCTTTGTCGTAGTTTGCTTACCTTAGCTTTATTGCTGGTTGCGATTATGATGTTACTAATGGGGTGTGCTCAATTCGATTCAAAAGCCACAGAAAGCGTATCCGTAAGAGTTATAGTAAAGTCTACAGAAAATGAGGAAGTTGAAAAAGTCTCTCCCGGACTGAGCGCATATAGCAATATTCTCGAAAATATAGTTATTACCGTAGAAAACGAACAAGGCGAAGTCGTGTATCAATATGTTGAAAGTGATTTGTCCACAACAGAATTTCAAGTTAGCCTGCCAAGATATGGTAACTACAAGTTCACCGTCGAAGCCAAGGATTTTGACAAAACAACGTTCATGAGAGCTTCAAACACAGTTTTCGTTGGTTCGCAATCACAAACCGTAGTACTTTATTACACGTACTTTAACCCTTATGGCAGGTATTATACTTACTATAAAGCGTACGTTCTACCAATCTACAAATCTCTATATAAAATAATACCGTTTTTTGAATACTCTAATATCAGTTCAAATAGATGGACACGAGCAACACCTGCACTTTACGAAATAAGGAAAGCATCCAGTGGATATCCATCTATAGTTCTTATACACGGCATCGATTCATCAGAAATTTCCGGTTTATGGAGCAACTACAAGAAAGACATTGTTAACAAATGGAGCTCGTATGTGCCTAAACATTATGGTCTGTACTTTTTTGCATATCCAACTTTAGACGTGCCACTAGATGTTAGTGCAAGTGTTCTAATCCAGTCGATTAATACTCTCGGAAGTACTTTAAAAACGAAATTTTACTTTTTTGCTCACAGTATGGGTGGATTGGTTCTTAGATATGCACTGCAAAACCCTGTCTTTAGAACTTATGTAGCTAAAGTTATTTTCTCTGGAACACCACACATAGGAAGTCCTCTTGGAAATCTTGTCGTTATGGACAAAAACAAGCTTTCATCAAGGAGTGACTGGGCTTTGATAAAGAATGCGCTAATACTTGCTAATATGGGTGGTGTTTTCGTTGAAGCTCCAAATTACAGATATTTGGTATACGGTGTGCAGCATCCATCAATTCCAACTGGTGTCACATACAAAACGTTTGCCGGTGTTGTCCCGTACTCTGATTTGTCAAGCATGATAAGTACTGCATGGTCAAACGGAGTAACCAATACTTTAGGACATGCAATAGTAGCTGCTTTAATGGCAAAAATTTTTGGTTCTGATTTCTCAAAGAGCGACGGTGCCGTTCCTTTACAAAGTGCTAGTGCTCTTGCTAACACGGAAGTTATTAATGGTTTTACTCACTACGACTTAGCAATTAATCCAACAGTTATAAGCAAAGCTATGAAGTTCTTTTTCAACGTTACTCTTAGCGTTCCGGAAGAGCAAAACAGTAACTAAATAAACTACTGAAATTTTTTAAATAACACTGCCAGAGTAATTTCAAAAGTTTAATTGAGTATTTTGGTTATTCGATTACTTTGCAAGTGGGCGTGAGCCCACTTTTTTATTACGTGTGATATAATTTTTGTACAACTAATTACTGCATGGGAGTTGTAAAGTGCATGAATGAAAACCGTTCCGTCAAATTCTTCAGCAACTTAACACACATTGCAAAGATTATTTTGTTCACAAAAGGAATATTGATATTGTTCTCGTTTGTCCTTGCTTTCACGAACTTTTTGCTATTCTTGATTGTAGTTATGATTCTGAACATCCCTCTTCTTAGAAAGTCAATCTTTGGAAGACTTCCCACGGATACAAAAGAACTTAGAAAATCAAACGTTCTAAGTAATCACGAAACATACGAATATTTGCCAGGTCTCTTTCTTGATGTGTTTTATCCACCTATCTTCAATGTATCGAAAAAAAGCCAACATGTAAAGGGCATCGTGCTTTTTGCACACGGCGGAGGCTGGATTAGTGGATACAGGAGACAACCAAATAACATTTCTTGGTATAGGTACCTTGTAAGTAAAGGCTTCATCGTAGCAACTATAGATTACGAAAGAGGATATAAAGCTGGTATCGAAAAGTTGATTGAAGAGCTCCTCCAAGCAGTTGTTTTTTTGGAAAATCACTTGGCAAATAAACTTGGGATAAATGAAAAAGTTTCACTAATGGGATTATCGGCAGGTGGTCATCTTGCTCTGTTAGCTACTAGTCGTATACCTGAAAGGGTTAAAAACGTCGTAGCTTACTATTCACCTTGTGACTTGCTTGATATTTGGCATTCTGCTTCTATTTTTGCGAGGTTCGCTGCTGCGGCGACGCTAAAAAGATTGCCTACAAGAGCAAAAGATGTGTACGAAAGGTATTCTCCCATCAACAATATAGCCGAAAATTATCCACCGACTCTTCTTGTGCATGGTTTGAAGGACTCCGTTGTTCCATATTTTTCTTCCGTAAAAATGTTTAAGAATCTCAGAGAAAAAGGACTGCCAGCAAAACTTCTCCTCCATCCAAAAGGCGATCATGGTTTCGAGTTTGTTTTGAGGGATAGAAAAACTGTTGATATAATAGAGAAAACCGCACAATTTTTGGAGGGAAAGTTATGGTGAGTTTTACCTACTCAGGTAAAATCACTGATTTTACACAAGGGTATATAATGAAATCAAAGAGATTTCGTGGTATTTACACTCGTTTTCACACACTTTACCCAAATCCAGAGAAAGGTACAGAAATCGTTGAATACTATCTTTTTGACCCAAAAGAAGAGCCCGTCGGTATATTGTTTATTTTGCATGGTCTTGGAACATCCAATATCCCGTTTTTACTGTGGATGGCAACACACCTTGCAAATGCTAATGTCAGGGTCGTAATGCCAATTTTACCAGGGAACTTTACAAGGGTTGCACATGGTTCTGTCAGTGGAAAGGATTTCTTTGATGCAGATGTCGAGAGAGCTACAAAATTTTGGGAACAGTCAGTTGTTGATGTGCTGTCCGTAATTGACCTTTTGAAATCTCAGAACCTTTGGGTTGATAATGCTCATCTCTTCGGTTTTTGTCTTGGTGGTATGGTATCGGTTATGATAAACGCCATTCGAAACGATTTCAAAAAAACAATCCTAATGACTGTTGGGGGAGAAATGGCAACCCTTATGTGGCATTCACCTACGCTCGCGTATTTTAGAAGAAGTATTGAAAAACTAAAATCAAACGAAAAAACCAAAGGAAAATTAAAACACTTTATCGATGACCAGAAGAAAGTAAAGGAAATTTTTGAGGAACAACTAAAGACGTTAAGACAATTCAAATCAGTTGAAGAAATGCAATCAAGTGACATACACCCTTATCTGAAACTAGACCCCATTGCATACGCGCAGTTTGTGGATAGAGAAAAAATAATCTTCGTTGAGGCACTTTTCGACAAGGCACTTCCAAAAAGAAGCAGGAAGTTGTTATGGGAAGCACTGGGAAAACCAAAGCGATATATCATACCAAGTGGACACGTCACATGGCTTCCATTTGGCTTCTTTGTTGGACGGTTCATACTGCGAAACATGGGAATTAAAGAGTTTAAAAAGCAAATGGAACTGTTGAAGAAAATAGAACTTGAGGAAAAGAAATAAGTAAGCCCCTCGTTGGGGGCTTCGGATTTGAGTGTGATAATCTATTTTAATCTTGCGTTAGCCATGCGTAAACCAGTTTTGTGTAAATACGAATATATTTCTTAAACGATTCCAAAGACCAACATTCATCAGGCTGGTGCATGTGTGTATCTTCTCCTGGGAAAACCGCACCGTAAGCCACACCGTATGGAACGCTTCTTGCATATGTACCTCCACCGATCGAGATAGGTTCGGACATATCTTGAGTTTCTTCACGGTATATCTTCAGTAGCAATCTCATAAAGTCACTGTCTTTTGACACATAAAGAGGTTTGCTGTAACTTGTTCGTTCTACTTCAAATCCTTTCATAGCTTCTTTGATTTGCATTGTTATCATATCTACATTGAAGAATATCGGATGTCTAATGTTTATAACCGCCGTTATCGTATCGTTTTCAAGTTTTAAAATCCCAAGGTTGCACGTAAGTTTTTTACTTACATCATCTTGACCAGATATACCAAGACCTATACCGTAGTAATCTCTTCCAAGGCGTTCGTATAACGTTCTAATCGTCTCATTTTCCGGACCAAAATCAATTCTTGAAAGTAATTCAAGCATACCTGAAGCCGCATTAATTCCTGCTTCTGGATGAGCACCGTGTGCAGATTTGCCAAGTGATTTTATTGTTATTCTATCACCAGCAACCTCGTATTCATACCTGCATACGCTTGAATAGTTTGAAACAAGATACGCTATTTCGTTTATTTTGTCCGTTTCAATCACTGCAATACATTCTTCTGGCACAACATTTGCTGCTGTTCCCGCCTTGAGTTCAACAAGCTTTGTGGAGTAGTCTTTAGTGATAGTTCTTTTTATAGTGTAAGTAACTATACCTTTTTCTGCAAAGACGGCTGGAAAATCACCATCCGGTGTCACTGCCGCATCCGGATAAGGTTCTTTTGTAAAGTAATACTTCAAGCACTGCGAACCATTCTCTTCGTTTGTGCCAAATATAACACGCACCCTATTTTTTGGTTTATCGACCAATTCTGAGGCTATCTTCAATGCAAAAAGTGCGCCGATGCTTGGACCTTTGTCGTCAGAAACACCTCTACCATACATCTTGCCATCTCTAATCACCAGTTCAAACGGATTGCTTGTCCACCTTTCTATATCACCTTCGGGGACAACGTCTAAGTGTCCAAGAACCGCGTAAAGTTTCCCACCTTCTCCGTATTCAACGTGTCCTGCATAGTTATCAACATTCACACTCTTAAATCCAAGTTCTTCCGCTATCTTCAGGGTTTCGTGCAAAGCTTTTGCAGGACCTTCACCAAAAGGCATTCCATCTTTTGGTTCACTCATTACAGATCTAATCGCTATAACCTTTTTGAGAGCTTCTAAGATTTCATCAAAATATTTGTCAACCTTTTCGTTGATGATTTTGTTGATATCCGACATAGCTTATACCCCTTTCTATTTTTTATTCATCAATATTTTACCATAAACGTGAAAAACTTTACACTAAGAATTTCCATCGCTCCGGTTTTTAGTAGAGTTTCTTATTCTTAATTCAATGGGCAAAATTATCTGCGAAATGGAACCAGTTTCAATATTTCTTATGACGCTCTTGAATGCTTCCCTTCCCAATCGGATTTTATCTGTAGCTACCGTGGTTAGCGGAGGCTCTATTATCGATGAAAAGCTGATGTCATCGAATCCAATGACGGAAAGTTCCTCAGGAATTTTGAATCCATGCTCTTTTAATAGTTTGATAACTGCATAGGCAAAGATGTCGTTATAACAGATTATCGCATCATACTTAAACTCTTTTTTCATCTTCTGGAGAAACATTTGGAAAGTTTCGTAAGCATTTTCGAAACCTTCATTTGAGCATATGACTTCGAACTCAACTTTGTTTTCCGAGGTTAGTTCGTACTCATTTAGAGCTTTTCTCATCCCCTGTTCCCTAACTCTTGCTGCATATTTGTATTTCTGAGCATTCAAAAAGAGCACATTTTTATGTCCAGTGTCTAAAAGGTATTTCATTGCTATATATCCGCCACGTTCATCATCACTGCATACGTAGTTTGTAGGTATATTTTCAAATCTTGCCCCGATTACAACGTTTGGAATTCCCTGCTGGACTAATCTGAGAATATCGTCTATCTTTGTTTGCACCGCTGTTATGATTAAACCATCAACACGTCTTTGTAGTAAAGTGTTTATAGCTTTTTCTTCGTTTTCATAATTTCGATCAGTGTTCACAAGCAATATTGTGTAACCGTAGTTTCGAGCCTCGAGTTCAATTCCCTTTATTACTTCCGCATAGAAAGGATTGGTGTTGTCGACAACGACAACACCTATTAGATGTGTTTTCCTTGTTCTTAATGCACTCGCTGTACAATCTCTTGTGTATCCAAGCTCAGCTGCAACACGGAGAATTTTTTCCTTGGTCTCTTTCTTCACGTATCCGCGCCCACTTAGTGCACGCGAAACAGTGTTAATGGAAAATCCTGAAGCTTCAGCAACATCTTTTATCGTTGCAAACTTTTTTCTTTTCACCATTATTTAAAGTTTTCCTCCTCAATTTTCTGAACTTCTTTATACGCATTCTTCAAAAACTCTTGGCGCCATTCTGGAAAACCTTCTGTAAAAGAAGACTCAAGCCATTTATCCACCACATCGCATGCTTGCTCAGGAGCAATAACCCAACCACCCATTGTAAGCACATTTGCGTTATTCACAACTTTTGCCATCTTTCCTGTGTAGCTACCTTCGACGGCAACCGCGTATATACCCTTAAATTTATTCGCAACTATTGACATACCTGCACCTGTTCCGCATATCAATATCCCTCTCTCGTATTCCCCAGACTGAATCTTTTTCGCAACACGCGGCGCAACTACATAGTAAGGAAGCCAGTTTTCTGGATCCAAAGTTCCCACGTCTTCTACTTCGTATCCCTTCTCTTGAAGGTGCTTTTTCACCGCCTCCTTTAAAGTAAACCCTGATTTATCAGAACCAATAACTATCCTCTTATCAGCCATACTGTATTCCCCCTTTTCTTTATTATATCAATTTGTAATTTTGATAATAATCCTTGTATGTAACTTTCTTTACTGGAGAAAGCTCGAGCCAATTCATGGCCTCTATGAATTCGTTATCCCAGATACCTTTAACAACAGGGAAGTGATGTTCTACCTTTCTAACAAGCAATGTATTCATTAAGTCAAGGGCACTGATTTCTTGCCCAAAGTATTTGAGTTTTCCCAACCATCCTCTGCTGCCAAAGTAATCCGGTTTGCTTTCATCGTTTATAAATTCACCGGTCATTACGAAATACTCAGACAAGTTATTCCCAATCCTTGCTATGGTTGCTGGCATCTCTGAAAACTTCATACTCGCCACCGGTGCCATTTCTAACCATCCCTTTCCATCTACGTAAGGTCCAGGGTTAAAATGTCTTTCTAAGATGGGCTGACCTTTGGAGTAATATTTGCTACCAATGCCGCAGTGCCACAAGAAGATGCTGTTATCGGACATGTCAAAACTGGATAAGTCCATTAAGATTGCCGGATAATCAGATATATACTCGAGTATTTTCATACTTAGCAAGCTAACGATATCACCTTCACAGACAGTTGTATTTCCTTCATCAGAAAGGAACGCGTACGCTCCGCAAGGTACCATGCCCAACTCACTTCTGAATCTTGGCCAACAACTTATCGCAAGACCATCATAATTACCTTTCTGAGCAAGTTCTCTAACTGCACAGACAAGCCTTGCCATCTTCTCTATAAAACCTTCAGCAAATTCATCAGCAATAAAGTATTTTTCGCGGATTTCTCTTTCAATTTCTCGAACCTTACCAACACTTTGTTCAAAGAACAGCTTCTTTAAATCTCCGAACTCTATCTCGTCAACTGAAACACCAAATTTGGACATTAAAAGCCTTGGATCGTAAAACAAGTTATCGAACCCGGGTGCCCGTCCACCAACCAGTGCATAGTTTGAACCTTTCACATTGACTATAGCTCGTAGCGCTCTTATTGTTACTTCAAACCTTCTTTTGAAAAGTTCGTCCTCAACAAATCCGTAGAACCATTTTGCATCTTTACCAAGGTAAGGTAAGAATCTATCTATAATACTCATGTTTAGATTCATATTACAGAACGAATTAAGTGGTAAAGGACCAGAAGTGGTTATCTCCGGTACAGCCCACAGACCAAGGTAAGCTTTAGTTTGAGCCAAGATTTGTATCAGATACCCAGAAGAAAAAGATGTAGACTGGACAAGGAGAAAATCAATTTTTTGGTCTTCCATTTCTTTAAGTGCTTGGATAGCGTCATTTTTAGTCACAACAAAGTCTTTTCTCCAATAGAATTCAAAATCAAGCTCCTGAGACAATTTTCTCAAACCCTCGACACTTTTGTTGTAAACCTCTTGCTTGTTTCCTCTGTAATTCAGCTGAATAAGTCCAACAAGTCCTACTTTGAGTTTTCGTTTCATACTGCTTCTCATTCCACGTCACCTGCCTTCTCAAAAATATCTTTCCAGCGAGAACTCAACCTGTAAAACACCGGTGGATAACCTAGCGGGGCTTCTATTTCGTAAATACCTCCTGAGTACTTTTTACCACTCCACAAATGTATCCATTCATCATCTGGTAAAAACACTTTCTTTACGTTTTGACCATTTTCTACAACGGGGGCTACCAATAAATCTTCTCCAAAAAGATATTGATACTTTAACTCTTCGACATTATCAACCTTGTATTTTAGGTTTAGAGGCATTATTATCGGTTTTCCTTTGTAAGTGTATTCTTCAACAAGATGCTTTATATATGGTTTCAAAGCAAAATGAACTTTGCTCATGCGTGCAAAGTGCTCTAACGTCTCTTCATCCGAGTCGAACTGCCAATTCTCATCTGGCCAATTACCTTCATGTGTTCTCATAACTGGTGTGAAAGTAGCCTGTTCAGCCCATCTTATAAATAATTCTTTTGTTCGTTTTGTCACAACTATGTCAGGTACGTTTTTTGCCAACGTTGTGTATCCGCCTATATCAGAATGAGTGAGTCCTATTCCTGACATTGTCATAGAGAGTGCTGCAACAATAACAGAGGGTAATCCATCATCCTTCGACCAATTCACAAGCTGGTCTCCATGCCAGAAAAGTGTTGAGTACTTAGCACTGTAAAGATTTCCCGCCCTCATGAAAAACACAACTTCACCTTTTTTTCCTGCTTCTTCGACTGCTTCTGCGTTTATTTTTGCCCATTCCACAGGATACTTGTTGTGATACAGCTCTGCCGGCGTTTCATCGTACAAAACAGCGTCTGTTGGTAGATACTCTCCAAAGTCAGCCATCCAACCAGAAAGTCCAATACCTATCATATTTGATTTGATAACGTTCTTTATCCATTCCCTGGCTTCAGGGTTTGTGAAATCGACAAGTGCTGCTGGGAAGGTTGTAACTACAACGTGGTACTCTTCGCCATTGGCTTTTTTAACAAGATATCCCTTTTTCGAAGCTTCTTTGTAAAGCGAGCCTTCTAAAGCAAGGAATGTGTTTATATAACCAAGCGTCCTTATTCCCATACTTTTGAGTTGATTTATCATTCCAGGCAAATCTGGATACATGCTCTCATCATAGACCCAGTTCCACATCAACTGCCTTCCGAAAGTCGTAACACGTTTGCCTTCCCAATCTTGTATCCAAAGCCCAGTTATTTTCAAACCTTTTTCAAGTGCATTCATAATTTTTGGCATAACCACATCTCGCCCGCCCTGAAGCCCCAGAATTACTCCATCGTATATCCAATCAGGAAGCGGATTTGGAAGGCCAATACTTTTGGAAAGTTTTATTACCGTGTCAGTAAGCGACTCTCCAACGCCAAATTCTATCTTCTGAGGTATTTCATGTATTTCAAGCTCATGGAAATCTCTATGTGAGAAATCAAATTCACTGTAAGCATAACTATGCACTATCGCGTAGTAATTTTTACTCGAAACAAACGTTGGTTGAGGAAAGTAGGTGGTGTACCAATCTCCGCCTGCATCATCTTTGAAGTTCGCAAAATGGGTTATGATATCCCTCTTGTTCCTTCCAACGCCCTGCTCTGAAACCCACAACGGAACTCTTTTTGAACGAAGGTTTAAATAAGAGTATTGTTCACCGCATCCGTATATTTCCTCATTTTCCAATGCAGGTATGTAAATCCAAAATCTGTTCAATTGTTCTGAGTGTGATAGTATTTCAATACTCACCGTGTCTGTGCCAACGCTGAATCTACATTTCAGTTCCTCACCGCTATTTGAATAGAAGAGTATTTCATAACTTTCTGACGTTTTCGATATCACTTTAAACTCTCTCAGCGGTATCTTACTTTTGTAGTACTTTGAAATGTTAAAATTCCCGTGCGACATTTCGTATCTGTTTTGACCATAGCCCACTGCAAACATAGGAAAATTCTTCTTATGCATCAATTCAAAATTTCCTAGCTTTAATCTAATTGATTTATCGTTAATCTCTATCATTGTTAACACCTCTTTGAACTATAAAGGTCACACAACCTTACTTTTCCAAAAGCTTTTTAGCTTCACTGTAAATATCCTTTGCTGTCATCTTGTATTTCTCAAGAAGAAAGTCCGTTAATCCGACCTCGCCAAAGTGGTCCCTTACACCTATTCTTACAACGGGAACTGGATAGTGTTCGGCTACTACTTCACAGACCGCACTTCCCCATCCGTTGAGTATGCTGTGGTTTTCAACAACAACTATCTTTCCAGTTTCCATTGCCGCTTTAATAATAGTCTCCTCATCAACTGGTTTAAGTGTATGCATATTCAATAATCTCACGCTTATTCCCTCATCTTCCAGCATATTAGTAGCAATTATTGCTTGCCCCACCATTAGCCCAGAAGCGATTATCGTTATATCTTTTCCATCTTTCATAGTGTATATCTTTCCTATTTCAAATTTTTCATCTCCAGTAAAGAACCTGTCCTTTCTTCGTCTGTAAAGCCTTGTATAAACTGGTTGGTCGCAATAGATGATTTGCTTAAACAACGCTCTAAGTTGAATAGCATCAGCAGGTTCAACTATGACCATATTTGGCAGGTTTCTCATTATACCAGCGTCTTCAAAGCTCATATGTGTACCGCCGTTGAGTTCTGCAGTAACACCTGGGTCTGTTCCCATTATTTTCACAGGTAATCCCGCGTAAGCTATGGATATTGTTATTTGGTCGTACGCACGCCTGGTTGCAAACGGGGTAAAACTGTGAGCAATTGGAATAAGTCCCATATTTGCAAGTCCTGCAGCTATACCCATCATATTCGCCTCTGCCACCCCAACATCGATAAATCTCTCGGGAAACTTTTCTTTGAATTTCAGTGTGCTATCCGACCTTGCTAAGTCCGCGTTTAACACAACAATGCGCTCGTCCTGTTCTGCCAAATCAAGCAACAGCTCGCCGTATATATCTCTAATTTCCCTATCATCTTGCGTTGGCAAAGGCAGTTGTTTCTTTGTATTGTTCATTGCACATCAACCCCTTCAATTTCTTCGATTTCTTTTCTGAGGCTATCTATCGCAATTTTTAATTCCTCTTTTTTGATAGGCATATTGTGAGATGTCACTTTACCTTCCGCAAAGAAAGCCCCTTTACCTTTGATTGTGTGCAATATTATCATCGTTGGTTTTTCATCTTGCGACATGCCCTCACGGATAGCATTGTATATCTGCTGTACATCGTGGCCATCAACTTCTACCACGTGCCAATTAAACGCTCTCCATTTATCTGCAAGTGGTTCAAGGTTATTAACTTCGTGAATGTAGCCGTCTATCTGCATTTTGTTGTAATCGGTAAAAGCAATTAAGTTATTCAGTTTATTGTGTGAAGCAAACATTGCTGCCTCCCAGATTTGACCCTCTTGAGATTCTCCGTCCCCTATAAGAGCAAAGACACGTATGTTTATCTTCCTGATCCTCGCCCCAAGTGCCATGCCAACGGCAGCTGATAAACCTTGTCCGAGTGAGCCAGCGGTCATATCAACACCTGGAGTTTTTAACCTGTCGCAATGACTTGGAAGGTTCGTGTTAGGTTTGTTCAACGTGTATATACATTCGTATGGAAAGTATCCAAGGTCCGCTAATACGGCGTAGAGCGCAGGTCCAGCATGACCTTTCGACAGGACAAATCTGTCCCGTTCGTCCCATTTAGGGTTCTTGGGGTCTATTCTCATAACCTTGTAGTAGAGCACCGCCAAAGCTTCAGCTATGGATAGAGAACCTCCGACATGCCCTACTCCAAGATGACCTATCATTTCAAGGGTAATAATTCTTATTTGCGTTGCTTTCTTTTTCAAGAAAGTAACTTCTTCCGGTGTCAAATCTAGTAGTTTACCACTCAAAACTAATCCCTCCTCATCAGAATATCTCTTTTAAGATTCTTAGCACATCATCATAGCTTGGTTTCCCTGGTGTCAGATTTATTATGTTCGCTTCCATGGAAACTCTAGCTATTTCTTCAAGCTCATTTTCCTTTACACCATAGTCACAAAGCCTGCGTGAAAACCCTGAATACTCCATTAGTTGCTCCACTTTCCTGGCAAGTTCTCCCACATCTTTCAACCCGAGATAACTTGCAAAATCATCCATTTTCTTGGAAACAAATTTGTAAGTCCATCTAATCAAACTTGGTAGCGTCAGTGCACACGCAAGCCCATGTTCCACGTTGTAAAAGCTCGTTATTGGAAAGCTAATAGCGTGAGCAGCTGTTGTTCTTGTTTGACTAAACGCCACACCTGCTATCGTCGCTGCCACAGCCATTTCATCCCTTGCCCATTCTTCACCATCGATAGAAGCTTCGAAACTTTCCAGTATCATTTTTGCTGCTCTCAAAGCAAGCCCTTCCGTGTAAGGTTGCGTACTACTAGCCCAGTAGCTCTCAACTGCATGTGTAAGCGCATCGAGCCCTGTTGTAGCTGCAATTCTCCTTGGCATCGAATAAGTCAAGATAGGGTCTATCAAAGCAACATCCGCCCAAAATGTTGGACTCGTCATCGGTCTCTTTATTCCATTCAGTGTGTAAACTCCAACATTTGTCACTTCACTGCCTGTTCCTGATGTCGTTGGCACAAGCATCAGGGGTAATCTTTTATCAAACCTTTTCTTTCCATCGACATAATCACTCAGTTTCCCTTCACTCACCAACAGAGAGCTTATCGCTTTTGCAGTATCAAGTGTACTCCCTCCACCGATGCCTATCACACCCTCAAATTTCGGAGAACCTTTTGAATACTCGTACACAATCTCAATAATTTCATCAACCATTTCACACGATGGGTTGGGAACAATTTTATCGTAAACAAAAACGGATTTGTATTTTTCCATAGCCTTTTTAAAATATTCGCTTGTGCTAACAAATGGGTCACATATAACAAGCACTTGCGAAACACCGAAGATATCCCTCGAGTTTTCTAATTCACCCTTTCCGTATACAATTCTGACAGGATTAAAGATTTGGAATTTCTCGGTTTCTAACATATTTATCACCTCCTCGCTTGCTTTCCTTGTTTGATAAACTGATTGTTCATGGTCAACAAGAACGCACCCACGAGTATCACCACGACACCTATTAACTGTTTACCAGTAATGGACTCTCCAAAAAAAGACATCACAAACAGCACATACACCGGCATGAACAAAAGAGAAGTTCTTACAAGCCATACCGGGAAAAGTCTTAGATTTTTGTAATAAACAACGTATATTAAGTACTGAAACATGCCGGCAGCAATAAGTCCCAACGTAGGTATATTAATGCCAACTAGTCTAAAGTTACCAACCAACTCGTATAGTAGTGATTTGAACGAAAAAAGAGAGAAAAACACTAGTGTAAAGAAATTATTGTAAAACGCGATAACAAAATCTGTTCCAGGGTTTCTCTTATCTTCCTGAACACTCCGAATGACAAATGCGTTCAAACTTATGAAAAACGCACTAAGTAAGAAAAATACATCTCCTTGACTGAGCTTCAGCAAGTTTTGAGCATTTGATACGAGAACTACACCAAAGAGCATGAGCGCCATCGAAATTATATCCAACAACCCTGGGATTTCTCCAAAAAACAGAGATATGAAAGCGGAAAATAGAACATCCGTTCTCAACAGCACCGCACCTTTCGAAGCCGTTGAATATTTGAAACCCAAGAATGCGGTAATATCCAAAGCAAAACCGAGCAAACCTATCAAAAGAAGTCTTGTAAAAATGTATCTTACCTTCAGTAATTCACCAGTTCTCCTCAATACTGCCCCCACTAAGAGCATCAAAAAGAGCACAAAAGTACGTATAAATATACCATTGAAGATTACGCTAAATGCCGATAGGGCTAATTTAGTTGCTACATAATAAGTTCCCCATACAACGACAAGTATTAAGAGGCTTAGTGCCTTTATAGTCACACTCTCCCTTTCCATCTCCAGCAAAATTGCTCAAACAAAGTAATTGTCAAATTAACTCTCTCTCCAATTCCTCCAAAGCTCCTTCATCTACATTTGTACCCAAACGTTTGGCGTTCAGAGTTTCCATCAGTCTTTTATGAACTTCTGGTTTGAGTGGGTATCTTATTGCACAGTAGATACCCACCAACAGTAACAAGATTGGTCCAACGAAAACTATTAACCGTATCGCCAATACAACACTCTCTGGTTGTTTTGGAATCTCGTTACCCTTTGGATTTATGTATCCTACAGCACCAAGTATCAAAAGAATTAAAGCTTGAACAAGCGCTGATGCAACTTTTCTAAGGAACGTTGCAAGCGAAGAAATACTTCCTTCCCTTCTTTCGGAATACTTTAACTCTGCAACATCAGTAACATCTCCAAGAATGGTATGTGGCATAACAGCGACTGCAGAAACACCTGCACCTATCAGTGCTGCAACAGCTAGCAACAGTTGTGACGGCCAATCTGGTCTGAAGAAGAATGTGAGTGCGGCACCTACCATCCATACCAAAGCACCAACGATATATGCAAAATTCTTACTTTTTCTCCTCGCAATTGTTGCATAAACTGGTACGAAGATGATTTCGGTTATAAGTAAAACACCTAGAACAGCGGAAACAAAGTAAGGTCTTCCGATGTAGTATTTCATGTAGTACGGGAAGATAACAGAAACGGTGTCAATCGCCAGATACGCAAAAAGGAACATGCCAAGATAAAGCCTGAATGTCTTTATTTTGAGTGGTTCTATAATTAATTCTTTAAAATTCAGTTTTGTTGTCGCCGGTTTGAAGTTCTTTTCTTTTGTAAATGCAAAAACACCAAGATATGGCAGTGCAAAGAAAGCTCCGAAGATGATAGACATCGTTAAGTAACCCTTCTTTGGGTCGCCCATGCTTTTCACTATCATCATCGGTAAAACCGCGCAAAGTAGTGATGAAAACAGAGAGAACATTAGCCTCAAAGAATTTATTGCAGTTCTTTCGTTGTAGTCTAGAGTAATCTCGGCACTCATTGCGGTGTAAGGTATTAAGACCATTGTCACAACAGTATTGAGGAACATGTATGAAAAAAGAGCGTATAAAAATCTTGCAAATGTACTCTCAAACGATACCGGATACCAAACCATAACGAACGATAAAAATATAAATGGTACGCCAAACAAGAAATACGGTCTTCGTCTACCCCACCTTGATTTCGTCCTGTCACTTATGTAACCCATTATTGGATCCGTTATAGCATCCCATATCTTACCGACCAAAAAAATGATGGAGGCATAAGCTGGAGGAATCTTAACAACATCGGTTAAAAATATCGCGTAAAAGAAGTTGATGATGTTAAATACTCCCCCACCGTAAACATCACCGAACCCAAAGAAAAACTTTGTTATGAACGGAACCTTTTCGTTTCCATTCATTTGGTTTCCCTTCTTAACTTCTTTACTCATCCTTTAATCCCCCCTGATATAAGACCTTTTATGATGTATCTTTGCAAGCTTAGAGTTATAACAAACACCGGTATCAGCATAATAGTACCTGCAGCCGTCAACTGCCCCCATTTTGGAGCATACTGTCCAAGCAAACCGTTAACAGCAACAGGCGCAGTCCTTGCATTTACCGATGTTAAAATCAGAGCATACAAAAATTCGTTCCAAGACATCAAAAATACGAATACACTTGCTACCACAAGTCCTGGAGACACAAGTGGAAAGAAGACTCTCCAAAAAATCTGCTTTTCCGTTGCACCATCTACTCTTGCTGCTTCTTCGTAATCACGAGGCACAGCAGCAAAAAAGGGTAAAAGTAACCATATGACATATGGTATGTTAAAACTAACATGAGCCAATATTATCCCCGTCAGCGTATCTCTCAGTCTTAAGTAGTTAAACATGACGTAAAGTGGTATAACAAGGGATATTTGTGGAACCATTCTGAAACCAAGGAAAGTGTATGCTATCGCTTCTTTGAACCTAAATACGTACCTTGTAAGTCCATAAGAAGCCATGGCACCAACAATGATTGAAATTACCGTTGAACTCACGCCAACAAGAAGACTATTTTTCAAACTCATTAAAAAGTCTGTGTTTGAAAGCACCTCTTTGTAACTTTGAAGTGTTGGTTTAAAGTAAAAAGGGCCACGAACCCAGATATCGATGTCTCTTTTAAACCCACTGGTAATAACAACCATTATAGGCATCAATTCAACTATTAAAACGATTAACGAAACAATGAAAAGAATGAATGAAACAACCATCTTTTTCCCTCTTTTTCTACCTACGTTCGCTTTCATCCACGCTCACCTTCAAACTGAATATTCCCGCGTACGATAAAGAAAGATAATGTTAGTGCAAGAACAAGCAAAACAACACCCATCGCAGCAGCGTATCCTATATTAAAAAACTCAAATGCTTGCTTATTGATATAAAGTGACAACAACATCGTTGCGTTCCCAGGTCCTCCGCCGGTCATAACGTAAACTTCGGAGAATATTCTCAGTGCATCAACCAACCTAAGCAAAAATGCTGTTGCTATCGTTGGCCTAAGCTGTGGCAAGATAATTTTAAACACCCTTGTCCAAAACCTAGCACCATCGATTTCTGCGGCTTCGATAATTTCCTTTGGTAGTCCAGTCAATCCGGCGTATATGAACATAAACATAAATGGCCACATACGCCAGACATCCTGAACTATCACCATCCCGTAAGCAAAATCAGGTTCCGCAAGCCATGCCTTTACACCAAACCCAAGTTTTTCCAAAATGAAGCTTATGATACCGTATCCTGGTTGTAACATCAAACGCCAAGTCAAACCGGAGATAACAGGAAGAATAAAAACAGGTAGCAAAAGCAACGACCTAACCAAAGCATAGAACTTCCCTTCTCGATTCAATAACAGCGCCACGAAGAAGCCTAAAACCGTCTCTATTGGTAGTGCAATGACAACAAAACCGAACTGAAGCCATAGAGAATGTAAAAATTCTTTATCTCTAAACAACTGTATAAAGTTTCCCACCCCAACAAACTTTCTCTCAGCACTATAAAACAAGTGCCATTCGAATGTTGCCATGTAAACGGAGTATATTACAGGAAATATCAGAATAGCAAAAACTATTACTAAGGCAGGAATGATGAAGAACCAATGGGGGCATGCGCCCCCACTTTTTTTTGTCTTACTATTTCCCAACAAGCTCGCTGAGCTCATCTTTCATCTTCCTCACAGCTTCCTCTGGCGACATTTTTCCGCTTATTGCTGCCAACCAATAGTTCCTGATTATCTGAGAAGCTTCTGGGTATTTTGTAAACCTTGGCCTGGCGACTGCGTTTCTCATAGAATCAAAAATTGCCTTAAACCAAGGTCTCTCCTTGTTGTAATTCGGGTTCAGCAATAAATCAGACCTAGCTGGAGTGAAACCTTTTGGGATGAGTTTTTGCCCTGTTTCATATGAAGCCCACCAATAAGCAAATTCTGCTGCCGCCGCTTTGTTCTTTGAAGCAATTGGCATAGCCAACACCCAGCACCCTCTAATGGCTGCTCCTTTTACCGGACCAACTGGTGGTGCAGAGTAGATAATCTTACCTGCGACAAGTGAGTTATTTGGGTCTTCATGTTGCGGAACAAGAGCTGGCCACTGGAACATCGTAAATACTTTCCCCTGATTAAATGCTGCAATCCTTTCCGAGTGTCCCATGTCAAGTGCCCCTGGAGGTGAGAACTTTAAGAGTTCTTTGTAGAAATTAATCGCTTCGACTGCTTTCTTTTCATCGAGAGAAACAACAACTTTGCCTCCTTGGACAGTCAAAGGACTTGTGCCAAATGATTCGAACATGAATATCGCTTCTGCTGTTGAACCTTCCGTCTGTTTTGTGAACGGTGCGAATCCATATATACCTTTGGAATAGAAGAACTCTGCCATATCCCTTAGTTCCTTGAACGTTTTTGGTACACCAAGGTCGTATCCATATTTTGCTTTGAACTCAGTTCTGTACTTCGGGTCATTGATTAAATCTTTCCTTGTTAACCAGACATAAACGTTTGCGTTAATGGGCATACCTACGAAAACCCCTGCCCACTGGGCTGCTTCAAAAGCATTCGGCGCAAAAACATTGAGACTCGGCTTTTTGTAAACTTTTCCTGGTCCCCACTGCCCAAATGGTAACATGAGGTATGCGAGGGCAGGGATAAATGGTTCATCAACCGTTACCAAATCGTAGTCCGTTCTGTCTACACCCACACTAACACCTATCTTTTGAAGTAAGTTACCCGATGGCACTAACTCAAGAACAACTTTTATACCCGTGGCTTTTTCAAATTCGGGTATACCTGTCTTGAGAGCTTGTGTTAGCGCATCATCCCACGCCAGAACTTTAATCGTTGTGTTGTAAGGTGCCGCAAAAACAATCGCCAAAAGGCTTACTAGAAGCATCGCTACTAATACCCTTTTCATCCACATCACCCCCTTGGAAGGTTCGTAATTAAAAACTTTCATCCAAAAACGAAAGTTGTTCTTTTTGCATTTTTGCTCTTCAAGTTATGAGCTGATATGATAACATTATCACATGCTAATTTAATCACAAATTTACCTGCCAAACCAAAGCCAAATATGTCTGGAAAAATGAGAAAATCAATCCTGTGACGATATGATTATAGACAAACATTCGTTTTTTTCAAAATACTTTGAATTTCATTATCATATGGTAACGTTATCATATCGCAAAAAATATAAGGTGACCTCAATACTTAGCCACCTTACGAAGTTCAAAAGTTAATGTTAAATTTCTCTAATCATGTTTTTGTAGATTCCAGGATAGGAATTCTCAATCTCTATCGCGTTTACGGTTTTTTTATAATACTCAATCGGACCGGGGTCACCTATAATAGCATAAGCGTATCCGACGTTGAACATGTCGTGCAAACAAGCCAGCAAAAGAGCCTTTCCTATCCCTTTTCCTCTGTATCCTTCATCAACGCCTGTTGGTCCGAAAAATCCACGTACTGTAGCGTCATAGCAAGCAAATCCAACGATTTTATTCGTCTTCTCATCTATAGCTATGAACGAAGAAATTGGCTTATTGGAAAAAGTCATATCAGTTTCGCTTGCCCAGTGATTTCCAAACTTCGACCTGACCCATTCAACAACAAAGTATTTCTCTGGACCAATTGGACGTTTGATGATAATCCCATTTTTCCTCGCTTCTTCTAATGCACTATTAAGGTCCGGTAATTCATACAACTTTACTAACATGTCACCCATAGGTTCACCCCCAGCTGAGAGCTCAAATTAAGTCCATAAGTATTTTGGCAAAAAGTACTGCAAGAACTCCAAGCATCACAGGTTTGATAATCTTTGCACCTTTCTTCAATGCAAGGCCCGAACCGAGCCAGTTACCCGCAATCCCGAAAACGGCTGCAGGTAGTCCTATGGAATATAAGACTTTACCACCAGCGATAAAAGTCAAAAGTGCACCTACGTTTGAAGCCAAATTGACTATCTTAGCTGTTCCTGATGCACTCACATGGTCTAAGGACAAAAAACTCACATAGAGTATTATCAAAAACGTGCCAGTTCCTGGTCCAAAGAAGCCATCGTATGTGCCTATAGTCAAACCTATCACACCCGAAACTACAACAACTCGCGTCTTTGAGATGTTTTTCACTGCCAATGTTCTTTCTTTCCTTGGGTTTGCCAAAAGGACAATTACAGCTGCCAGAGGTATCAAGAAGGCTAAAACCAATTTTAAGATGTTATCGCTCAATACAAGTGTCAACCTCGCACCTATGTGTGATCCAATAAGCGACCCAACGACTGAAGGAAGAGCAACAAGGTAGATTATCGCCCTTCCTTTCGCGTATCTAAGGGTGCTGAAAATTGTTCCTATCGTCGATGAAAGTTTGTTTGTAGCAAGTGCGTTATGACTTGGCAAACCTACGAACAAATATGCAGGAAGTGAGATAAGACCACCACCCCCAGCTATCGAGTCAACAAATCCAGCTAAGAAGATTAATGGATAAAGGATAATTAAGTCTTGAAAAGTTATGTTCATTTTAATCACTCACTTTTCTATTAGATTGCATACTCTATAGTGCAGGAATTTTTACTATCTTTTCCAATAACCAGCCTATTAGATACGCAACTACTGCCGAAAGACCTCCAACAAACAACATTTCAAGACCACCTTTGTACCACTTTACACCAGTAACAACCTGACGCAGTGCACCTACAAAAAACAATGTCGCTGCAGTTATTAGACACGATGCCAAAAACTGATTTTGCGCCAACAATTGAGACTGAGACGCAAAGATGTAGGCAATCAGTGGCATGAAACCAGCGATGACAAAAGATAAGAACGTTACAACAGCACTTTTTAGAGGATTCGTATCATCTTCAAAAACCCCGAGTTCCTCATGTAACATCGTATCTACCCATATCTCTTTATTACTTGTGATTGCCTCAACAAGATGTTCTAACTTTTCACCTGTTAGTCCCTTTCTCTTGTAAATCTCTCTAACTTCTTGTTTTTCAGCTTCAGGCATATGTTCTATTTCCCACAGCTCCCGTTCTTTTTCAGATTTTATGTAGTCTTTCTCCGATTTCTCCGATAGGTAGTCCCCAATCGCCATAGAAATACCATCGGCAAAAAGATTCGCCAAACCGACAATGATAGCAATCTTAGGATTCAAGTTTGCTCCAGCTATTCCAGAAATTGCAGCAAATGTTGTCACTATACCATCACTTGCACCGTAAACGGCTTGGCCTATATATTTTCCCTGCTCAGTTTTATGCCAAGGTTCTTTTCCTATCTCATCAGGTGAATGTAGCTTTTTGTGAGTTTCCAAATCACCTTTCTTAAAAGCTTCGCTGGCAAGCCTCGGTCTTGACTTCGGTGTGAGCTTTGAGAACAGCCATCTAAACACTTTACTGAGCCTCCCTTCTGTAAGTTTACTAATTTTATTATAGCACATAAGCATACTCTGGCATCCAAAAAAGCAGTGTAATAACTTGCTTCGTAGTTACTAGATACAAAATGTTAACCTTTTCTTTTCATTAAAACCTATTCAAAACCACTTGACAAAAATTTTTTCTTTGGTATTATTGGTAACGGTCACTGATTGAACGACCAAAATTTTGTGGAAAAACAGGAAGAAATAAAGGGAACGCCCCCATCGTCTAGCGGTCTAGGACACTGGCCTTTCAAGCCAGCGGCACGGGTTCGAATCCCGTTGGGGGCGCCAGTTTTTAAAATGGGTTGGGTGCGTAGCTCAGAGGGAGAGCGTCTGCCTTACGAGCAGAAGGTCGTAGGTTCAAGTCCTGCCGCACCCACCAAGTGGAAAAAATGAATTGAAACGATTATATAAAAACTTAAAGGTGGCCAGGTAGCTCAGTTGGTAGAGCAGTGGACTGAAAATCCACGTGTCGACGGTTCGATTCCGTCCCTGGCCACCAGTTTTTTTATATGTACACGCGAAAACACGAAAATCATGTGTTGAATAACTAGAAAGTTTTGGTATAATCGGAATTAGACCTACAAATATATGAAAAGGAGGAAGTAGTATGAAGAGAACGTACCAGCCGTCTCGCATCAAAAGAAAAAGAACACACGGATTTCTTGCCAGAAAGTCCACACCTGGCGGAAGAAGAGTTTTAAAGAACAGAAGAAGAACAGGTAGATGGAGACTCACAGTCTGAAAAGGTATACGTTCAGAAAGAGAGAGCGCCTGAGACTCAGGAGGGATATATCCCTCGTTTTTAGATACGGTAAAGCGATTCAAAGCGAAGAATTTGTAGTGCTTTACAGGAAGAACGGACTTGATTACAGTAGGTTGGCTATTATAGTTAAAAGAAAGTTTGGAAAGGCGAACCGAAGAAACAAATTGAGAAGATGGATTCGTGAGTGTTTTAGATTGAACAAAGATTTTATTCCAAAAGGATACGATTTTATCGTTATAGCAAGAAAGGCACTGTCTGAAAAATTCGAACAAAGCAACTATACAACTGTCTGCAAAGCACTTTTGGGGAATTTTGAGAGGTTAATTGATGCGGAAAGCAATATTGGGACTTATTAGATTTTATCAAAAGTACATTTCTCCTTTAAAACCTCCAACGTGCAGGTTTGAACCAACCTGTTCCACATATACATATCAAGCTGTGGAAAAGTTTGGTGTTTTTAAGGGGTTCCTCCTGGGTTTCTGGCGCATTCTCCGATGTAACCCTTTGTCAAAAGGTGGATTTGACCCTGTTCCGGAAGAGTTCACTCTGTTCCATCTTCACAAGCACAACAAACCCGTGGAACATCAAAAAATAAATAACATCCGAAGGAGGCGGTCAAGTTGAAAAAAATAACCGTCATTTTTTTGTTGTTAATAACAATGGTAGCGGGATTAACACTTTTTGCTGGATTCTTCGTGGAAGAACGCGTTGATTCTATAGTTGTCACATCAAGATATCTACAAGTTGAATTGGGAAAAGATGGCAATTTACAAAAGGTTACCCACATGTTGGGTAGAGCGTATTTATTTTTTATAAACGACAATGATGGTTTCGATTTGTTTGATTTACAAGGTAACGAAATTTCAGTTGCAACACCAACATACAACATTCAATACGGAGAGAAATCTAAAGATTTGAAGGACTCATACGAAAGTGTCAAAGTTATTTTCAGTTATGAAAACGGGATTGAAAAGGTTTACTCCTTTGACCAGAGGTTTTACACTTACACTTTTGATGTAGAAATTCGCTCTAACGAGGAAATCAAAGTCGCGCTACCATTAATCTGGGACAAATCAACAGTTCGCTCAGCAGTGAATTTCTTTGTCTCATTTAGACCCGATAGAGACTACTCATCCATTGTCAAATTTTCGGGCAAGTTAGACCAAACACAAGTCATCGGAAAGGATTTGAAATTCACAGTTTACATGGGACCGTACAAAAAGGTTGTCGTAAAACATGTTTATGGAGAAGATTATGAAAGACTCGCGACACTTATAAAAACCATCCCTGGTGTAGGAACCTGGTACAGTTTTATATCTGATGGTCTCAACGAATTCTTCAGTTGGATAAATTCGTTCACAAAAAACTTCGGCTTAACGATTATTATCTTCACAATCATTGTTAGGCTCATTCTTTATCCATTCTATCATGCACAAACCAAACAGATGATTCAAATGAGAAAACTCCAGCCAGCTGTAGATGCTATCAAAAAGAAATACAAAGACCCACAGAAACAACAAGAGGAATTAATGAAGCTCTACAAAGAAAACAAAATAAATCCATCGAGTGGTTGTTTGATGTTACTTATTCAGTTACCAATTTTCATGCTCCTTTACGGAGTTATTCAAAGCTACCAGGAACTTTTCTCAGTATCTCAAGGATTCTTGATTTGGAGGGACCTTTCCGTAGGTGGCTGGTCAAACAACTGGCTCTTCTTAGTAATCACGATACTGACAAGTTACTATCTTGCACTTATCACCAGTCAGGACAGTAGAACAGCTTGGCAGCAGATACTCATGGGTGCCATATTCCCGTTCTTCTTTATAAGTTTACCAAGCGGTATATTCCTTTACTGGACTATGAACTCGATAATACAACTTGTCATTACATACTACATATACAAGCGTTACAAGATAAAGGGCATCTCCCAGCATGAACTTTGGGGAATCCAAAAAAGGAAGGCATAAAACCAACGAGCTAAACAACAAACCACACGGTAAGAAAAAGGGGTGGGTGACTTGAAAACGATAAACTACGTGGGTAAAAGTGTAGACGAAATCCTTGAGCAATTCAAAAGCGAACACGATGTTTTGGAAGGAGAGTATGAAGTCAATGTTATTGATAAAGGGACTCACGGTATTTTCGGACTTTTTGCAAGGGATGCTGTGGTAGAGATTACGATAACTAACAGATACTATGAGAGAAAGTTAAAAGAGTTTCTAGAAGAGATTTTCAAACGCTTCGGAGCTGATTATTACATTGAAATAGCAAGTCGTGGCAAAACGTTTATAGCAACATGCCACAGTGAAGAGATAGGAAAATTGATAGGGAAGCACGGAAAAGGCTTGGGAGCTTTGCAACATCTTGCTAATATATACCTAAACAGACTAACGGACACAAAAGTTACCGTAATCATCGACGCGGGAAATTACCGTGAGAAGAGAAGAGAACAGCTGGTAAAGATTGTAGAAGCAGCCGTTGAAAGAGCACGAAAATTCGGCAAAGTGAAGTTAGACCCAATGTTTGCATTTGAAAGGAAAATCGTCCATGAGCTAGCAAAAAAACATAAAGATATACACACGTACTCTGAAGGTTTGGAACCTTACAGGTACGTTGTCATTGAAGCAAGAAGAAGGGGGCGAAACAATGAAGATAGGAAACATTTCAGAAATGCAACCACTTGAAATCGATGGCGGAAAGATTTTAAAACGTGTTTTGATTGGTCCAAGAGACGGTGCTCCGAACTTCGTAATGAGACTCTTTACATTGAAACCCGGAGCTTCAACACCGTATCACACCCACCCATGGGAACACGAAGTATTTGTTGTCGATGGAGAAATTGAAGTTGTGAGTAAAAATGGAAGGACAAGGGTATCTAAAGGTTCTTTTGTTTTTGTGGAACCAAACGAAGAACACCAATTCCACAACTTCACGGACAAAGAGGCATCGT
This sequence comes from Fervidobacterium sp., assembly GCF_059913585.1. NCBI lineage: Bacteria > Thermotogati > Thermotogota > Thermotogae > Thermotogales > Fervidobacteriaceae > Fervidobacterium > Fervidobacterium sp. The sequence continues at coordinate 84,537 of NZ_DBOLZL010000023.1, forward strand.
TCATCTGTGTCATTCCAAAAGAAGGTGGAGAATAATACGTTATCACATGTTTGGCTTTATCAACACAAAGTTAACGTAGTTTTATATGTATCGTTTACTTGACACTCTAAAACGTGTGTGCTATAATAACTCACGGTCCTTCGCGTCGGGGCGTAGCGCAGTTGGCTAGCGCGCCGGTCTTGGGAACCGGAGGACGCTGGTTCAAGTCCAGTCGCCCCGACCAACGGTGCGGGTGTAGCTCAATTGGTAGAGCATCGGCCTTCCAAGCCGAGGGTTGCGGGTTCGAGTCCCGTCGCCCGCTCCAGTTTTATTAGTAATATTGACGCTGAAAGGCGGGTTGCGGCCGTAGCTCAACAGGATAGAGCATCGGACTTCTAATCCGAGGGTTGTGGGTTCGAGTCCCGCCGGCCGCGCCAAAAGGAAAAATCAATAAAACAACTATTTGTGGTGGCTATAGCTCAGCTGGCAGAGCGCCTGACTGTGGATCAGGTGGTCGAGGGTTCAAATCCCTCTAGCCACCCCAGTTTTTTATATAGTGTGTCTATTAAGGACGCGCTCGTAGCTCAACTGGATAGAGCGTCGGACTTCGGATCCGATGGTTGCGGGTTCAAGTCCTGCCGGGCGCGCCAAATTTTGAGAAAAATTCCTGTTCATTTTTTTAATAGCGGTTGTAGCATAAAGTACGTCATTCTCCGGTGCTTAGAACAAACTACTGAGCTATCAAGCGCCAAAGAAGGGGAGGTAGAACTATGGAAGTACTAAAAGTCTCTTCAAAATCAAACCCAAACAAGGTTGCAGGTGCGTTAGCAGGTGTTATTAGAGAAAAGGGCAAGGCGGAAATTCAGGCTATCGGTGCAGGTGCTGTTAACCAAGCAGTCAAGGCAATCGCAATAGCAAGAGGGTACCTTGCGCCAAGTGGATACGATCTCGTCTGCGTTCCAGCATTTACAGACGTAACAGTGGAAAATGAAACAAGAACAGCACTTAAGTTTATAGTCTTCCCAAGAGAATAAGTATAAAATTGAAAATTAAAAAACAGAGCGGTCCAGAAATGGACCGCTTTTTATATTTATCATATTTGTCTGATATTAGATACAGTACTTTATTTAAGAGAGCTTGCTGAGATTTTTGTGAAAAAGTTCATTTCGTTGTTTTGTACGACAAGAATAACAATGTCTTTCGTTGCGTTTCCCATCCTGTCTATAGTAATTGACCCAGTTACACCGTCGTAGTTCTTGATATTCCTTATACCCAACGCTCTCTTTTCCGGATTTGTACTTTTGACATTCTCAATAGCCTTCAAAATAATCATATAAGCATCGTACCCTAAGGCTGAAAGTGTTGAAGGCTTTTCTCTGTATTTCTTTTCATAAAGCTCAACAAACCTTTTTCCAGAAGATGATACTGCTGCATCTGGGTGATAATGATCCGAGAAATACAAACCTTCAACTGCTTTACCGCCTATTTTAAGCAATTCGGGGGCATTTGCACCATCCCCAGCAAGGAAGTATCCTTTAAAGCCTAAAGCTCTTGCTTGATGTGCAATTAAAGCTATTTCGTTGTAATAACCAGCTATAAGAATAGCTTCACTACCAAAAGAAATTGCTTGGGTGATTTGGGCACTGAAATCTATGTCTCCTGTTTTATACTGAACTTGTAGTACTTTTCCACCGTATTTTTTGAACCTTTCGATGAAATAGTTTGAAAGCCCAACGCTATAATCCTGCTCAATATCTGTGAACACTGTAATTTTTGTTAATTTCAAATTCTTTACCACAAATTCCGCCAAAGCAGTCCCTTGCACAGGGTCTATGAAACAGACACGTGAAACAAACTTCTTCCCATGTGTAACAAGTGGATTGGTTGACGCAGGGCTCAAGAGCGGAACTTTCTTACTCTCAGCTAACTCACCAGCAGCCATCGAATTACCACTCATTATTTCTCCAATCACTGCTACAACTTTTTCCCTGTCAATAAGCCGTGCCATTCCATTTGCAGCTTCTGTTTTCTCACTCCTAGTGTCTATGTAAACAAGTTCAACTTTTTCCCCCAACACTGAATCTCTTTCGTTGTGAGCTATCTCAATACCCCTTTTCACTAAATCCCCAGCAGCGGCTAACGGACCAGTTAATGGTAGTAGAACCCCTATTTTAACGATAGCAAAGGAGCTTGTATAACTCAAAAAAATGAGTGTAAAAAATAGTGTCTTCAATGTTTTCCCCAACATAGTTCGCACCTCCCATAGACAATTTCAAAAGTTTCTAAAGTTCTCGTTTAAAGAACTGACGTACGCATTCAAATCAAAATATCCATGTCCGGAAAGTGTGAAGACAATTGTCTTTTTCTCATTCTTTTTCGCTTCCTTAATCACATATGCTATTGCGTGTGCCGATTCTGGTGCAGGAACAATTCCTTCCACTTTTGCAAAAAGCTTTCCGGCCTCGAAAACTTCATCCTGACTGACAGCTGCTGCGGATATCAGTTTTTCGTAGAGTAACTTTGAAACAATAGGAGCTGCTCCGTGGTATCTTAACCCACCTGCGTGAATCGCTGGCGGGACAAAGTCTTTACCAAGTGTGTACATTTTCATCATTGGTGTCAAACCTGCACTATCTCCAAAGTCATATCGATACTCGCCTTTTGTTAATGATGGACAGCTCTCAGGCTCTACCGCAACAATTTTGATATCTTTCCCATCGAGAACATCAGGAATAAAAGGCAGTATCGTGCCACCGAAATTAGAACCACCTCCATGGCATGCAACAATCATATCCGGCGTAATTTCTAACTTTTTTAACTGTTCTTTTAGTTCGAGTCCAATTATCGTTTGGTGTAGTAATACATGATTCAAAACACTTCCAAGTGCATACTTTGCATTCTGTTCTTTAAGTACTGTTTCAATAGCTTCCGAAATTGCTATACCAAGTGTTCCCGGATGTCTTTCATCGAACATCTGACCAAATTGCGTTAACTTGCTCGGGCTTGGAACCACGTTACCGTCAAATATATTCATGAGTACCTTTCTGAAAGGCTTTTGGTTATAGCTAACTTTTACCATGAATACTCGAACTTCCAAGCCAAACTTTGCACCTGCGTATGAAAGTGCACTTCCCCATTGTCCTGCGCCTGTTTCGGTTACCAAAACTTTTGTCCCTGAGATTTTGTTATAGTAAGCCTGTGCAAGAGCAGTATTCGTTTTGTGACTACCTGTAGGACTGAGCCCTTCGTATTTGTAATAAATCCGTGTACGCGTTTCAAGGTATTCTTCCAAAAAGTGTGCTCGTATAAGTGGTGTAGGTCTGTAGACTGCGTATTCTTTTAAAACAGGTTCTGGAATAGAGATAAATCTTTTGTCACTCATCTCCTGTTCAAGTAGTGGTTCTGGAAATATCTTGAGCAACTTCTCAGGGTTCACAGGTCGCCCTGTTTGAGGGTCAAGTGGTGGGTCCAGTTTGAATGGCAAATCTGCAAGCACGTTGTAGTAACTTCTTGGCGTTTCCTCGGGCTTCAAATACACAACTTCCCTAAACATACAGTCCCCTCCTCCTTTTCTTGTTAAATAAAAAAGCCGGGCACGTTTTTACACGTACCCGGCGATTGTCCACACTTTGCATTTTTGTTGTTGCCTATTTTCTCCTTATGTACGGCAACAACAAGCTGGTGGACAACCACCGGTTGTCCACCACCAAGAATTTGTTGAACTCATTTGATATTGATTAACATTCAAAGAAAATCTAAATTTACTCACCAAAATCACACACCGTCCGTTATCTTCCGGTTTTGCAGTATTCTATCACAAATTTTTGGGAATAGTCAAGAGAAAATTTCTCCACTTATATTCTCTGTTTCAACTTCACTACTGCACTTTGCATTTTTCAATCAACTCAGTCATATATTTATCCATCATCTCTTCTACCTTTTCCTTCATTCCAGGCATCCCGAGGAATGAAGAATCAACAGTGATTATGATTTTGTCATTTTGAACTTCAATTATTCCTTTTCCGAAGATACTGACCTTTGCTTCAAAGACGTTCTCACTTATTCTTGATATCTTCACGTTGAATTTAGAGATGTACGGCTCTGCTTCTTTCATAGCGACCTCGTAGAGTTTTTCTGGTTCGCAAGAATGCACGTATTCCTTTCTTATCGTCATCCCTCTTCCCCCTTTAAAAATCGTTCCCAACTTTGATTTTCATATTTTGAACAGCCTTTTTGGCAAGTTGTTCTTGTTTCAACCAATATCCATCGAGAATACCTTTTGAAGCAAGTTGTCCAAGGAATTTGTAATGGTAATCTTTCAAAACACCAGGTCCAACGTTTGAAAGAGGTGTACCTGGTAGAGGCATAAAGGTGTGGGCGTGAATCTTTGCATTGTACTTCTTAACAATCTTCTCGATGAAATTGAACGTTTGTTCTACGTCTTCTTTTGTTTCAAACGGGAATCCAAATATGAAATCTACTTTCGCATAAAAACCGTTGTTAGCCAATATTTCAAGCGCTTCTTCTACCTTCTCAACCGTGTGTCCACGACGTATAAGCTGTAGTATCCTATTGCTTCCACTTTGTGCACCTATAACGATGTAATCATGGTTCACATATTTTTTGACAACTTTGACCATCTCATCGGTAACACTCTCAGGCATTACATCGGATGGAAACGTTCCAAAGTATATCTCCTTTACACCAGTAGACTTTATCCTAAAAAGCAATTCGTCAACAACTTCCGGTTTAGGAGTAACTCCATTCTTGCTACCATACCCAAACGCATTTGGTGTAATAAATCGTGCAACTGTTTTGCCGTTCTTTACAGAAATCTTTTCGTATTCGACAATTTGTTCTATGCTTCGATGTCTGACTATCTTACCAGCCAATCTTGGCGTTTGGCAATACCCACAATCGAAAGGGCATCCGCGAGTAATCTCTATGGGCATGAAGAGTTTCTTCTTCTCACATATAGGAGGGTATTTATTCAAATCGACACGATTTTTTACCCCGTCGAAGATTCTATTCTCCGGTAATTCACCTTTCAAGAACTTGATGATATTCTCTTCCCCATCACCAATAAAAACATAGTCAAAACCAAGCTCTAATAGTTCAAAAGGCAGTGCCGTTGCATGTGGACCACCGGCAATTACAGTGTAACCATGATTTTTCAATACTCTAAGTTCTTCTATTACAGTATCCAAATCGAATGTCATAAATGAAAAAGCAACTGCAGTATCCGATACCGGATACTGCAAGATATCAGCAACGTTTTTAGTTTCAAGAATCTCAACATTTTCAATCCCACTAAGCACAGCGGAAACAAGTGCAGTAACACTGTAACGATTGTGCTTCGTTGTTCTGAATATGAGCCTTTTAAACATACTTACCCTTTTCGAGATTACCTCCAATTATCTTTAACCCCAAATCTTTTTTCTTACTTCAATGGCAGGTTCGGCAAGTAGTAAAGAATGGCCACTATCCATAAAGACTATAGATTTACACTCTTTACCGTAAGACAGATTGACCATTTTTCCACCAAGCTGGATGCTTGCTCTTATACGCCTTGACATCGTTGATGTAACCGGAACAACCGCAATTACCCTGTCTCTTACAATATACACGTTCTCGTTTATTCTCGCAACCGCTTCAGACATATTTCTAACCCCCTCTTTGTTACGTTTCTACTTTTATACGTTGAACCTTATTGTTATTATATCACCATCTTCAACGATATAATCTCTCCCAACAAGCTTCATCAATCCGGCATCTTTAACCGCTTTCTCGGAACCAAGCCTTACAAGGTCATCGTATTTTATAACCTCAGCACGGATGAAACCTCTCGCTAAGTCGCTATGGATAACGCCTGCCGCATCGACTGCTGTTGCACCTTTTCTGAGCGTCCATGCACGTACCTCGTCTTTGCCAACAGTAAAGAAGGAAATCAACCCAAATTGTGTATAAAGTGCTCTGGATAGTCTTTCAATACCTGTTTCATCTGTTCCCAATTCTTTGAGAAACTCCATCTTCTCTTCTTCGCTCAAAGCGTTCAGTTCCATTTCAAGCTTACCACACAGCTCGACATACGCAAACCCGTTGTCTTGACAAAGTTTTATAACTTCATCCTTTGTTTCATAACTCTTTGCAGAGAACTGTTCCTCATCAACATTTACTACTACACCTATCGGCTTCAAGGTAGTAAGTGAAAAACCTCCGAGCATCTTCTTTTCTTCATCCGTGAGCCCAATTTTCGATAAAAGTTGCTCGTTCTCTAACGCCTCTTGTATGCGTTTTAGTAACTTTAACTCTATCTCTTCCTTTGGTTCAAGTTTTCTCTTTGCGTTTTCTAATCTACCAATCCTGTTTGTCACTACGTCAAGGTCTCTGAAAAGGAATTCATCCAAAGTAGCCTTGAGCTGGTCAATAGGCTTTTCTACCTCAGGGTATGGAACACTATCGCTTTTAAATGCTCGAACCACGATAAGCATAGCTTCAACATTTTGAATCGCGTTAAATACCGCTGTTCGTTCCTTAATATCTTTTATCTTCAAAGCAGGCGTATCGAAAAATTCAAGGGTTGCGTAAGTCACTTTCTTCGGTTCGTACATCTTTGCAAGAATATCAACTCGTTTATCATGGACCTTTGCAGTTCCCTTTTGATGCTCTTGAGAAAAGAGGTCTACCTCAATTCCTGTGAGCAAAGAGAATATTGTCGTTTTACCAACTTGCGAAAGTCCAACAATGCCTACCTTCATTTCTACTCCTCCTTGAACACCTTTATTAGCGTTGCGATGCGTTCGTTCCTATTGTGTTTTTTGAGCGTCTCGATGAATTCAGAATTCCTCTCAGCACGAGCTACTGCTATTAATTTTCCGCCATGAAAAACTTGGATTATTTGGTCCTTTTTGAAATTCTCGTATTCTACAAGGTCTTCAACCTTTGGCTGAATACCGTTATAAATTTTCTCTTGGTCGTTCACAATTATTTTTGGAAAATCGAGCACTTTTTCCAACGGAATTAGGTTTTTAGTAATCAACTCACGTAAACTCTCAAAAACTTGAGTATCTAAATTCTTTACCTCCGGTATCATTATTGCATCATCGACTACAAATCTTCCAACAGATAACCTTCTAAGTTCTATTGCAGTTGCTCCACAGCCCAACTTGTAACCTATATCCATGCACAGACTTCTTATGTAAGTGCCAGAAGAGACTTTAGCAACAAATTCAACCTCAGGTAAGTTAATCTTTATGTCCCATATGTCGTATATTGTTACCTCACGCGGTGGAAGGTTTATAATCTTCCCTTCGCGTGCAAGTTCGTACAGTTTTTTGCCTTGGTACTTCTTAGCCGAGTACGCAGGTGGAACTTGTTTGTATGTTCCTATAAAAGATTTTACCGCATCCAAGACTTCCTTTTCAGAAAGTTTTGAGATATCATCAGAATGGTCTTCCATTATTTGACCTGTTATGTCAAAAGTGTCAGTGATTAAACCTAATCTGAACTTTACCTTGTAGACTTTGTCTTCATGTTGAAGATACTCAAGTAACCTTGTTGCCTTTCCCACACCAACCACAAGAAGACCCGTTGCGAACGGGTCAAGCGTTCCAGCATGTCCAACTTGTTTTATTCGAAGCAGTTTTCTAATTCTCTCAACAATGTCGTGAGACGTGGGTCCTTTTTCTTTATCTACAAGTAGTATTCCTGAAATAGTTGACACAACATCACTCCAAGTCTCGCTTATACTATTAGCAAATTACCAGTTTTCCAAGAACCTGATATCGTTCCTCACCAAGTCCCTGATATCCTTTACACCGTATTTTACCATTGCGATTCTTTCTATACCAAGCCCAAAAGCAAGTCCGCGCCATTCTTCAGGGTCGTAACCCACATTTTTAAATACGTTAGGATGAACCATTCCTGCACCAAGCACTTCAAACCATCTGTTGTTAAAGTATATATCAACCTCAAAACTCGGTTCAGTGAACGGAAAGTAACTTGGTCGAAGTCTTACCTTAGTATTTTCTCCAAGTAATCTTCTTGCAAATTCTTCCAAGAAATACTTTAAGTGCTTTACTGTAACGTCGTGGTCAACGTACAAACCTTCCATCTGTGTAAACATTGGAAGGTGCGTGGCATCGTAGTCTCTTCTGTAAACCCTACCTGGTGCAACTATTGCAAGAGGCGGTTTCCTTGAGAGCATGGTACGTATCTGGACAGGTGAGGTATGTGTTCTCAACATGTACTCGTCGTTGATGTAAAAAGAATCGTGCGCATCCCGTGCAGGATGCCATTCTGGAGTGTTGAGTGCATCAAAATTAAACCAAGGCTGTTCGATTTCCGGACCTTCAACCACTGAAAAACCCATCGAAATGAATATATCTTCTAATTCTCTCTGGACCTTCGTAATTATATGCAGATGTCCACGAGACCTGCGTGCACCAGGCATCGTTGGATCAACCCAGAGTTTTTTGTAAAGCTGTTGTTTCTCACTTTCCAGCAACTGATTTTTTCTTTCTTCAAGCAAACATTCTATCTCGTCTTTTATCTCATTGACAACCTTTCCGAAGTTCGGTCTTTCTTCAGGTGGTAAATCCTTGAGCTTTTTCATCAAGGAAGTAACAATACCCGATTTTCCCAAGTACTTTACCCTCATGTCGTTAAGTTGTTTACTATCTACTGCATTTGAAATCTCGCTTTTTGCATTTTCAAGTATACTTTTGAGTTCTTCAGAGTATCCGGAGTATTCAGAAACCATGTGTATGCCCCCTTGTTCATTTTACAAGAATTTATTTTTCAAATTTTCCGAGAGTGTAAACAACTAATCCGCCAACAACAATCCAGAGAAGCATCCCAAAAACGTTGCCTGACCCATGATAAGCTGGAGTTACGGGATAAAGTGAACCAGCAATCAATCCCAAGATAAAGTTCAAAACAGAGAGCTTAGCTTTTTCAAACCAAATCTTCAGAAGTTTCGAAATAGTTCCTATCCCTATCAAAACACCTATACCAAGAGCAAGTATGAAAAGGAAATCGGAAATCGTGAACCCACCACTGGCAATCTTTGTCAACTTAGACACGGTTTTTATAGCCGGTTCGTAGTACCCCATGAGCATCAGCAGTAGTGAACCACTAACTCCGGGTAAAACCATCGCTGCTCCCACGATAACCCCAGCAAAAGCTATAAAGACGTAGCCAAATCCACCTACCACAGAAGTTACATATGATTGCCCACTTTTAAAAAAATACGGAACCACAACTATCAGAAAACCAACAACAAACTCAAAAAAGCGAAATTTAGAAACCTCTTTCCTGAAATTCCACAAAGAAAACAGTATAAGCCCAAAGAAAAAACTGTAAGTGTAAAACGAATGATTTTGAAATGCCCATGTAAGTAATTTACTCCCAGTAATAACCCCAATAAGAATTCCTAAAGCAAGTGTTGCTATAAAGGCGATATCTTTCCTACTAATCTTAAACCCCATTATGTCGTTTATAACATCGATAAACCTCTCAAAAATGCCCATTATAACAGCTATTGTTCCACCACTGATACCTGGAATCACATTCGCCCAACCCATGAACAAGCCTGCTATGATTGGTCTAAAAATTTCATCGTACATTCTTGCAGTCCTCCTGTATAACCACTTTTTCGTTTACTTCAATCGCTGTCAATTTCCCGCCGTACACACATCCTGTGTCTATACCTATTTTATCTTCATCAAAATATATTTCTTCAAAGGGTGTATGTCCAAAAACGACTATAAAACCCAGGTTATGTCTTTTAAGTATAAACTCTTCCCTAATCCATATCAAATCTCTTGGTTCCTGTTTCTCAACTGGTACGTTTGGTCTAACACCACCATGGACAAATAAATATTTCCCTTCGATGTGGTAGTATTTAGTATCTCTGTAGAAACTCATGTGTTCTTCGTTGGTTTCTAATTGAATAAAATTTCCGTAACTTCTAATTGTTGCCTGTGCTCCGTTTAAGTTCCATAAGAAAATATCGTCGTTATTATCGATAACATCAAGCAACATCTGTTCGTGGTTTCCTCTTAAAAAAACACACTGCGTCTTCTTAGAGAGCTGGAGCAAAAAATCAACAACGCCCTTCGCATCGGGTCCTCTGTCTATGTAATCACCCAGGAAGATTAATTTATCGTGCTCACTTGGTGATATCTTTTCTATCAACCTTTCCAGAGCTTTCAAACAACCATGTATATCACCTATTGCCCATAATCCCATTTAACTGGACTCCTCATCGATATTTTGTTTTGTTATTTTTTCTTTTTAGTTGTCTTTGAATTCGAAGTTTGACCCTTCTTGTAAAATCTTTTCTTGCTGTAGTTACTCGACGAGTTTTTTCTCTGCGTATTACTTTCTTTGTTGGTTCCTTCCTGACCTTCTTGTTCTAATTCGTCCTGTTCATTTGAATTTTGCTCTTTCACCACATAAAGCTTATTACCATCTATAACCCCGAATATATCCGGTTTTAAAGCCTTGTTTGTTTTACAATGTGGGCAATGTAAGTATAAGCCGAACTTTCCAACTTTGAGTTTGTAGTTACCTGAACAATCTTCACACTGGATATCCGTATCAAAATCTATAGCAAAAAACTCATTCTTAGCTTTTTCCATATCTTTGTTGAACTCCTTGAGGAACGCCCTAACAACCTCTTTCCAATCCCTTTTGCCGTTTTCAATTTCATCAAGGTCCTTTTCCATCTCTGCGGTAAATCCCTTGTCCACTATGTCAGGAAATCTTTGCTCAAGATAATGATTTACAACAAAACCAAGAACTGTAGGAACCAAAGTCTTTCTTCTCTTAACAACGTATCCTCTGTCTAAAAGTGTTTGGATAATCGTCGCATACGTGCTTGGTCGACCTATACCTTCCGCTTCCAACGTCTTAACGAGAGAAGCTTCTGTGTATCTATCTGGAGGGGTTGTTTGTGATTCCGCTGTTTTAACTTCGACCGAGTATTCTTCGTTAACCTTAAGTTCTTTATGTTCTTCACTTGGTTCGTTGTCTAATGTGTAAACTTTTTCAAACCCATCAAATATCCGTTCTCTTATACTTGCCTCAAAAACATACCTACCACTTTCAAAATCGTAGCTGTACTGTTTGTAAACAGCACTACTCATTTGTGATGCTATGAATCGCTTCCAAATCAGTTCGTATAACTTATGGTGGTCTTTGTCCAGCAATTCTTTAGCCTTCTCTGGGGTAATATTTATATCAACTGGCCTGATACACTCGTGCGCATCCTGTATCTTTCCCTTTGTCTTTGAACTTTTCTTGGAAGTTCCGCTCGCACTTTCATTTAAGTATTCTTTTCCGAAATTTTTCAAAATGAACACTTCTGCTGCCTCTTTCGCCTCATCGGAAACTCTCGTTGAATCTGTTCTCATGTAGGTTATAAATGCGATGTGACCTTCTTTTGTATCAACACCTTCGTACAACTCTTGAGCTATTCGCATCGTTTTGGAAACTGGAAAACCAAGCTTGCTTGCCGCATCTTGTTGCAACGTACTGGTTATAAACGGTGCAGGTGGATTTTTCTTTACTTCCTTGATATCTATATCCGCCAAACGGACTTTCTTTACATTCTTGACTACATCTTTTGCTATCTCTTCATTTATGTCTGTGGGTTTCACCTTTTTACCGTCTATTTTTGTTAAATAAGCTTTCAATCCTGCGATATCTATCCAGACCTTGAAATACTTCTGTGGAACAAATCTAAGTCGTTCCCTTTCGCGCTCACAGATTATTTTTAGGGCTGCAGATTGTACTCTTCCTGCACTTTTTGCATCCTTTATGATACGCCAAAGAAGTGGGCTAATCATGTAACCTACTATTCTGTCAAGTACTCTTCGGGCAAGTTGAGCGTTGACTTTGTTCATGTCTATCTCTCTTGGGTTTTTAACAGCTTCCTTTATCGCGCGCTCGGTAATTTCGGTGAACGTAATCCTGTTCTTTCCCTTAACCCCGAGGATTGTTGAGAGATGCCATGCAATAGCTTCTCCTTCCCTGTCCTGGTCGGAAGCAAGCAATACTTCTTTCCCTGAAGTTATCTTCTTTATCTGCTCGACAACACTCTCTTTGCCTGGTATAATCTCAAAATCAAGTTTAAGCGAATCAAGGTCTACACCGAACTGTTTCTGTGGAAGGTCTCGGATGTGACCTTTTGAAGATATGACTTGGTAATCACTTCCAAGTATTCGCTCTATTGTTTTCGCTTTCGCAGGTGACTCAACGATAATAACTTTTTTCTTTTCTTTCTTTGATTCTTCGTTTTTGTCGTGTCCCTCTACACCTTGTTGACCATTTTGTTTCTCTAATTCGTCTCTTTTATCTTTGGTCTTGGATTTTGCCATAGCTTTCACCTACTCCCTTTACTTAAGGAAGAACCTTCTACTGAGATTGGAGTCGTATTCGCTCCAATCTTTTTCTTTATCCTCCTTGTCTATTATCTGCATAACACGATTAATCTTGGAATCCATATTTTCAACAAAGTGAAGCACAAGTGCTTCTGGAGTTTTTGGTAACACAGGTGAACCCCACTCAAATTCACCATGGTGGGATGCGATAAGATGCTTTAATTTCAAGAACTTCTCATAGGATATTCCTCTTGCCTTCTGAGCTAGCATTTCGATTCCTATGACGATATGCCCCACCAATTCACCTTCTGTTGTCACTTCTATACCGTTGTAATTAACTGTGTATTCTTTGACCTTTCCAATATCATGTAACAATGCACCTGTTACAAGTAAATCTCTATCAAGTTGGTTGTAAATCCTACAAACACTATCCACAAGTTTTGCAACGGTCAGTGAGTGTTCCAATAATCCACCTTTATACGCGTGATGGATCCTCATTCCAGCAGGTGAACTTTTAAACATTTCTACAAAATTTTTGTCCTCAACGAAGAATCTTTGAAGGATTGTTCTGTAGTCTTCGTCTCGGATTGTATCAATCAATCTGAGAACTGATTTGTACATTTCTTCAACATTTTCAGCACTCTTAACAAAACGCTCAATATCGTATTCGTTTTCAGAAAGCTTCTTTATCGCGTCATGTTCGTTTAAAATATTTATCTGTACACGCTCTTCGAAATACACAACTTTTCCTCTGACGTTGACAACATGACCAACCTGGAGTTTTTCATCGTTTGCCTCAGCGTTGTACCAATCAACAGCACGAACGCTTCCGGTTCTGTCTTCCAACGTTAAAAGCAGGAACTTCTTACCGTCTTTTGCTTCCTGGAGTTTTTTGCTTTTAATTTTGTATATTCCATCAATTTCTTTGTCAATCCAGTTTCTCAGTTCCTCCACATAAGGAGACCTAAGCTTTTCAAGTGCTTCTCTGAATCCGTTCACAATTCCAACCCCTCGTATTTTCTTGGTACCCGTTCGGATATTCTGCAGGTAACCTCGTAGTTTATCGTTCCTACTAATTTTGCTATTTCTTCAGCAGTAATTTGGTTAGAACCTTGCTTACCAATCAAAACCACTTCATCTCCTATTTTAACGTCTTCCAAATGACTAACATCTACCATGAACTGGTCCATACAGATTCTTCCAACAATTGGACACTTTTCCCCGTGTATTAATACATATCCCTTGTTCGATAAACTTCTCCAATATCCGTCAGCGTACCCAACAGGAATGGTTGCAATTCTCATTTCAGTATACGCAGTGAACGTTCGACCGTAACTTACCGTGTCTCCAGGCTGTATGGTTTTTACATGTGAAACAACTGTTTTCCAAGTGAGCACAGGTTTCAATTTATCGCTCCTGACCGTATCACCTGGTTGTAAACCGTAACTTGCAATACCAACCCTGACGTAATCAAAACAATTAACAACTTTTGATATACCTGCACCACTGTTGCAAACATGTTTTATCTTGACATCCAACTCGAGTTTAGAGAACTCTTCTGCTTGCTTTCGAGTGAATGCCACATCCGACTCTTCCAAACTATCAGCTACAGCAAAGTGAGTGTAGGCGCCTTCAACTTCAAATCCAGCTTTTCGTGCCGCTTCGACAAACTCTGTCGCTTCGGCAGGTGGAATACCCAACCTGCGCATTCCTGTGTCTATCTTCACATGGCATTTTGGCTTCAAGGCTTCTTTCGAATACCGCCAAAGTTGCTCCCAAGAGTAAAGTGTTATGGTTATGTTGTGTTTGTAGGCTATTTGAAGCATGTCTGGTTCTATGTAATTAAAAACCAGGAGGTTAGACTTTAAACCGTGTTTACGTAATTCAAGTGCTTCTTCTAAAAACGCTACCGCAAAATAGTCCATTCCTGCCCGTTCTGCTGCTTTGGATAGCACAACCGCGCCATGACCATACGCATTTGCTTTAACAACAGGCATAACCTTTGCCGGTGCACAATGTTCTTGGAAGAAACGGAGGTTGTCGATATAGTTCCTAACGTTTATCACAGCGTATGTTCTTCGACTTTCCACAAGCAGCGCCTCCCAATCCTTCTATTCAACGATATTTCTTGAACTATTTTCAAAAATCATCTCTACATCCTCGATAGGTGGTAGTTTATACACTTTCCATCGCGTTCTTATCTTTGTTTCAAAAACTCCATCTTCAATGTCAATTATATCACTTAAAGGAACTGAAAAGTATATTGTTGAAATTTCATCCTTTGAAACCTCCAACTTTAATATAAAACTCTCTATCAAAAAGAAAACAAGCCCAGCATAAGCTGATACAAGTGCGAAGAGTATCAAATTCGATAGCTGCAAAGAAAAAAGATAGAGCACAACAGGTGTGCTCAAAATTATTTCTAACAATACCAAAACTTTATACCACTTCTTTACTCTCAAAACCATACTCATCACTCATTCAATTTCAAAAAAAGCGGGGTATATCCCCGCTTTTTATGCCTCTACTGCTACGGATTGTGATTTGCTTACGTACCTTTTGACCTTACCTGCTTTTAAACAACTCGTACAAACGTTCATCCTTTTCACAGTTCCGTCTTCGAGTAAAACCCTTACTTTCTGAACATTTGGCTTAAACCATCTGTTCGTATGTCTGTTGGAGTGGCTGACGTTCTTACCTGCTCTTGGTTCTTTTCCGCAAATTTCGCACTTTGCCATGACCGCTTCCTCCTTTATTTTGATTTTAATTGCTCTATCTAATTAAGTAATAATACAACAGGGACCACTACGTGGTATATTATACCAATTCTCTTTGCAAATTCAAGTAGTTTTTTTTGGCACTTAGGTTAATTTTATTTGATTTCTTGGACTTGGACCGTATTTGTTGTCCCTGGTTTACCCCAAGGAATACCAGCAACAATGACAACCTTATCACCAGGCTGAACGAATCCTAACTCTTTAGCTTTTTTCGTAACCTCTTCTATCATCTCATCCGTTGTTAAACTCTTTTCTAGCATTACAGGAACCACACCCCAAACCAACGATAACCTACAGAACGTTTCATAAGAATTTGTTGCTGCCATTATGGGTATCGACGGCTTGTATTTGGAAACATGAATAGCTGTCGTTCCTGTTCCAGTTGCAGTTATTATGAGCTTCGCGTCGATGTTCTTGGCAAGATTAGTCGCTGCGTAAGAAATAGCACTTGGGAGATCCAAACTTGACGAATACTCTTTTAACCAGTCAAGTCTAAATGTTTCGTACTCCTCCATAAAGGATTCAGTGTTCTTTGCTACTTCATCCATAACCCGTACAGCTTCGCATGGATACTTACCGATTGAAGTCTCTGCGGACAGCATTACGGCATCCGTTCCATCTAAAATGGCGTTCGATATATCAGTTACCTCGGCTCTGGTCGGAGTTGCACTATTTATCATACTTTCAAGCATTTGAGTTGCGGTAATTACGGGTTTTTTATAAAGATTCGCAACTTCTATTATCCGCTTCTGAGCAATTGGAACTTGAGCTATAGGGATTTCGACTCCAAGGTCTCCGCGTGCAACCATCACGGCATCCGCTTTAATTACAATCTCTTCAAGATTATTTAAAGCTTGTGCAGTTTCTATCTTCGCTACTATAGGGATGTCCGTTAGTCTTTTCGCATCTTCAACATCTTTTGCTTTCCTAACAAATGAAAGTGCAAAGTAATCTATCCTTTCCTCATTTCCAAGTTTGATAAATTCTTTGTCTCTTTCTGTGATAGATGGTATAGAGATATCGACACCTGGAAGGTTGACACCTCTTTTATGTGTTATCGTTCCGCCACGGTCAATTACGCATAGTATAGCTTTTCTGGACTTATCGATGTCCTTAACTGTTAAAGAAACTGCTCCATCATTAATTAATATCTTTTCGCCCGGTTTGATTTCCTCGTAGAGCTTATCGTAGTTTATCCAAAAGCGTTGTGAATTACCAACAAATTCTTCACCACACACAATTTCTACTTCTTTTCCATCCTCGAGTGTTATGTAATCCGTTTCAAACCTTCCTGTTCTTATCTTTGGACCTGCTAAGTCTAAGAGTATGGCAAATTGATACCCTTTTTCTCTTACCCTTTTTAGTCTTTCAATCCTTTCTCTGTGAACGTCTATCGTTTCGTGTGATGAATTCAACCTGAAGACATTAACCCCACATTCCAAGAGTTTAACAATATTCTCTTCAGATTCGCTTGCAGGTCCAATAGTCGCAACAATTTTTGTCTTTCTCACATTTACACCTCCAATCTTTGTTTTTCTTGCTAATACTTTATATTTTCCAAGTGGTGCTTTTTTCATATTATACCACAAAACCAAAAGAAAAAAGCCCGCGACTTGTTGCAGTCACGGGCTTTTTTATCAATTTCTTTTTTACGTGAGTAATTATTCTATGTTCCACTTCATTGTACCAACGATAAGAACCACAACGTAAGCCCATGTGATTGAGAAAAGTGGTATAAGGGCAGCGCTCTTCACCCAGAAAAAGTCAATAACGTTCAGGGCAATCATTATCGCACTCATTGAGACTGCTTTTCTCATACCTTGTCTAACTCTCAGCTCACCAAAATCCTTAGCGATAAGGAAAGTAAAAATGGCCAAAATAACGTATGCTACTGGTGATATAGAAAGCCCTAACTTTGAGAAGAAAAGCTTGAAATCTCCTGAAAAGAAACCAACGGAGATAAGTATGTAGACTGCTGAAACAACATTTGCAATGTTCATAGATGCCTTCGCCTGCTGTATTACAGCAAGTAAGATAGGCACTGCTAAAACTATGTTTGCTATGAACATCAAAACAGAATACGCGTTAACATTTGTCATCCCAACCACATCCTCATAACTTTATAGTGTGGCTTTGTACTCATCTTCTGTCAAAAGCTCATCAAGTTCTGCAGGATTTGACATCTCTATTTGAACGAGCCAACCTTCACCTTCTGGGTCTTGGTTTATCAGTTCTGGTGTTGCGTTCACCTTATCGTTGACTGCCACTATCTTACCGCTGACTGGTGCATACACATCACCAGCTGCTTTGACACTCTCAAGTGATACTATTCTTTCCCCTTTCTTAACTTCCTTACCAACAGCTGGAAGTTCTACATAAACAATATCACCAAGTTGTTCTTGTGCGTAGTTTGAAACTCCTACTTTTCCCGTTTCAGTATCAATCCATTCGTGAGTTTTTGTGTACTTTTTCATCCCATCATACCTCCCTTGAGTTTGATTGTGAATTTATCTGCTAAGTGATTATAGCATATCCTGTAAAGTTATCCAACATCCAAAAACCTGATTCGCTCTCCATAAATCTTATATACCTCTCTTATTATCTCACTATCTGGATAATTTTCAACTATGCGCTTAGCATCTTCTCGTGCTATTAACATCAGTTCTGTGTCTGATATAATATCTGCAACTTTAAACTCTGGAAGTCCGTGCTGACGTGTTCCAAAGAATTCACCTGGTCCACGCAATCTCAAGTCGTATTCTGAAATCTTGAACCCATCGTTTGTACTTGCAAAAAATTGTAATCTATCCCACGCCTCCTCGCCTGCTTCACTCACAATGAGGAAACAGTAACTTTGTTTTTCGCCCCTTCCAACTCTTCCTCTTAGTTGGTGCAATTGCGCAAGCCCAAATCTTTCAGCATTTTCAATGACCATTATCGTTGCGTTAGGCACATCCACTCCAACTTCTATAACAGACGTTGAGACCAATACCTTGATTTCTCCCCTCACAAATTTATTCATTACATCGCTTTTTTCTTCATCAGACATCCGTCCGTGGAGCAAGCCCATGGGAATATCTGGAAACGCTTCCTTACTCAAGGTACGGTACATATCCTCCGCTGCTTTCGCGTTGATTGCTTCCGATTGTTCAATCAAGGGGTAAACTATGTAAGCTTGGTCCCCGTTTTCAAGGACCTGTTCTCTAACGAATTTGTAGACTTCTTTTGCCCGAGTGTGCCTCAATGTAAATGTTTTGATTTCTTTCCTACCTGGAGGCATTTCATCAATAACAGACACATCCAAGTCTCCATAAAGCGTAAGAGAAAGTGTCCTTGGGATAGGTGTTGCTGTCATGATGAGTGTATCGACGACCTTTCCTTTCGATATTAGTTCTTCCCTTTGCTTTACACCAAATCTGTGTTGCTCATCAATTATCACAAGACCAAGGTTTGCAAAGTGAACATCTTCCTGAATTAGCGCATGAGTACCAACTACAACATCCAAATCCCCATTTCTCAGAGCAAACTTTATCTTTTCTTTTTCCCTTTGAGAAGTTGAACCAATGAGCAATGCAACCCTGATACCAAGGTCTGTCAAATGATTAAAGAGCTTTTGAAAATGTTGGATAGCAAGAATGGAAGTGGGAACCATAAACGCACTTTGATAACCTGCCTCGTAGTTGTCTATTATTGCAAGTTCTGCAACTAACGTCTTACCGCTACCCACATCTCCTTGAAGTAATCTGTTCATCGGGTCCGGACTTCGCATATCCTCGCGAATTTCCGCATGTGCTCTCTTTTGTGCGTTTGTAAGTTTGAATGGTAATTTTAAGATGAACTTTTCAGCAAGCTTACCGGAAAAGCTCTTAGGAATTCCTCCAACTTGTTTAACGTTCCTTTTGGATAGATATAAAGCTGTTTGAAACAAAAGAAGCTCCTCGTATGCCAGACGCTTTCGAGATATCTTGTAGTGGAAAGAACTCTTTGGAAAATGCATCCCGGTATAGGCTTTCCAAACATCGATAAGCTTTCTATCTTCAAGTATTTCTTTCGGTATCAAATCCCTCAAATTACATATGCTGGGCAAATTATCTACTATAATTTTTCTGATAGTCTTCTGTGTTAGGTTTTCAGTTAGAGGATATATAGGCAATATTGTTCTTTCTGGAGAATCACTTAACGAAATCTCCGGGTTTTGTATCTCCATCGCTCCAAAGAAGCCTCTTTTAACGGTTCCAGTTACATAAACCTCATTACCTACTAGTTGTTTAAGTTCCATTTCTTTAAATTCTTGGTTGAACCACTTCAGAATAACCTGGTTTATCCCGTCTTGCAAAAGTGCGCTAACAATTATCAAGTCACCTTTTTTGGTTTTTTCTACGCTCTTCAAAATTCCCTTAGTCGTAATTTTTTCATTTTCTCGAACGTACATCAGTGGTATAACTTTTCTTCTGTCTTCGTAATCCCTAGGAAAGAAACTTATTAAATCTCCTATAGTCTGAATTCCAAGTTTTTTAAGCAGTTTTTCCCTTGCTGGTCCTACACCTTTTGCATATTTTATAGGAACATCCAACGACTTAGTAGAATTCGATGCCTCACAAGTAACGGAGTATATCAGAAAATTGTATTTAAAACGCTCAACCATTCCTCGAACATGTGAAAGCCTTTTTAGAGCACGCTGTGTTGGAAGTTTTTTTGCCTCGATTATGTAGTTCCTAAATTCTTCAAGCTTAACCTGTATTTCGCCGTCAAAAAGAAGGGGGTCATCTATCCTTTCGTAGTTGTCCTCGATATATTCTATGAGAGCGTTTAGAGCTTCTTCACTTATTTCTCTTGATATTTCATAGCAATTATCAAGAAATTCTTCGATGAGCAACATACTTACACCCTCTTTTTGAGGTCTTTAATAGTACATAAAAAGGTACGTCCAAAGACCACTGTTTTGAAACCTTATCTTTTTAGTAGCCCTTCCAAAAATTTTCTCAAAATCCTTGTCAGGATGTAGCAGATAAAAATTCGCATTCGGAAACTTTTCTCTCAAAATCTTTATATCCCTAATTACGTTCTCATCATCTAACCTTCGACCATACGGAAGATTGGAAATTACCCATGCTTTTTCGGTAAATACAGGCAAATCTCTAAAGTCCAAGCACGAGAATTCAACTGGTAAGTTTGCCTGAAAGATTCTAGAAGCCACTTTTATGTTTTCTTGAGCAATCCGTATAACTTGACAGTCGATATCGCTTCCTTTGATAATTTTTCGAGAAATTTTTTCAGAAACGTTTTGAAGGTGTCTTAAAGCGTCTTTTTTTGATTTTTTCCATTCCTCTTTTAAAATCATCCAGTTCTCAGAGATATACTTCTTATTTACATTCGGCAAATTTATAGTACTCGCCTCTATGGGAATTGTACCACTGCCACAGAAAGGGTCAAAAAGGGCAGGACTTTCATTGTTATCATTCAAATCCCATCTTGAAAGCGTAATAATCGCTGCGGCTATTGTCTCTCTAAGTGGCGCTTTACTTGTCTTTAAACGATAACCACGTTTTGATAATGCATCTCCAGAAGTATCCAGAAGTAAGTATGCCTCGTCATCTTTCAATATGAGGATGAAACTGTAGATAGGACCACTTTCGTCAGTTCCACCTAAGCTTTCAACGATTGCCTTTTTTAAGACAGAAGCAACCGCCCCAGTTGCGCTGAGTTTTGAATTTGTTATCTTCAGTTTGTCTATAACAATCCTTGCATTCTTTTGAACAATTTCCTTCAAATTTGAATCTTTCACATTATCAAAAAGTTCATCGAATGTCTCTGCTTTGAATTTTTTAATCAGTATCAATATCCTATCCACCGTTTTCATATACATGTTCAAAAAAGGCAGGTCTTCCAACCTTGCTTTAAAAAATATCCTCCCGGAGGAGGAATAATAGACCTTGTATCCAAATTTTTTAAGTTCTAATGCCACCGCACCTTCCAACCCCGAAGAACAGAAAGCAACAATCTCAAAAAGTTCACTACTATTGTTATTTGCACCGATACTCATGAGAACCTCCGACTCTTGAATTTTTTCTTTTTCTTATCTCTGAGCTATTGCTATTATTATCAACCTGGCTTATCATGGCTTTCAAAACTTCCTTTCTTCATATTTGAAAATATTAAACTATCATCAAGGACAACGACTCCAGTCCCTTCAAATACTACACCTTCATCTGCGTTAACAGAAAAGAGCATACGATTGACAACGTTGTTATAGATAATGTGTCCGAAGACGTTCGTTTTCGAAACTTGGGCACCAATCCACATCTGCGCTTTTCTATAGAAAAATTTTGAAGGATAACTTGTCCGCTCGAAACATATGAAAAGATTGGGAGGATTTTTAACATAGTTTTCAATTACCCCTATCTCTGTGCCAATCAGAACACGAAACACCGTATTATCAAACTTCACATCGACCTTTTTATCAACGGTGTGCTTATGTAACGCATACTGATAGATGTAGACCTTGTTCCCATCAAAGTAAAAGGTGTAAGGGACATCAAACTTATACCCGTTTATACTCGTAGTGATTAGTATGTCCACATCATACTCACTCGTTACCAAAGAACTTCCTGAGATGATAATCATTATTCACCATCTCTCTAATTCAAAAATTCAAGATTAAGTGTTCATCATCTCTCGTCTAAGCACTTCATATATGATAATACCAGCACTAACAGAGACATTGAGTGAGTCAATGGAAGTTTTCATGGGTACTGAAACCAACTCATCACACGATTGTTTAACAAGTTGTCTTATCCCACTACCTTCGTTACCAAAAACGAGGGCTAGAGGTCTTTTTAAGTCAGCTTGCCAAATAGGTTTTCCTCTCATGTCTGCTCCAAATACCCAAACGCCTCTTTCCTTGATTTTTTCGATGTATCTAGAAAGGTTTACAGTTATAGCTATCGGTACTCTAAAGACTGTACCAGCGGACGCTTTAACCGCTCCTGGTGTAACGTGCGCACTGTTGTCCTTGGTTAACACAACCATATCTACACCAGCTGCAACACAAGTTCGTACAATAGCACCAAGGTTTTGTGGGTCTTGAACTTGGTCAAGTAAAACGAGAAATGGGTTCTCCGGCAAATTGTTTTCATCTGCATACTCAAATTCACCGATATCAATCACTACACCTTGATTTTTTTCTTCACCACACAACCTCTTCAAAACATTTTTTGGAGCCACTGAATGCGGTATCTTTCTTTTTTTAACTTCTTCTATGAGACTTTCCAATTCTCTATCACCGCTTTCGGAAAAATAAACCATCTTTATCGGTTGTCTGCTTTGAAAAAGCTCTTTGAGCACATTTCTACCATAGACTATCATTTTTCATTCACTTCCTCAACTTTTTTATATTCCTGCCATTTCACTTTATTCCAGTATTCATCCATCTCTGCAACAGTCATGTTCTCCAGTTTCTTTCCATCCTTCTCAATCTCTTTCTCCATTTTTTCAAACCTTGCGATAAATTTTTCCGTAGCTTTCCTAATAGCTCTTTCTGGATCCACGTTTAAAAACCTTGCTAAGTTTACGATTGCAAATAGTAAATCTCCCATTTCTTCTTCTATTTCTTCCTCGTTTTTTGCGTTTTTCAGTTCTTTTATTTCTTCCTCAACTTTGTGCCATACATCTTCGATTTCCGTCCAGTCAAAGCCCACACCAGCTGCGTTCTCTTGGACTCTACGAGCTAATGAAAGACCAGGCAAAGCATGATTCACGTCCCCAATACTTGAACGTTTTTTCTGACCTTTTTCCTTTGCTTTTATTTCCTCCCAACGCGCATACGAATACCCTTGTGCATTACCAAACACATGCGGATGACGTCTCACGAGCTTGTCGGAAAGTGTCTTTATTACATCCTCAATTGTAAATGCCCCTCGCTCTGCAGCAATTTGTGAATGAAAAACCACTTGCAAAAGTACGTCACCGAGTTCTTCTTTAAGTTCTTCATCGTCATTATTATCAATAGCGTTGAGCACCTCGTATACCTCTTCTATCAAATATGGCTTCAAACTTTCATGTGTCTGTGCTTTATCCCACTCACATCCGTTTTCTCCACGCAGTGTTGCCATGATTTCCACTAGTTTTTCAAACTCTTTTCCAACCATCTTCTTACTTCCTCCATTTCCAGTTTCAGAGACCTGCTCATCAATGATTTTATCGAATCAATTGGAGATTTTCTATTGTAAATTACTTCGTAAACTTCTTTGATTATGGGAAGGTCATACTTGTTTCCGTAATTCTCTACGACAGCCTTACAGGTAAACGCTCCTTCCACAATCTCTTTACTTGCTTCTAACAAGTAAACTGGATCGTACCCTTTTGCAACCATCTCTCCATAACGCCTGTTTCGGCTGTGTTTACTTCCACACGTTACTACCAAATCACCTATTCCTGCAAGCCCCATAAAAGTCAGAGGATTGGCTCCAAATTCCATGGAAAACCTCGCAATCTCATACAATCCACGCGTGATTAAAGCCGCCTTTGCGTTGTCCCAACCACCAAGTCCATCAACGATGCCTGCAGCTATTGCTATGACGTTCTTGAGTGCTCCTGCCAGTTCGACACCGACAACATCATCATGAACATACACCCTGAAGTAATCGTTCGAAAATTCTCTTTGGAATTCCAAAGCCATATCTCCTGCCACAACGACAGCTGTTGGCAACTTAAGCGCTACCTCCTCAGCGTGAGAAGGACCCGATAAAACCGCGTACTTACATCCTAAGGTTTCACGAACTATCTCCGATACCCTCTTACCAGTTAATATTTCTATACCCTTGGACAAATTAAGTACAATACTAACATCGTAATCAATTTTCTCCAGCACGCTCCTTACAAACTGGACGGGAACTGCGATAATCAGAACATCGAAGTTCTTACCAACAGAAATATCACTAGTTATTGGCACATCCAAATCCACATCTGGAAGATGTGGCATTTTCTTTCGAGTATTTAATAAGTTTGCATGTTCTTCACTATGCGCCCAAAGCAAGACATCGTGTCCATTATCTTTTAGCATTTGAGCAATTGTACATCCCCAACTACCCGCACCAAGAACGAAATAGCGCATACAAGAACACCTCGAATCAAATGTTAAGAATACGGAAAGCTATTTGCCCTGTTCTTCTTCTGATGAAAGAAAATCTGCCAAAACCGATACGGACCATTTAACAGCTGGTGTTCTATAAGGGTTCGAAGCACTATCAAGCTTGATTATCCATTCTCTGCTTCCAGGTTCTTCTGGATAAGCCACCAAGTAATAATGTTGTTGGAACTCGTCGTCTGTAGAAATTACTTTTATTAAGTAAGCATCATTTGCTGTTGATTTGTAAACACCTTTGACAACCACAACTTTCTTGCCTTCTTTGAATACTTTGTTGTGAAGTAGTGGTATCTTTTCTTCAACAACGACGCTCCTAGCATGAGGCATTTCGTGCCTACCTCCTATCAGTCTTTCAATTTCTGTGTGTTTAACTTTTCTTATCACAAGCGAGTAGATATTTCTACCATACTTTATCCATTTCTGCTCGTAACGCGTTTTAATTTCTCTGTCTGGATTCTCCAAAAATTCGACAATTTCGAATCCCATTTCCTTTGCTGTTTCCATTGTCTGTTTCGCATACCATTCAACATCTGTTGCAAGTTCAAAAGTCCCGCCGTCGACAAGCACGTTCGAAAGTGTTTCAAAAAACTCCGGAACGATAACTCGCCTTCTTTCGTGAGATTTTTTGTCCCAGGGAATTGGAAAGTTCATTATCACCTTTTCAACAGTATTTGGTCCAAAGAATTCCCTGAGTCCAAACCTTGCATCGGTTATTACCAATCTTACGTTCTCAAGATTCTCCACCCTCTTATGAGCCTTTTTCATAGAAGTTATTGAAACCTCGAATCCGACGAAATTCTTTTCAGGATGTTTAATTGCGTAAGATTGAAGATATTCACCGCTTCCGAAACCGATTTCAACTATAATTCCATTGTTGTTGCCAAAGATGCAGGACCAATCTATAGGTAAGTAGTCAAATAAAGCGGGACGCACTTCTTTGGAAAAGACACCGTATTTTTCCATGTCCTTCATACATTTACACCTCGTCTGTTTTATTTTACTTGGTTAACCATCGATATCACTTGAAATAAGCACTTAATTCTTTTATATATTGCCCTGACGGATATAATTTCTTATAAACTTCGTACTTCTTTGCTGCTTGCTCTTTTTGCCCTAAACCAACATAACAAAGAATTTCGTAGTAGTACATGTCTTCCTTGAAGTAAACGTCTATATCTTCTACACGCGGTTCGATGTAAGAGAAAACAGCTATAGCATTTTCATACTGTCCTTCCACATAGAATCTTAGACCAATCAAGAATAACTCTCTTAAGTCTTTCGTTTGTTTGAGAATCTGCTCAACAACTTCGTTTCGTTGAGACGCATCTACAGTCTTTTGTTCCACCACCAGTTGATTCTGTGAGGTAGAATTTGTCGAAGCATATGTAGGTACCAATGAAGTCACAGAAACTTGTTCAGAAGTTTTTGTAGTTTTCTCTAAGTTGGATAGTTCTGTAGAAGCAACAGACGTTTTATTCTCATCTAAAGCTGAAGAATCAGAACCCTTTTGATTAGAGGACAATATCTCCAATATTTTTGAAACGTTTGATTTTAGAAATTCAAGTTCCTTTTTCAAATCTACTACCTGTTTCGAGATATCATCTAAGTTAGTTTTAACGGAAATTGTCTCTTCTTTTAAGCTTGAGACTTTAGTCTCGAACTCTTTTCGCTGACCGGTAACCTCACTTGTAAGTTCTTTTAAAGCCGTTAAAACATCGTCAACTTTCTTTTCTATCTCCTGAAATCTATCATTATCTACAACAATTTGTTCCTCAGACTTGGTCACAGTTTCCCTACCAGAAATCTCTTTTGATAACTGTTCTACCATTATCAAAAGTTTATCAAACTTTTGTTCAAATTCCACGATTTTTTCTGAGAGGTCCGCATTGGTTTGACTGCTCTGTTCCTTAGCAATTACAGGTTGTTCTTTAATTTGCAACACTTCTGAATAAAGGATACTTATAGACTGCGACAGTGTTTCCAAACGTTTTTGAATTGCATCAAGCGTTAGAGTAAAGCTCTCTTGGTCATTTGTAGATTTTGATGAATTTGCCGATTGGGAACTAAGCTGAGTAATCTGAGAAGAAATTTCACCCAACTTAGCTATAATGTTTTTCATACTTACGTCAAGTTCTGCTTTCACAAGTTCCATCACGCTATCCTCTATCTTGCCCAAACGGGTTTTAACAACGGCAAGTTCGGAATAAATTTTTTCAAATTCCCAAGAAGAAGAGGAATTATCCGATGATGTTGCTCCAATACCTTCCAATTTCCCTTCGAGAGACACTATTTTTTCTTTTAGCAACCTTACTTGTGTGCTGAGCTCTTTTAAGGACGTATCGTCATATTTCACAATCGTGGTTTGTACACCGGGATTAGCGGTTAAAACTGATTTGTTCAAGTTCTTAACAAGCTGGGATATTTCCCGCTCAACACCAGATAGCTTATCGTTTATCAAGGTTAGTTGGTCTGCTAATGCTTTAGGTAAATCACTGGTCGAAACCTGTGTTGGATTTTCAAGCTTTTTGCTTATATAATCAAGGCTGGTTTTTACAATTTCCAAAGTCTTTGACAGTTCTTCGTATTTCTTTGTAATATCGTTTGTGTACCCTTCTATTTTTCCTTGGAGATTGGAGATAGTCTTTTCCAATCTTCCAAGTTGCAAACTTCCAGATTTGGCGAAGTTCATAAATGATACGACTAAGTTTACCGAAACCACAATGAAGATAACTAACGTCAACGCAGGAAAAAGGAACGTGCCAAATGATTTTTGTTTTTTAACTTGGGTGAGAACAGGGTGAGTTTTATCAAGCTGGCTAAGTATTTCGGACAGCAGTTGTATTTTCTTTTTATCCCCACGCTTTAACGCCGTTAAAAGTTCCATAGCGATGATTTCTATAACCTGAGGAAACTCTTTCTTTATTCTCTGAACTTCAGCGATAACTATCGGATAGTTCTCTTCATTAAACTCTTTGAGAATCTTTTCAAGTGCCTCTGAAACTTTACTGACATCTTTTTCTATGTTTTCGACAACATGTATATAGAGCTCTTGCTGTTCTCTAGGCATAAAATTGAATATCTCAACTGCCCTTGCATAATTCCCAGCCTTTACTTCCAGTTCAAATAACAAATGGTTGTATTTCTTACCAAGTGCCTCCAATATGTTTCTAGCAAGGGAAATCTCATTATTTGATATCAAAAATCTTATAAATCGTTCAACAGAATCAGTATTCTTCTCAAAAACATTGCCAAAATCAGAATTTCTTTTCTCCACACCTCTTCACCCCTATTTCAAATACTCAAGTTTCTTATTTATTTTCTCTCAACGTTTTTAAAGCATCTGGGATATAGTTTAAAATGCTGAAAGCACTGTTCATACCTTCCACGGGAACCATTTCACCCGATAAACCAAATACATACACTCCCGTCTTTACCGCTTCGACAGGCTCAAGGTGTTGAGAGATAAGACCTGCAAGTAATCCGGAAAGGATATCACCACTCCCTGCTTTCGAAAGAGAGGTGTTACCAGTTATGTTAAAGTATATTTTTTTACCGTCTGAAATTATCGATGTTGCATCTTTTAAAACAGTTATCACATCATATTTCTTGGAGAATTCGTAGACAAGTTCGTAATTTTGTTTGACATCCTCTAAGGATTTTTTCGTCAATCTGGAGAACTCAGCAGGATGCGGAGTTAAAATCACTGATTTTGAAGGATTTTTCTCCTTCAATAACTCTATGTTTTGTGACAAGATGTTAAGGCCATCAGCATCTAGTATCGTTGTATTTGAGGTTCGTAATAGCTTTTTTAAGATATAAATTTTCTCTTCCATGTTCTGCGTATCCCAACCCGGTCCAACAACAAAAATAGCGTCTTTATTAACACTCGATATAAAATCTTCCAATCTTTCAACATCGAAATCCTCGCCAATATTCACACATATTAGTGAGGGGTCGTGATTCATAGCACATTGGCACACTTTGGAAACGGAAACCACCTTCACCATACTTGCTCCGCTTCTCAACGTGGCAAGTGCACTCAAAATGGGGGCACCTATGTATTTATTCGAACCTCCGATTACAATTACTTGTGAATACGTCCCTTTGTTTGACCAACGCGGTCTGTTTGCAAGTCGCAATTTCTCGGCGGTTATAAGTTCTTTGTTGATATCGTATGTAAGCATATCTAAACTGGGAATCCCTATCTTTGCAATCTTAAGTTTGCCACACAACTCCCGACCTGGGAACAGAAAGTGTCCCACTTTCGGTAAACCAAAAGTTACAGTTAAATCCGCCTGGACAGCACATCCCATTATTCTTCCATCATCAGCACAAATTCCAGATGGTATATCGACAGACACTACACACCTTGAATATAAGTTCATCACTTCTATCAACTTGGTGAGTTCTTCGTCGTTAATTTCTCTGTTCAAACCCGTTCCAAAAAGGGCATCAATAACGATGTCAGCTTCAGAAATAATCTTTGATGCTTCTTCCAATCCAAGCTCATTGTAGGTGTACACAATTCCGCCATGTTTCAAGTATCTCTCGTAATTCTTTCTAGCAACCTCTGTAGTAGGAAGACCAACAGATATAACCCTTACAGCCTCTGTATAGTTAAGAAGGTCCCTCGCAACAACGTAGCCATCCCCGCCATTGTTTCCAGAACCGCAAACGACGACAAAGCTCTTGTTTGAAAGCTCACCGTACTCGTGCCAAATGGCTTGCACTACGGAAATACCAGCTCTTTCCATTAGAATCTCTTCACTAATGTCGAAATCCATTATTGTTCTTTTCTCTAGTTCCTTCATCTCTTTACTTGTTATCACGAACATGTTCTCATCTCCTGTAAAGTAAACGGTAGATACGGTAAAACCTTAAAACTTTGCTGATGTATCTTTCGCCGGCATCCATTTTCACATCATCAGGTGCATACGGACCTGTATTGTAATGAACCAACGCCTTCTTGAGGTCTCCGTCTTTTTCTAGTAGATAATTCAAATATTTACAACCAAGAGCTATATTTCCCTCTATCGTTGTGTAATCAAAGTTCGTCTTGAATTTTTTATTTACCCATTCTGCCGTATCAGGCATCAACTGCATGAGTCCGTATGCTCCCGCATTAGATTGTGCAGTTGGTCTAAAGCTACTTTCTGCCCGCATTACACTAATTACCAAAAGTGGATCCAAACCATCAGCATATTGGACAACGATATCGTAATACTTCAAGGGGAACAGCTCTACGAAAATCAAAATCAAGAATATAACACTTATGAAGATAAACATTAAAAACACACGCACGCCCCTGTTTCCTCCTATATCACGTACTAAAACACAAAATTCCCAGGTATTACTGGGAATATACAGAAAGCTTTCTGAAGATATTATAGCACAAAGCTCAACTTAAACAACAGCGTCTCAAATAGTTAAATATTCAAAATGAGCCTTACAAAAAGAAGTGAGTAACCAAATATTATTATGAACGGACCGAATGGTATAACGCGGTTTTTACTTAAAAGAGAGTAAACTATGCCACCTAATGAAGCACCAAATAAAAGTAACGGCATAAATAAAAATCCAGTTGCGAAAGAGTAAACTGGAAGCAAAAACAAATCACCTTCACCTATACCGTCTTTATACTTGATTCTCAGTCCAATCAATATCACCAACGAAACTAGAGCTCCAAAGATATCTAAAAGCATGGAATTTCTGAAATGAAATACGTTAATCAAAAAAGCTGAGCCAAGGACTGTTATCCACGTATAATCAGGCAACAACATGAGTTTCAAATCTGTAAAAATTGCGGGAACCGAAGCTACAAAAATCGCATCCGTTAATAAAGCAACGTCCATTGGAAAGAGTGTGTGATTAACAAGGAAAGAAATGCCAAAAGCTAACTCAACAAGTGGGTATCTTATGGAAATCTTTGCACCACAATGTCTACATCTTCCTCGAAGGAGAATAAAACTGAAAATAGGTATGTTATCGTACCAAGCGATACGTTTGCGACAATTAGGACATACCGAAAAGCGGGGCTCAGTTAATTTGAGCCCCGCTATTGGTCTGTAAATTAAGACATTTGCAAAACTCCCAAAAATAGTTCCCACAACAAACCAAAACAACAAACTTACTTTATCCCACATAGTTCCTTCTCAGGCTGTGTAAGTAGTTCATCAAAGAATTCACGTTTTCCGTAGAGATACCAGAAGTCGTCCTCTTTTAAGTCCTCAATAATCTTTCGAGCCTTTTCATACTGATTGGTCTTTGCATAAGCAACTGCCAGAACCAGATTTAAATGTCTTGCTTCCGGAGAACTTTTTATGACGTTTTCTATCACCTGTATAACCTTATCGTAATTTCCCTTCTTTAGGTGCACTTTAGCCCAAATCTCTATACCGTTTGGATCACTTCTTGGATCAATTTCCATAATTAAGCTTTCATATTCCTTTCCTTTTTCTTCGTTTCCAATTCTTCTGTACAGCTCTGCTAATTCATAAAGCGCGATAATACTGTTTTCAGAAGTTTCCCTGAATCTTTCTAAAACCTCTATAGCTTTATCTATCTTGCCCATTTTCGAATACGCATCAGCAAGCATAAAGTAGGTGAACGTATTTGTCGGTGAAAGCTTTATTTCTTTTTCCCAGTATTCGATAGCCTTCTCATAATCACCAATATTATAGTAAGCCTCCCCAATCATAGAGTAAGACTGGACAAGCCATGGATCAAGTTCAATGGACCTGGCAAGGTATTTAATAGCCCCTTCAACATCGTTCTCTTCAAGTAACAATGAGCCGTAGAACTCGTATGCAGGGGCGTAATTCTTATCGAGTTTCATTGCAAATTTGAGAATATCCTTAGCAACCTCTGTTTGGTTCTTATCAGCGTATTCGATTGCAAGTTCATACAATCCATCTGCTGTTCCGTGCATAATCTTTTCCGGGGTTATTCCATACTTATCCAAAAACTCTACGACTTCACTCCAAACTATCGGTTCGTAAACAATTTCGTTAAGCGAGGCTATTTTTTCTTCCAACTGTTCTAACTTGTTGATATCTTCGTAAAGTTCTTTATGTTCTTCAAAATCTTTTCTCATGTTACGCCAGTCTCCAGAATAGAAAAGATCACGTAAAATAATTAGCATAGGCGTTTCATCTTTGACGTCAACAACTAATGAGTTTTCTGAGCCCAAGATCAATCTGATAACCATTAACAACACCTCCTAGTTTGTAACTTTGCATTTACATTTTATCATATTTCTTCACAAAAGTAAATACTGCGGTTTCTCTCCAAAATACGCAAAATAAGAAAGTCAAACAAGAAAAGCTTATTTAAAACCTTTTCAAGTTGATTTACGTTGAAAATCTACAACGTCGGATGATTTCACTCACATATTTCGGCTAAAGCCTGATTTTTAAGGAAAAATTAAGCAAGCGTGTGGTATAATTTTTTTGCTTGAGAATAAAGAGCTGAAAGAGGAGGTGCTTGGTATGAAGAACAGTTCCAACATTAAAAAACTAACCTTTGGATTTTTCTTAATTCTTTCTGTCCTATCACTGGCGATTGTGAACGCTGATTATCAAAACCCGATAGTGAACGTTGTTAAAGTTGCTGCTCCCGCTGTTGTGAAGATAGACGTTGTTGTTCAAACAGAAGTGTATATTGACCCATTCATTAGAGAGTTCTACAGGCAGTTCTTTGGAGATATACCAAGGCAGTTTGAGGAATCAAACAGTGTAGGCTCTGGATTCATCATCAGCAAGGAGGGTTATATTGTAACAAATTACCACGTTGTTAAAGGTGCAAAGAAGATTACAGTTACGATGTTGAACGGTGACGTATACGATGCCCAATACATCGGTGGAGATGAAGAACTCGATTTAGCCGTTATAAAAATCAAACCAGCAAAGGATTTGCCAGTTCTTGAAATGGGAGATTCTGACAAACTCCAAATCGGTGAATGGGCAATCGCAATTGGTAACCCTCTTGGATTCCAACACACAGTAACGGTTGGCGTTATATCTGCGACAGGTAGAAAGATACCAAAACCTGACGGTTCTGGATACTACACAAACCTTATTCAGACCGATGCGGCAATTAACCCGGGTAACAGTGGCGGTCCATTGCTCAACATTTACGGTCAGGTGATTGGAATCAACACGGCAATTATAAATCCAACACAAGCAATGAATATAGGTTTTGCGATTCCAATCAACACAGCCAAGCGATTCATTAATCAAATTATCGCGACTGGAAGAGTTGAAAAGGCATATCTCGGAGTATATATCCAGACAGTCACAGAAGCGCTTGCAAAGAGTTTAGGACTCAAGGTAACAAAAGGCGTCTATGTATCTCAGGTTGAAAAAGATTCGCCAGCTGCTAAAGCTGGTATCAAAGAAGGCGATGTCATAGTAAAACTTAATGGTACCATTGTAGAAAGCGCTGAAGAATTAACATCTCTTGTGCGAAATTACACACCCGGAACGAAAGTAAAAGTAACCGTCAATAGGGCAGGTAAGGAAATAACATTAGATGTTACACTGGGAACATTACCAAGTCAGACTGGCTCATCAACCACCACTTCAAAAGAATTTTACGGGTTGAAAGTTTCAAATCTAACCGCAGACGATAGGTCAACGTACAAAATACCTGCAGGCTTGGAAGGAGTTATCGTAAAAGAATCTAAAAACTCCTTCATTAAAGTTGGAGCTGTTATCTATCGAATTTCTGTGAATGGATATTCGTTCGATATCAAAAATGTCAACGATTGGAACAAAGTTGTAGATAACATAAAGAAGGGTGACTATATCGGAATCTTCTATTTCTACAATGGTGTCAATTCTGTCTTTTCATTCCGATATAACTGAAAAATTTCTACAAAAATCTATGTAGAAACCATGTTATTTTCACAACCCCCGCTATTCAAAAGCGGGGGTTTTGGGTATAATTAAGTGAACAACTAAGATATCATTACTCAAAAGGAGGGATTTTGTAAGTGAAGTGTAAGAAGTGCTCCAGTCAGGCTGTCATCCATCTAAGAGCACATAATATAGCTCTTTGTAAAGAACATTTCGTGGAGTTTTTTGAAAATCGTGTTCAAAAAGGTATTTCACACTTCAAGATGTTCACAAAAAAGGGCAGAATCCTTGTAGCAGTTTCAAGTGGAAAAGATAGTTCCGCAGTTCTTTATGCTTTGAAAAGACTGGGATACGATGTTGAGGGGCTGTTCTTAAAAATGGGCAGGCATACAAATGCAGCAGAACGCGTTGTAAAACAACTGGAAGAGGCAACAGGTGTGAAAGTGAACATTCACGATGTTACTAAGTACTTCGGTGGACTTGGCACAGGTGAAATTGCCAAAATTGTTAAAAGACCTGTGTGCAGTATATGTGGCATTGTAAGACGCCACTGGATGAATAGGTATGCAGTAGAGCACGGATTCACAATCTTGGTAACAGGGCACAATATGGATGATGAAGCAACATTCCTTTTTGGAAATATTATGAATTGGCAAACCGATTATATGGCAAGGCAATGGCCTGTTCTTGAAAAAACACACGAAAAGTTCGTAAGAAAGGCTAAGCCATTGATTTACGTCTCAGAGAGAGAAACTTATGCTTATGTGTTTTTAAACAACATACCATTTATGGAACAAAAATGCCCATTTGCAAAAGGTGCTACAAGTTCTATGTACAAAAAGCATCTGAATTTACTGGAATTCGAACAACCAGGTGTGAAGCATAGATTCCTGTTCGGTTATTTCGAGAAGTTCAAAGACCAGCTAAGTAAAATCCACGAAGTAGAGCTTAAAGCTTGTTCAAAATGTGGATACCCAACAACTGAGGAAAAATGCCAATACTGTAAACTGGAGGAACGGGTTGCTTCTTATCTTGTATCAGCACAGCACAATTCGGCACAGGAGGGTAACATGGAACATTAAAAAAACCATTTTGGGATGGTGAAAGTTCTGAAATACGAGTCCAAGCTTTTTAAGATAAAGGAAAATGAATTCTCGTTGTTTGATTACTTACTCATCTTCGTCGTAATAGCAATAATGATTGTTGGTACCCTTACACTCCGAAGTGTTGTTAAAGACACTCCTCAGCAGTCGCGTTTCACTAAACAAATTATATGGAACATTGTGGGTATTGTAACAATGTTTTACGTAGTCTTTGAAAAAGAAGTAAGGATAAAATCATACACAAAGTATATTTACGCTATTTCGGTAGTTTTGCTTGTCTTTGTCCTTGTTTTTGGAAAAACCGTATACGGTGCACGAAGATGGATCGATATAGGGGCTTTCGATTTGCAACCTTCTGAAATATTTAAATTTGCGGTAGTCTTGATGCTGGCTTCTATATTTTCAAAGTATCACAAGACCAAAGCACTGATATTATCTATAATATCAGTTCTTCCAGCATGGCTCATATTCTTAGAGCCAGATTTGGGTATGACTTTGCTAATTGGTTTTATCTGGTTCTCTATGTTGCTTGCAAGTGATGTGGAAAAGAAGTATATTTTCACAATTGTTGGGACCATGATAGCGTTTATTCCCTTTGCTTTTTTCTTTTTGCTTAAAGACTATCAACGCGTTCGAATACTTTCACTATTTAATCCTGAAGAGCACTTTCAGGAAGGTGCATACAATGTGATAATGTCGAGGTCCGTGATTGCCAACGGTGGAATTTTCGGAACTGGTTACGAGCTGGGAACAGGGACAAACATGCGCATTGTTCCCATGCAACACACTGATTTCATCTTTTCTGCATTTGCAGAGCAATTTGGTATAGTTGGCAGTTTCATCTTGCTGGGTTTATATGCTACAATATTACTGGCAGGTTTAATGCGAGTGGGACGTTATAAAGATGACTTCTGGGAATTTGTCGCAATTGGCGTGTGTTCTGTCTTTGCTTTCCATGTGTTTGAAAATATAGGGATGAACCTCGGAATACTCCCAGTGACCGGTATTCCCTTGCCTTTTATAAGTTACGGAGGAACTTCAACGTTGGTGTTTTCCGCACTTGTAGGGCTTTTGATTAAAGCTCGAGCTGTGTCTAAAAAGGCACGCGAGGTTATGTGAAACGAACAAGGCTGGAAACAATTAATAATTTAACTTTGGATTCTAAGGAGTGGTAAAAATGCCTATTGCTAAGAAGAAAAAAACCAGAGATTTTTCTTCTTTCTTCGGCATGTTGTTCTTCACAATTGTAATCGTATCTGTAATTCTCTCGCTTGGGAACTTTGTTCGCTATTCCCAACTCCTAAAACAATATAACGAACTGAAAGAGTATGTGGATAATAAAGTCTCAGAAATGAAGGCAGAAAACGAAAAGCTCAAAGACCTCCTCGCTCCAAACTCACTGGTTGACAAATACATTGCAGCAGCAAATTACTTGCGAGACTTCGGATACGATTTCGAAAGGATACTTGTTGCACTAAACGATGACCCGACAACTGGTTATTTTATGGTCTTTGTTGCTGGTAATGAAAGTAGTTGGTTCACAGTAAAAGACAAGGAAAAGACATATTTTAGCGGAGAGTTAAAACCCGGACTTTCTAACTACAGGTTCTTTTATTTTAAAGAACCACGGATAAAAACGAATTACGACATAATCGTTCCTCCAAATGCAAATATAATTGTTGGAAAAGCTGGGAAGGTTTATCTGCTTTTCTTTGGTGTCGGATTAAGATTTCATCCAACTAAGGTTGTTCAGTTAACGGAAACCTCTTACGAAAACTTTGCTGCTAAATTCTCGTTGTATATCCCGGGCAATAAATAGTGCATAGGGGGGTTTGAAGAACAAAAACAAACAAAAACCGGGCACTTTTTGTGCCCGGTTTTTCTGGTAGCGGGGGTGGGATTTGAACCCACGACCTTTGGGTTATGAGCCCAACGAGCTGCCAGACTGCTCTACCCCGCGACGTCTATCTATGTTAGCCTTCATTCGATTACACCCACCTGGTGCCGGGGATCGGAGTCGAACCGACACGGGAGTCTAACTCCCAGCGGATTTTAAGTCCGCTGCGTCTGCCAATTCCGCCACCCCGGCTCCGTTGGATATTATACCACTATATTTTGAGTTCTGTCAAGAGTAATTGTTAAGCCTCAGCTATGATTTTCAATATCGCATCCTTTATTACAGAAAGTTTCTTTTTTGCTTCCCCTTTTACTTTATCAACTGTATAGACATACACCTTCAATTTTGGCTCAGTTCCAGATGGTCTTATCGCGTACCATGAACCATCACTGAGGAAGAACCTAAGTACATTGGAAGTGGGGATATGCTTTTCAACTTCCCCAATGGGGTTTCCATTTGCATCGTAAATCTTGCGTTCCAAATAATCGATATATTCAACTAAATCCAACGTTCCAATTTCTTTTGGATACCTCTTTCTAAAGACTTCCATGATGCGTCTGATTTTTTCCATACCTTTAAGTCCCTCGTAAACCAAAGAAAAGTTGTCTTCAAGATAGTAACCGTAGGTCTTGTATAGCGATTCAAGAACATCTACAAGGGTTTTGCCCTGCTTTTTGTAATACGCAGCCATCTCTGAAATTATCATCGACATCATCACACCATCTTTGTCCCTAACAAAATCTCCAGTAACATACCCTATGCTTTCTTCGTATCCGAACTGGAAAGAATACTTACCTTCGAGTTCGTTTTCAAGCCCACATATGTTTTTGAATCCAGTTAATG
Organism: Fervidobacterium sp.; assembly: GCF_059913585.1. Lineage (NCBI taxonomy): Bacteria > Thermotogati > Thermotogota > Thermotogae > Thermotogales > Fervidobacteriaceae > Fervidobacterium > Fervidobacterium sp. Next base: position 121,522 of record NZ_DBOLZL010000023.1, read on the forward strand.
TTTCAAATGTTTCAACACCATATGTTTTGGCGATGAGCTTACCAAGGTCGCCAGTTACTATGGATTTTATGATTATTCCGTTTTTTGGAAGTATCCCCTTCTTCTTTCTTTGAGAAAGCAGATATTCTATCAACAACGCTCCTGTCTGATTACCATTCAACGCAATATACTCTCCGTTATGTTTCACCATAACCGCATTTCTGTCTGAATCTGGGTCCGTTGCAAGAACTATGTCCGCATCTCTCCTTTTCGCATATTCAAGAGCGAGATTAAATGCTTTCAAATCCTCTGGATTAGGATACTCGACAGTCGGAAACTCTCCATCTGGATTCTCTTGCTCAGGAACGATAAAGTAATTCGTAAACCCGCGTTTATCAAGGACATGCCTTACAAACCGTCCACCTGTTCCATGAAGTGGGGTATAAACTATGGATATATTTTTGTCTATATCATCACAAAGAGCCAAGGAAAGTACCTTTTCAAAATAAGCATTATCGACTTCAGAACCCACTATCTTTATTAATCCTTTTGACAACGCCTCATCAAAATCTATCTTCTTTATCATACCAAAATCCGTTATCTTTTTTATATTCTCCTCAATAGGTTTGGCTATGTCATCGGTAATCTGTGAGCCTTTTTCCCAATAAACCTTGTATCCGTTGTACTCAGGAGGGTTGTGACTTGCAGTAATAACAATACCTGAAGCAGTTCCAAGATATCGAACTGCAAAAGAAAGCACAGGTGTTGGTCTAATATCGTCAAATAAATAAACTTGTATCCCATTCGCGGCTAACACTTGTGCTGTTATCCTTGCAAATTCTTTCGACATCCTTCTCACATCGTAAGCAATTACCACTCCACGTTTCGCGTATTCCTCTCCTCGGCTGTTTATATAATCGGCAAGACCTTGAGTTGCCTGAGAAACTGTGTATATGTTCATACGGTTTGTCCCAGCACCTATCTTTCCTCTCAACCCAGCAGTTCCAAACTCCAAGTCAAGCAGGAATCTCTCCTTTATCTCCTCTTCGTTACCCTCTATCGCTCTAAGTTCTTCCTTTGTCCTTTCATCAACATAAGGACTTTCAAGCCACTTTTTGTATTCAGCCATATAATCCCTCATGTCTTCATACCTCCTTCTCGCTCTTTTATTACAACTCTCCTACTGTCAAAATATCATTTCGCCTCAAATGTGACATTAACTGTAACCATTATCTCTTTTTCCTTCGTTGACGTATCGTATGTTCCGTAATCGCTTACCTCAACACTATTTGGTGCAAGAACCTGAACGACTCCGCTTTTCGCACTTAACACTTTACCTACCTTCAAGCCACCACTCTTTGCAATTTCTTCTGCTCTCCTTCTTGCATCTTTCATGGCACTTGAAAGCAACTGAACTCGTTTCTCAGCAAGCTTTGAATAATAGTATTCCACAAAGTTTGCTTGAAACGCTACACCAAGGTCTAATATTTCTTGAGTGATATTCTTAACCTTTTCAGCTATACCTTCAACATCGTTTGTTTGAACATCGATATACTGTGTTAGAACGTATTGTCTTTCCGTATCCTGCCCTGGTTCCACATACAGCTCTGTCACACTTATCGCCGATAGCGAAGTTTCTTCATCATCTATACCATTCCTTCTAAAAGTTTCAAGAACCTTCTTTTCATATTCCTTCATCAACCTAAAACCCTGGTTTAACTTAGACTCCGATATTTTAACTGAATAATTTGACGACCACTTTGCAACATCTGAAATAACCAATTCCCTTGCACTTCCTGTTACAGACAATGATTTCTGTGGTAACCTTGAGAGGTAAAAGAAATATCCGAAAATCGCCATACCAATAACGAAGGCTACTCCTAAAATCACTGAAGCTGTTAGAATTGATTGCCTATTTTCGATGTTGTCTTCATTTCTTGGCATGAAAACCACCTCCAGTCTCAGACTATTATATCACAACCAACAAATATGTAAAAAAATGCGGGCTTTCAGCCCGCACGTTATGTAACTTTTAATCTGTTTTTGTTAAAAAGTTTTGGCTCATTCTTGTCCTTCTACTCCTACTTCTTTTAACCATTCCTTGATATCCATTCCAGACCATGCCATAACTCGCATTTCTGTGATTGCACTATCAACGATGTCTTTGTAAAGCATCTGAGCGATGATGTCGTCAGAAGTTTTGAGTTTCGCTAAGAAGTCTTTCAAATCTTCCTCAGGATTACCGTTCAACTTAATCTTTTTGTTGAGGATATCAAGTTCGTAAGTCAGCGTAAAATTCTTAACTACTTTCTTCTCCATTTGTATCACCCCCAAGCTAACCAGCTAAGGTTCTCGGGATATTATATCACACAAGTTTAAAATGTGCAAATAAAGGTCAAAATGTTAATTTTTCTTATTATTTCTTTTTATTTCGTCATTTCCTTTTTTCTTTCTTCCATTATCTTTTTTAACTGTTGTGCGAGTGCTGTCCGCGTTTTTGTATCGAGATGGTCGATAAACAATACGCCATCAAGATGGTCATATTCATGTTGGAATATACGAGCAGAGTAACCTTCCAAAAGTTCTTCATGATACACTCCATGCTCATCTTGGTATCGCACACGCACCCATTTATACCTCCACACATCGGCAAATACCCCAGGGATGCTCAAACAACCTTCTTCACCGAGTTCTTTATCATCAGAATGTTCTATAATCTCGGGGTTAACAATCATCTTAAACCCACTTCCGTCATCCATCCCGAAAAATCTCAGAGATATACCTACCTGTGGTGCAGCAAGTCCTACACCATCTTCTGCATACATGGTCATCTTAAATTCTTCTAAGATAGCACGAACTTGAGCAAAATCTGTCACAGGTTGTGCTTTTTTTCTCAGAACAGGATCACCTAAAATTCTGACCTTCACCGTAAATTCCCTCCAATTCTTCAAGCAATTTTTCGTTCGTCATGAATATCGTTATTGGTGTTACGGATATATAGCCTTCCTGCAACGCCTTATAATCCGCCTTCGGGTCCGGGTCATCCTCTATTATATCACCAAGCATCCAATAATATTCACGTCCAGAAGGGTCTATACGCTTTTCGAAATAATCTTCGTATCTGCGTTTGCTCTGTCTTGTGAGCTTCCAACCTTTGATTTCTTCATAGGGTATCGAAGGAACGTTAATGTTTAGAGCTGTAAATCTTGGGATAAGCTTGAGGTCAAATTCTCTCAAAAATTTCACAAGAAACTTTGCTGCAGTGTCGTAAAGGGGGTCTTTAAAATCAGCCACAGAAATAGCTATAGAGGGTATACCTGCAATCGCTCCTTCAAGAGCTCCACTCACTGTTCCGGAATAAACAACATCCGTTCCTAAGTTCTCTCCACGGTTAATTCCGCTTATGACAACATCCGGGACAATCCCCTTTTCCTTAAAAATCACATCTAAACCTATTTTCACACAATCAGCTGGTGTTCCTGAAACTGCATACATCTCAAATGGCTCGTTTATATCCAATTTCCTTGCCCATAATGGAAATCTAAGCGTTATGCCATGTCCAACTGCGCTTTGCTCAGATTCGGGAGCACTCACGATTACATAGTGTTCTTTACTTAAGTAGCGTGCAGCACACAGTATACCTGGAGCAGTAACACCATCATCGTTTACAAGTAATATATTCATTCGCATTCCCCCTTAAAAAAACTACTTCCACGTCTTTTTCTTTCTGTCTTCCAAAATCTGATTTATCAATTCCTTTAATTTTATCAAACCTTCATCGAATTTGTAAGTCCCTATTATCTCCCCTTTATAGAAAACCGCAACCCCATCTCTAACACCAGCAATTCCCACATCGGCATCCTTCCCCTCGCCTATGCCATTTACCACGCAACCCAAAACAGAAATTGTTATATCTTCCTGCACACCTGATACAAGCTTTTCCACTTCTAAAGCAACAGACTCAACATCAAAAACGGTCCTTGCACAGGTAGGACAAGCAACCACGTTCGGACCTTTTCTTAAGTGAAGTGCTGTCAATAATTTCTTCGCCGCAATCACTTCGTTTAACGGGTCTCCAGCAATCGAGATTCTTAATGTATCCACGATACCTTCAAGTATCAATACTCCAAGAGCGATGGACGATTTTATGAGCGAGTTGTAAAGCGTTCCCGCTTCAGTTACACCAACATGAAGTGGATAATCTACAACGTTGGCAACATATCTATTAGACTCTATTGTTTCAATCACATCAGAGCTCTTCACGGATATAACGATATCTTCAAATCCGTGTTTCTCTAATATTCTAACTTCCCTTAGTGCCGCTTCTGCCAGGGCTTGTGCACGCGGTAAGTGTTCTAAATCTTTAGGTAGAGAACCACTGTTGGCTCCAACCCTTATAGGTATCCCTCGTTCTTTCGCCGCCTTTACCACTTCCACAACTTTCAATTCGTCCCCTATGTTACCTGGGTTGATTCTTATCTTATCGATACCTTGTCTTATAGCCTCCAGTGCGATTCTATAGTCAAAATGTATATCACCAACTAACGGAACTTCCACATTTAGTTCTTTCAGTCTTTTCTTAATTAAACTAACTTTACGAGCACTTTCCAAGTCAGGGAGAGATATCCTAACAATCTCACATCCAGCATCAACTAAAGCCTTGATTTGCTTTACTGTAGTCTCAACATCTTTTGTATCGGTATTTGTCATTGATTGTATAGTTATCGGAGCATCTCCACCAATAATGAGATTTCCAACTCTTACCGCTCTTGATGTTCTCTTAGTTGCCAATGGCTTCACAACCTTTCTAACTTTCAAGCTTTCCAATTATTTACCAAAGAATCTACTTATGTCGACAAAGGTCATAAAGAACAAGAAGCCCAAGAGCAAGAAGAAGCCTATTGTGTGTATAAGGTTCTCAACGTTTCTGTTTATCTTCTTTCTGGATATCATCTCAACGAGTGCAAATATAATCCTGCCACCGTCTAAAGCTGGGAGCGGGAAGAGATTGAATATACCCAAGTTTATTGTTATCACAGCAACAACTATTAACACCGTCTCCAAACCAAATTGCACAGCTTGTCCGATAACTTGAACAACGCCAACAGGTCCTGAAACATCCTGGATATTTCTGCCTACAAAGACCCCGGGTAACGTTTTCCAAATGTACAATGCAAGCCTGTTGCTTCGGGCTATTGCCACGAAAATAGCTTCAACCCCTCGAGGTTTCATTTTTGGTGCTTTCATTTCAAATACCCCAGGGGTAGAAAGAACACTTAAAAGCTTTTCTTTCGAAACTGTGATTTCTTCTTGAGTGCCGTTTTTTGAAATATAACTAACTCTAACATTATCTGGTAAAGGCCTTATAACCTGTTCAACTTCATTTCCTTTTATGCGGAGATAAACCTCATCAGATTTTAGACTCAGCGCTGTTACTATATCCATCAAATCCGTTGTTGACTCGACTTTCATACCTTCAATCTCAACTAACGTATCACCCTTTAAAAATATCTCACTATCCTTGGCAAATACATTAGAAAACTGTCCATAGTAAATCCCAATCGCATATCTCTCTGGAATGTTAGATACGTTATCCAACAAGCCTTTTAGTTCTCCTAATTCCGATTTTATTGTCACATACTCCTTTGTATACTTTTCCATGTATCTTTCAAAAGAGATGTTGTTGATACTTTCTACTTTACCTCCTACATCCCCCTTAACATCCTTCAAGTACAAAAAGTATTCTTTTTGAGTAAGCTCCGGTGTCACTTTTACAGTTTTACGAGCATCTTCTCTAAGCACCTCAAGTGTTAGAGGTTTACCCTTTCGTATAATGCTGGTCATATCCATCGTATCGAAAACATACTTCCCGTTGAGCTTTAAAACTATATCGTTTGCTTGAAGTTCCGCCTGTTCAGCTGGCGAACCCGGAATGACTTTATCGATTATTATAGGAGTGTATCCCCATATGGAAATTATCAATACAAATAACAGATAACCTGCCAAAATCGAAAAGACAGGTCCCGCGAGTACAATCAAAAATCGCTTCCAAGGGGCAACTCCGTAAAGTGAATCTGGGTCCTCTTGCTCTTGAGGATCCTCGCCCTTTAGTCTGACGTATCCACCGAGTGGAAAAACGTTTATTCTAAAATCCGTCTTCTTTCCTTTCTTTCTGTAAATCGCTGGTCCGAAACCGATTGCAAACTCATGCACTTTAACACCAAACGCTACTGCAAAAAGATAGTGACCAAATTCGTGAACAACTACAATAAAGATGAAAACCAAAATGAAGGCGACGATATTAACAAGCACACTCATTTCTGAACCTCCCTTTCGATGAATTCTTTAGCGTAACTTCTTGCTAATTCGTCAGTTTTGTAGACATCTTCTATCGACGTGATGATTATGTTTTGCGAATCTATGCACTCTATCGTCTTTCTAACTACCTTTTCAATATCTTTGAATGATATCTTTCTACTAAGAAACGCGTTAACTGCTACCTCATCAGCTGCGTTCAATGCAATCCTCCAGGACAAATCGTCTTTTCTTTTTAACATATCCAATCCGTAGAAGAAAAGTGGATAACGTTCGCGCTCCACATCAGACAATTGAAGGTCAAATTCTGAAACATCAGCCGCAGGTGAGTGATACTTCCTTTCTGGATAAGTAAGCGCGTAAGCAATGGGTATCCTCATATCAGGCTTACCTGCATGGATTTTTATAACCCCATCCTCAAGAAAGACTATTCCGTGAATAAAACTTGAGCGGTTAATTTTTACCTCTATTCTGTCGTATTCCAAATCGAAGAGTTCGTGCGCTTCAATAACCTCAAAAAGTTTGTTCACCATCGTTGATGAATCGACAGTTATCCTACCTCCCATGCTCCATGTCGGATGTTTCAAAATGTCTGATGGCTTCAGGTCCGCTATATATTTGAGAGGGACGTCCCTAACAGCACCTCCCGAAGCGGTTATGAGTATTTTTTCAACGTGAGGTTCGTAGAGCTGGAAGATCGCCGAATGCTCACTATCAACAGGGATAATCTCAACATTTTTCTCTTTGGCTATCTTCTTAACAAATGGACCTGCACAAACCAAAGCTTCTTTTGTTGCAAGTGCTATTCTTTTTGCGTATTGCAAGGCAACAATTGTTGCTTTAACACCCTCGAATCCAGGAATTGCACAAACCACTATATCAGGAGCTACTTCTTCTAATAATTGCTGTGTATTCTCAAAGCGCTTTCCAAACCCTACTTCTTTATTTGAAACGTAGTAATCTACTTTTAAATCTTCCATTATCCTTCGTGCTTGTTCCACATTCGAACCAAAGGAAATACCAACAACTTTGAAGCCTTCAAGTTGTTTTATAACATCGACCGTTTGCGTTCCTATCGAACCTGTAGCACCTAGTATTACTACTTTTTTTATAGTGGTTTTTTCTTCCAACGCACAAACACCACCTTACCGTTTTTCACTTCTATCTTCACAAAGTCACTCAAAGCGACGTTACTGACACCTATCGGTGCTGTTATATCCATACTGCCATTGAATTGATATTTAAACCCTTCTATCGAAAACTCAGCATGGCACAGGGGTATAAGTGACCAAATCTCCCCGGGGACAGCTTTCAAAGTTTGGGTTCCTTTCTCACCTGCTTTGATAACCCCAACCTCACACTTATCAGATATCGCTATCACATTGTCGTATTTGCTCATCAAACCTACCATTGCGAGTATCATATCGAGCCTTTCACCTTGCCAGTTAAGTATTTCAACTTCCGTTGCACCATGCTTGAAAACATAATTCAACGCAAGCTCGAGGTCCGTTTCGTCTTTCTCTGTAGGATACGTGCAAATCTTAACCCCTTTTGTTTCGAAATACTCGAGCGTATCACCCGAAACAGAATCCATATCTCCAATAATTACGTGTGGAATTATTTTTCTTCTTCTTAATTCGTCAGCACCTCCGTCAACTGCAACAACGAGTTCACCAGTTATGTACATTGTGCCATTCGAATTTCCGTTAAGAATTATGGAAGCTTTCATCCACATACCCCCTATCTCGTATACTCAACACGTTGCAATGCTCATATAAGTATAAGTCCCTTTTCAACGTAAACTTTTGCAAGCAACAACATTTGCCCCCAACCATATGCACATCCGTACCTTATGTGTAATTCTCCTTCATCTTTTACAAACGTTCTATCTCTCACTGTCACAATCGTTTCTTCTTCATCTGTTGGCTGAAACGTCATCTCCACAAATGAACGATAGCCATCCTCGTATTCATACCACCAGAAAGAGAAGAGACGCTTGTGAATCACACTAACAATCCTACCTGTGTCCGTAACAACCTGGCCATCGGTGAGCCTGAACCAACGAAAGTATATCTCGCCACTATCCTCGTATATCTTCATTCCATCTGTAAACCATGGGTCCCAACCGTTGGAGTTATAAAATATCTTCCATACAACGTCAACGGGAGCTTTGAACCTTTCATGAAACTCCATCTCGTCATTCGAAAGAGGCATCCAAAACAACACCTCGACTTTCTTTTGATTAAATTCTCAGCAATCAACTTTTTCCCATATCGCCTTAACCTTTGCTATATCTTCTGCGTGTTCTGGATTGTCACCTGGAGTTTCCAAAATCAATGGTAGCGAGTTAAACACTGGATTCGACAAAAATACTATGAGCTTTTCTCCAATCTTTCCATTTCCTATATTCTCGTGTCTGTCTTTCTGAGAACCAAGTTCGTTTTTGGTATCGTTAAGATGGACAAACTTCAGTCTTTTTATTCCCACTTCCCGGTCAATCTCCTCAATGAGTTGCTTTATGCCCTCATTTGTTGTGACATCGTATCCCGCGTCATAGCCGTGACATGTATCAAACGTCAAACCTATCCTGTCTTCGTATTTGCATAGACTTATTATCTCCCTCATTTGGGCGTAGTTGTATCCTATGTTTCCACCTTTCTTAACAACGTTTTCCAACAATATATAAACGTTCTTTTCTTTTTCCATAACCATATTCAAAGCCCTTGCAACTCTTTCTATACCTTCCTTCTCACCAAGTCCCAGATGACTCCCAGGATGGATGCTTAAATATTTAATTCCGAGTCTTGCACATATCTTCGCTTCGGTGATAAGTAACGCAACAGACTTTTCCCAAATATCTTCCTTAGGGCTTGCAACGTTAACAAGATAACCAGCATGACACATGAAATTCTCTGGGTTCAAGTTGTATTTTTTAACGTCTCTTAAAAAATGGACCACATCATCATCAGATGGTAACTTCGCATTCCATTGACGAGGATTATGCGGGAAAATCTGGAAGGCATTTCCTCCTATTTCCACGGTCTCCTTTGGAACTCTTGCAAAACCTCCACCTATTGGCATGTGAGCACCGATTATCAGTTCTCTTTTACCACTCATATTCTCACCTTCTAAACTCTTCACTGTCTTTCCAATCTTCTTTCATTAATCCCATTACAATTATATCCCAATATCTTCCATCGTGGTATTTTGCTTCCCTGAGAATACCTTCTTTTTTGAACCCCAAACTTTCAAGTAACCTCAGCGAACGTTCATTATACTCGTAAACTTCGGCCGTTATTCTATGAAGATTTAACTCTTTGAAAGCAAACTCTAAGGCTTTCCTTAGCATAAGCTTTCCTATCCCTTTGCCACGGTATTGTGGAGTTACATAAAATGTGATATACGCATTTTTGTTTATGACTCTCAAATCAAATTCAACAAATCCAATTTTCTCGTAATTACCATCGTTTTTTTCAGAGAAAAATACTAATGTAACAGGTTCTGCCTTCGTTATTCTCCTTTCAGAGAAGTACTTTATATCTTCGTCACTTAATTCAGCCACAAAACCACTGCCAATATGAAACTTTAATTTTTCGCCATTTGGGTTGTTCATGATAGAAACTCCTCCTAACCACCTAATCTTCTATATTCTCGAATTCCTTTATCTTTCTTTCGATTTCTTCGAAAGTTTCCATTACTCTTAGCAATTCCTCCTCCAATTTTTCTTTCTCGCCCATTAATTCCATCAACTTAACGTAATCTTGTTCTTTGTGCATACGACTTTCTAAATCACTTATCATGTATGTTATCTCGTTCTCTCTTTCCTTTAGTTCTTCCAATTGTTTTTTCCAACTCTTTAACTGATTTCTCAGTCTCTTTTTCTCTTCAAAATCTACGTTCTTTTCTTTTTCAACCTTTTTCTTTTCTTTAGAAAAGAATATCGGCTCGGTAGATTCCAACAGTTCCCCATTTTTGATGGTAAAAAACCTGTTGCATACGTTTCTAATCAACTCTAGGTCATGAGACACCAACAAAACTGCTCCCTTATATTCTTTAAGTGCCGATTCAAGCGCTTCGACCGTTTCCAAATCCATATGGTTCGTTGGCTCGTCCAGAATAAGCACATTCGGTCTTCTTAGCAAGACCTTTGCAAGAGCGAGTATCTGTCTTTCTCCACCACTCAAATCAGCAATTGTTTTAAAAACATCTTCACCGCGAAATCCGAATCTACCTGCGTAAGCTCTGATAACGTAGTCTGGTTTATCTGGCATCTCTTCGAAGAGCTCATCGAAAACAGTGTTTTCTAAATCAAGCTGGTCAACAAACTGTTCAAGATAAACTGCTTTTACGTTGTATCCGAACGTTACTTGACCGGTGTAATCGGTTTGCCCATTGATAATCTTTAATAGTGTCGTTTTTCCAGAACCGTTAGGTCCAACAATTGCTATCTTATCTCCTTGATATACTGTGAACGAGACATTTTTCAACAAACCGTTCCAAGACACATTCTTAACTTCCAAAACAACGTAACCTGTGTTGTCTGGTTCAGGTATATCTATCCTCTTCTCCTCTTCCTCCAAATACAAGTTGGGCATATTTTCTAATTCTTCGAGCATTTTCTCGAGCATCTTTTCTTTACTTTTCGCTTGCCTTGTGAATTTTTCCCTACCCCATTTTTTGTACCTATCTATTATCGCTCTCAATCTTTCTATTTCACGTTGTATATTTTCAAGCTGTCTTCTTTGGGTTTCGATAATCCTTTGTCTTTCCAAATGGTAGCTGTCGAAATCCATATCAAAAACCCAGATCCGCTCGTTGTTTATCTCCCAGAACTTTTCACAGGTGTTTCTCAGGAAATCCCTGTCGTGCGAAATAATTATATATCCTCCGCGAAAACCTCTCAGTAATTCTTTCAAAAACTCTATACTTTCTATGTCCAAGAAATTGGTTGGCTCATCTAAAAGAAGGAAATCGGGGTCTTCTACAAAGAGTCTTCCCAACTGCAGTTTCGTTCTCTCTCCTCCGCTAAATGTTGAAATATCCCTTTCCCAGTCCTCTTCCGGAAAACCCAATCCTTTCAATATGCTCCTCACCTGCTTTTGTTTTTCTGGAGTATCCGCCACCATCATGTAGTATTCATAAGGGGTTCTTGCTTCAAATGTTCTGTATTGATCCATGTAAAGCACTTTCCCTTGGATTGTTATTTCCCCGTGGTAATCTTTGAAAATCCCAGCTATAGCTTTCAACAGCGTACTCTTCCCACTACCATTTTTCCCCATCAATCCTATCCTATCCCTTGTTAGAACGGTTGCGTTGAAATTTGAAAAGAGCGTCTTCTCAGGGAAGGCTATGGTAAGATTCTTTATCGTTATCATTTCCAGGAACTCCTTTCTTTTCCTGACCGTTTTAAAAACGAGTCTGGTTGCGTTAAAAGTAGTTTGACGGGCTTTGGCAAAAGAACCATTAATAACACCATTACTCCAAATGTTAAAACAAAAGCAATATACCAGTACGCTCGCAAAGTTTCTTCAGTAACGGTAAAGCCCAAAGCGATTGTAATCAGTATAGTCAAACCTCCGACCAAGATATGGTAACCGAAAGCGAATATCGCATTATCCGAGAAGAGTCTTGGGATGCCGAGTATATACTTGACAAAGAATCTTCGTAGTAGGCTGTTGGTGTTTTTTGAAATGTTCACGAAGCGCTCAATAAGTATTCCAATTGAGAAAAAGCACATTGCTGTTCCAATTTCACCAAAGAATGTTAATAGCGGGTTTATACCGTAATAATCCATATTCCACGATGTCCCATCGACAAACAAAGCAACTAAAGTCCACGTTATCAACCCTACCAAACCAATTATTCCTACGAACTTTTCGAACGTTGTTCTTTTCTCTTTCACAAATTTTCCCAACCAAAACATGTAAAGTCCAGAAAAAGCTACATCCACTTTGAAAGGAAGTGCGCCTGGATAAAAAAATCGCAGTAATATACCTACAACTATTGCATACGGAAGGACATGAAATTTGCGAAAAGCTATGAGCATGAATTCCGCTACAATAAGGAAAATTAAATACCACAACGGCACAATTGGAAGAGGTATCTTCTCAAGCAGATCTGTCCGAACGAGCAAGAAATTTTTCAGATAAGTCACATTATCAGTTTTTCTAAAAGCTTCTGGAACAAGGAAAATCCAAAGAATATAACTAATCGCCCCAATGTAGTAATACGAAATGACCAATGTTATACGTTTAGCGAAAAAATCTTTAAAACCCATATCTTTCATTAGATAACCTGTCAAAAACGGGAAGACAACTATGACATACGAAACAAATCCAAACAACTTCCATGGAATCTGAGAATGTGCCAGGACAACCATTATTAATGCCAAACCTCGAGCGTAATCAACCCATAATTCACGATTTTTATTAGCATTCGAATTTTCGACCCTTTTCATAACCTTGCTTCACTCCTGTTTCTTCTTTGCAAAAATCAAGCCATCTTGTCTCTCACTTATATTCAAAACACCAAGGATTATTGAAGCTAGCATTAGTAAACCACCCATGAGTTGCGAAGTAGTTAGATGTTCTTTTAGAATGAGAACAGACAAAATCATTGCAAATAACGGTTCTCCAACAAAAATGAGAGCGGACACGTTACTACCAACAACCTTTTGATACTTCGCCTGAATTATTATCGCAAAAATTGTAGCAGTTACCGCTGTAAAAGTAGCAACAAAGATAGCACTCATGGAAAAACTCCATTTGTCACCGTTGCCTCGGTAGAACACATTGAAGAGTGTGTTCAGTAGTGCTACTGTGAAGAATTGGGGAGTTAGCAACGAATATTCATTAACTTGCTTGGAAAATTTGGTTATCAACACAACATGAAGTGCGTACATAACTCCGCATATTGTTGTAAGAAAATCTCCGAAATTGTAACCACTAATTCCTCCGCTCAGTAAATACATACCAATAAGTGCTCCAAGAAAGCCTAAAACTTGAAGTTTTCTCACCTTTTCATGCTCTATGATGTAAGAAAAGAACGGGACGATAACTATGTATAATGAAGTGATAAACCCACTTTTCGTGGACGTTGTTATCGTTAACCCCCATGTCTGAGTAGCATAAGCGACAGCCATCACTATGCCAAGCACCGTGCCACGTATCCAATCGGATTTCCCAAAAACGAGTGCCGATAAAAAAGTTGCGATCCAAAATCGGATCGCGTTGTACAAAAATGGCGAGATTTCTTCATTTAACACAAGTTTTTGTATTGGAAAAGTCAAACCCCATAAAAATGTGAGCACTAAGAGCCAAAAAATAGCTATGAATTTGTCTTTCAAGTTATATTCTGTTCCAAATTCGCCCTTCATACCCGCCTCCAGATGTCCAGATTACTAACTTTTGGCAACCTTTCCAACGGGCGCGAGATAAACAACCATCTCGTCTTGTCCGTCGACACCAAGGAATCTATCCATGAGTTTCTGAGAATAGGCTGCTATTGCACACGTTCCAGCTTCTATTGCTTCACAAGCAAGGTACAAGTTCTGGCAAACGTGCCCAGCATCCAAAAGTATCACCTTGTGAGAAGCAGGACCGTATCGCCATTCTGTCCTGTAGGGTATCGCGGTCCATATAAATACGACTGCAGCTTGACCAACGAATTCTTGTCCCAATGTCGCGTGGATAATTTCTTCTCTGAGATACCTGTCTTTCCTGTGCAAGATTAAACTGTGTTCAAGAGGCAGATATCTGTAGATTGCTTCTTCTAAGCCTTCGACATTTTCAACATATACGTATGTTTCGAACGGATGTCTTGCTCCAGCAGAAGGTACTGTTCTGAACGTAGCTTTAGGTGTTACGTGCCTGATTCCTTGCGTAGCCCATAGCAGAAAAGAGAGCTCCACTAACTTAAGTGGTTTGTTTTCGTACTTCCTATGACTTTTCCTGTTTGCAATAGCTTCGAACAGGGACTTTATTTTAAATTCGTCGATATTAAAATCTGGAAGCTTTATCAAAAACACATCTTGTGGGTACGGTTTTTCAAAAGGGGGCATCTCTACCCCTTTTCTTTGGTCGCTTGTGTAATTTTCCAAAACTTCCCAATTTGATTTCAGAAATTCTCGTCCTAGGGAAATGATTTTATCAAACTCATTTTGGTCTTTCGGACTGAAACTCATCAACTTCCCCCCTTTCCCTTTTTCAATTCTTTCGATTCACCACTTCTGTTAAAATCTTGGGTTGATACCGCATTCTTTCTTAATTCTTTCCTTTATATCTTCAAGTGCAAGGTCCACTTCTTCATCACTCAATGTCCTTTCCGGATGTCTAAACTTTGCGTAAATCGTTACACTGTAGAACTCATCGCCAACTTTTCTGTAAATGTCGTCTATACCCACCTCTTCAACAAGTGGGTTATCCTTGTAAATCTTTAGTAAATTCTCAATCTCATATCCAATTGGAATGAGATAAGACACGTCTCTGCGCACATACGGGAACTGAGGTAACGGTTGGTATGTTTTCCTTGCGTCTGCTGAATAGATAGTTTCAAGATAAATCTCACAAGCGTAAATTTCGTCTTTGACATCGTAAAGCTTGTCTGCAAGTTCAGGGTCTAAAAGCCCTACAAAACCTATCAATTGCCCTTTGTAGTAAATTCCTGCGGTTACAGTCGGAACAAAACCCTTCTTTTCAATCTTTTTAAAAGTAACTTCCAATCCAAATTGTTCGAAGAGTTCTTCCAATACACCTTTCATTGTATAAAGCGACACAGTTCTTTTGTCAGTGTAGTCCTTAACAGATTCTCTACCTGTTGCAACGAAGCCAAGAGCCTCTTGCTCGTGAGGTTTACCATCAACGATAGAAAATACCTTCCCAACTTCAAAGAGTCTCACATCTTTCATTTGTCTTTTGTAGTTGTAGGAAAGAGAATCGAGCAACCCGTAAAGAAGAGAAGGTCTCATCGTATCGAAATCTGAAATAATAGGATTGCTTATTGGGACACCTTTGCCGTTGATTTCAAAAATATCTATAACCTTACTTGCAGCGAAAGAAAGTGTATTCGCTTCATTGAACCCCATTGCTGTCATGAGGTTTTTGATTTCAAATCTTCTTTTCTGCTTTTCACTTCTTCCTTTCTCAATAGCGACCATTCTCGGAGGTTCCGCATGGAGATGTTCGTATCCATGGATGCGTCCTACCTCTTCCATAACATCCTCTGGAAGAGAAACATCGAAATATCTGAAAGACGGCACGTAAACGTCGTAACCATCCTTCGTTTCTTCTACCTCAAAACCGAGTGGCTCAATGTAGTCGCCAATATGTTTCACATCTATACCTAAAACTCTTTTCGCGTAATTCTTTGGAACAAATATTTTCCTTTGCTCTATTTTATGAGGATAGTTATCCACTATTTCTTTTGAAGGTTTACCACCCGCGAGTTCCTCAATCAATTGTGAAAGCCTTTCAATAACGAACAAAGCGTCGTCAAAATCAACACCTCTTTCGAAGCGGTAAGAAGAATCTGAGGAAACCCCTAACCTTCTCGATGCTTTTCTTATCCGGACAGGGTCAAACATCGCAACCTCTAACAAAACATCGGTTGTGTTACTTGATATTCCAGATTCTTCTCCTCCCATGATGCCACCAAGTGCGAGAAGCTTTTCACCGTCAGTGATAAGTACCTCACCGCCAGTAAATTCGTAAGTCTTGCCATCGAGTAATAACATCTTTTCACCAGGTCTTGCATCGCGAACCACTATCTTTCCATTCAATTTTGCAAGGTCAAAAGCATGGACTGGATGCCCAGTTTCAAGCATCACATAGTTCGTTATATCAACAATGTTGTTTATAGGTCTGATTCCAGATGCAATTAACCGTTTTTGCATCCACAGAGGGCTCGGACCTACCTTAACGTTCCTGATTACCCGCGCTGTATATCTCCAGCATCCATTGGTTTCTATGTGTACCTCAACTTTATCGTTTCCTTCTGCGTGTTTTACGCTTGGAATAGGGAAGTGAGGTTTTCGTTTTAACCCGGCAGATAATTCTCTTGTAACACCAAAATACGATAGCACATCGGGGCGATTCGGGGTTATCTCCATCTCAAAATACCAGTCATTTAAATCGAGCAGCTTGATAACGTCTGCTCCAAGTGGAAGTTCTTCATCCGTCATATAAACATGTTCACTTTTTTGTTCAAGTCCGAGCTCTTCCAAAGAACACATCATGCCCTGAGATGGAACCCCACGCATTACTTTTTCTTGAATTTCTACACCGTTTGTAAGCCTTGCTCCTTGGAGTGCTACAAAAACGTACTTGCCTTCTTGAACTGAAAGGTCTGCGGTTAATATTGTTTTATACTCGTTACCTATATTCACTTTGCAGACCACCAATTTATCAGCTTGAGGGTGCTTCTCAACACTCTCAATGCGCCCAACAACTATCGGACCACGGAGCGGGAAAACAGGACCTTCTTCTCCTATGTCAAAACCAAGTTTTGGTAGATACTCTGAAACTTCCTCTTTGCTAACATCGATATATTGATTAAGCCATTCCAAAGAAATTCTCACAAAGAGCACCTCCTGATTAGCCGTATTTCCATATTTTCTTTAGAATATCAAAAACTTCCAAATTATTGTAATCATAACCGCCGATAAAGGACTAATCCACCAAGTGTGAAGGTTAATTCGTTCACGTTTCCACAGTTTGTAAAGAAACCCCAAAACCAGTGAGAGAAATGCCAACCAATAACTTTTTCCAAGGAAAAACACGTAAAAAGCTAATCTTTCCGAGATACCATCTAGGTCGTTGTAATTCTCGTCACCTGGATAGAAGTTTTTGAACACATACGTCACAGCCATTGTCACAACAGCCATACCAAGTAAATAGAGAGCAAACTCTTTTGAGATAAATGAATAGATAAACAAGTCTGCCACAAGAAAATTCAAAATGAGTGCGATTATCAGTTCTGAGAGTTCAAGGATGTGTAATTTCGTCTTGTTGTCATGAATCTTTGTTCTAGTAAAATCTCCAGCAACATGGATTACCATCATGATAAGTAAAACAGCGACACCCTTTGGACTTTTTAACAGCGTGTCAAAAGTGAAAGCAAGAAGGGCAAAAATCGACCAGATGATATGTTCGAAAAGTTTGTACCCTTTGTAGTGTCTTATCTTAGCGTTATCAGTAAAACCGTGATCTGCTACGAAGTGAGCTAAGAACAGGTGTATCATTTAAGTAACCTCCTTCACACAGTGTCTAGTTCTTAGAAGTCTTTAATCTTAACCTATTTTGTAAATTAACAGTCCTTCACTCGTCATTAAATAGAGCTTATCTTCCCAAACGGTTGCATCATAAACTATCCCAGCAACGTCTTCAACAATTCTGTGAATGCGCCTTGCAGAAAAGTCTATAAGCGTTATAAAACTGTCGCCAACGGCAACAACGAAATTACCAGACCTATACAAGCCCAAGTTACCTATCCATCCTTCACCAACGTAAGCATACCTTCCCATCTTATCAAAAACGAGCAATCCGTACGCACGTGTTGTTGCTATGATGTAATCATCTACTACCATAGCATAGGTTATATCATAACTATTCCTTAACCCCAAAGGTGCAGTGTATTTGATACCATAGAAATACCGGTAAACCTCTCGGTTTGTTACAAATAGCAGTTCATTCCCATCGTATATAACCCTTCCATAAACCCCTTGCAATGTCGCCAGAACATTGCCGGTGTTATCAACAAAATCTACCTTATTATTGCTCCTTGGTTTGGCAAAGATAGCGTAATCTTTGGTAGCAATGAAATCATCCGCTGGAGTTTGCTCAAATGTGACCGTAGCCGCGAGTTTTCGATAGTAGACCTTTCGTTGTGTCCCATAGCTTACTCCATCAATTGTTTCCTTCAAACCTATCACAGACTCTTCCCATACTCGTGTGCCAGCAACATAAAGTCCTTTTTCATCTGCGGTATAAACTATCCCGCCGTAAACGGCAACCTGAGTGCCCGGATAGCTGTAGGTTCTTAAGAATTTAATGTATGGATTATCGCCTATCTTCCATTCATCCACGTAGAACCCCTCGGCAGGGCCGGAGGTAATGAACCGTTCTAAAATTTTCTCTTTTTCACTTTTAACACGCTCTGCAAACGTATCGTCTTTGTAAGCGGGAATCTCTGGGATTTCAAAGGCAAAGAACTTCTTTATCTCTTCTATGAACGGTTCAGATGAATAAAAGTCGTTCCAACTTCCGTTAAATATCTTTAAAGTCATGTACGGTAGCCGTGCTGAGTTTCTTGTGACCACACCATCTCCCAAATTCAAAGTTAGCTCAGGATAAAACTTCTCAAGTAAGCTTCCACCAACATCAATCGACAAAGGAGGGGTATTACCCATGTATGCTATTGTTGGTATATCACTCCGATAAGGAAGATACTGCAGACGTTTTAAGAATTCCGAATTAGGTAAGATGTCCGAGTAATAGATATTAACGGCTTCTATGTAAGATTTTAAATAACCTTGAATCGTTGCCACAATAGATTCCGGTAGATTATAAAGCAAAGCAGCTGCAGATGGCTTTGATGCATATATGGTTGTTGCCAAACGTGGGTCCACAACGTTTGTACCATAAAATGGTGTGGAGACATAAGCCACTTTTCTTATATTTTTTATCTCAGGATGCATCGCTAAGCAATAATAAAGTATAAGTCCGCCTACCTCGTGAGCTAACACATCGAACTGGACATTAGGATATCTTTTAAGTTCCTGGGCTAACCGTTCCGCCTCAAATACAACAGGACTTTTCATGTATTCAGATTGCTGGAACGCTCTAAATGCACGTGTATAATTATAAGATTTCGTGTCGTTCAACGGGTATTTATATACGTAAATCGACCTGTCAGGAAATACACCTTGCCATGTTGAAAGAGGCGTCACCTTTGCCGATTGGTAATAACCAGCAAAATTTGCATCACTGCCAGGGATAATAAGAAGTGGGGGATAAGCAGAAACCACGCGGTAAACTTCCTGGATACCAGTTTGCAAAACTTTTCCGGGAACAGATACAACTCCCAGCCATCTTGGAACCACGAAAAAGCTCGCCTCAACGAAATAACCTCTACTGTCCCTATCTATGAAGCTTCCAGGGATTATATTGTATACCTTACCATCACTACTCAGTCCGGCAAAAGCGAGAGCATTTGAATCGTTACTTCCAATGAGATTAGATGGGAAATAGTATCTGACCTTTATGGGCAACGTAGCCATATCGTATCTTCCATCGTTTGGTATTAGCTCGTAAATAGGGCTAACAAAGTTTCCGGAACTAACCATTCCTTGAACCGAATTCCCAGGAACAACCCTAACCTTGAACGATTTTTCGTACGGAAACGCACCAGGTGGTATCGAAATAATCAAATTCTCTACCGTCTGCGTTCCTTCTGACAAAAACGCTTCAGAGACCTTTGGACGTGAGAACAATATCCCCAAAACAACGATGAGAACAATCACACCTAAAAGTGTGAAGAAAAGCACTTTCCTATGCCAAAGTGTGCTTAGAAAGTATTTTAATTTTCCAACTAACCCTTTCATACCCTTTTCTCCTAAGGGCTTTTCTTTTGAAGGGGCTTGTGCAGATGTTGTTGATTCCTTTTTACTTTCCTTTCCAAACTTTAAAATACCTTTGAGCTTTGAAAAATCAAACTTCGGAATTTTTGGCATCAAAACCCCCCGCATAAGTTTTTAAATTAATCATATTAATCGATTTAGCCATCGTAATCTTCAAAGTTATCGTCATCCTGATTATCCTTATCCTGTTCACTTTCTCCACCTTCAAAATTTGTGAAATCTTCTGGATTGTCATTCAAAAGTTTCTTGAATTCGCTGATGTCCAAATTTTCAATGAACTTTTTAAATTCTTCTTCATTTTCCGATTCGCTTAAATCTTCAAAAGTAATCGCTTCCGTTGCGATGATTTCGTTTGTCACATATAGCGGAGCTCCGGTCTTCAACGAAAGTATTATACAATCAGACGGTCTAGCATCAATCTCTATAAATGGATTCATACCTTCCGCAGCTTCTTGTTCAGAAACAACAAGGTCCCTGAGAACGATTTTAGCGTAGAAGACATTATCTCTAATAGAGTGGATTACAAATCGCTCGATTTTCAAACTGAGCTCATTGACCAAATTGACAATCAAATCATGCGTCAAAGGCCTATCAAATGGTACCTTTTCGATAGCTATAGCCATTATACTCGCTTCGCATGCGCCTATCCATATTGGGAGAATTTTCTTAGTATTTTCTATCCCGAGTAAGACAACAGGTGTATTCGAAACCTTATCTAACACAAGCGCCTTAACAAACGCTCTTTTCATTTTCAATCACCTCTTTCAACTTTTCCACACCCTGTCTTATAACGTTCTCAACGTATGCTCTTAGTTCTTCCTCACTTCTGAAATTTTCTGGATAAACAACTTCTCCAAACATTATACCTGTTTTATTACCACTAACTATCAATTTATGTTTTGGAATTACCAGATGGTTTCCCCAAATAGATACTGGCAATATGGGAACTTTCGCTTTAAAGGCAATCTCCAAACTACGAGGCTTGAACGGTAAAACTTCCCCGTTGGGTGACCTTGTCCCTTCTGGAAAAATCACAAAATGATAACCTTCATTGAGCTTTCGCATAACTTCCCGAATCGCCGTTGCAGTTTGCCTCACGTTTCCCCTATCAATCAATTCACTGCCAAGGTATTTGAGATAAACGTTCACCATTGGGAACTTTTCAAGCTCTTTTTTTGCTATAAACGGTGTTGGACCAACGTATCCTATTATAAGCGGGATATCCAATATGCTCTGATGATTGCTAACAACAATATAGTTTGTGTTCACATCGGGCTTTCTACCACACAGAAATACCTTAACACCAAGTAGCTTGAATGCAAGCCTTCCAAATATCTCTATCTGTTTCAAAACAAACTTTCGCCCTTTTTCTTTCCCCAATATCCATCCGATTAGCAAAACAATAGAGCCGTAAACGAATATGTAAAGAAATGCACCTACAAGTAACCACAAACTTCTAAGGATGTTGAAAAGTTTTACAAATATATTTTCCGACTTTCTATAACTGCTGTTAATCTTTTCCATTGCTCTTCACACCCCACAGTTTGGCTATTCTAAAGAAGAAAAGGGATAGCGAAAGAACAAACGTAGCCCACGCAAATAATGTGTTGTTTAAATTAAACACATACTTATCAAAAAAGAACATGCCTATGGAAATCAATATGAATGAAGCCACCGCAGTTGCTATCAGTCCTATGAATTTAGAGCTGTTTTTAACTGCGTAGAAACCTCCAATCAGCCCTACAAGTAAGCCAAAGACTAAGTAAACATACCACTGAAGCGTCAAGTAGGATGTCAGAAATGATTTCAGTAAAAAATTCCCAGCCAAGAACGAGATTATGAAACTTCCCACAAAAATTATTGACTTATACAGCGAATAGAAAATCACAGCAAACACTACCGAAACTATAAGCGAGTAAATTAAGAAATTACTTTCCAAAGAGTTTGAGAACTGTGGGAGATATCTTTCCAAAAAGCTGAGAACAAAAGGGCTGATATATCCATAGCCCACGATTAACCCAACGGCAATAAGCGTAATTACTTCGAACAAATGTGGAAAAAGCAGAACAAACACAGAAAACGGAATAAAAATATGCCAACTTGACGCGAAAAACTCGCTCAACACTTTCAGATTTTGTATGTTAAAAAGTATCGCATCCATATTAAAACCGCTCACAATTCCAATCCTCCTTCTACATACTTTTCTACCTCGCTTTTTACCCTCTCATCAGAAAGCCTTTCTTTTGCCTTTTTCTTATTTCCCAGGGCTATATAACACAGTGCAAGCTGGACATCTAAATCAAAACTTTTCAAACCTAACTTTTCCGCTTTTTCGAAAAACATCACCGCCTCGTTGTATCTATCAACTTCCATAAGCGCACATGCAAGGTTGAAGTAAGCAATGGAAAAGTTCGGACATATGTGTATTGCTTTTCTATACATTTCAATAGCTCTACCCAACATCCCTTGTCTTCTAAATATATTACCAAGGTTGTTAAAAACTTCCGGTATCTCGTAAGGTATGAGCTTGTCATAGATTTCTATAGCTCTGTCATAATTGCCTTCCTCGGTTAATTTTATCGCCTCTTGGAGTAAAAGTTCTGCATTTTCGTTTCTTTCATTCCCTTGTTGTATCTGTGCCATACCCACCACCAATAAATCGTAAAAAGATTATTTGTTGTTCGATTTCGCTATGGAATTTAGTATCAATTTTTGAGTGTAGAACATAGTGTCATAGTAAAACTGTTCCTTAAACGACACCTTCGCACTAAGTTTGATAATTCCAGGTGGGACAGGTTTCAAGTAAGTCCACCTAGCAACCCACAGTATTTTCTTATCCAGAAGTTCTTCAGCGCGTGCCACACTGCCTGTGAACCTTGTAAGTATTGGACAATCTCCAACAATTTTGACTCCTTGAAGTCTATATGATATGAGTTCACCTGTGCATTTTTCAACTCTCATACTTCTAATATCTCTTCGTTCTGCGTAAATATCCGTTGGAACGTACACATCATGTTCATACATTGCCAAAGCGTATCTTATGTAATGCAGTTCGTCACCAAAAAGGTCTTCAACACTGATGTAAGCATATGCGTTATTCTCATCAAATGAAACTAACTGGATGTTCACAAATATAGGTTTGTCATCTTTGAAGAAGTACTGCTCAACTGCATTCCCTTTCCATTTAATAGCGAAGAGTGTAGGATACGAGTATTCTATGAAGTCTACATCTTTTATCGGATATTCATTTCCATTTGCAACGATTTTGTCCTTACCCAGATATATGATATCACCGTATGGAGTTACCTCAAATGACCATACCTTTTCCGGAAGGTTCATTTCATCAACCTTTTCCGTAGTATCTATTCTAAATATTTCTATTTTCTGCCTTAAAGCATCTAAGATGTAAAGTCTGTTCACAGTTAGTTCTGCGTCTAAACAGAATGTTCTTTGGGGTAGCTTAAACTCAACACTCTCCTTTTTGTTTGGGTTGAATTTTATAACCCTGTCAAAATCAACGATGTAAATGCTTCCAGAACGGTCTGAACCCGCAATATAAGGAACTTGAAGACCGCCTAACACTTCTTGTTCATTTTCATCGTATAACGACTTTTCACCAAGCAGGTATAGATTGCCATCTTTGTTGTAGAAAACCTGTTTCACATTCTTTGAAACCTTCTTGATTTTTGTCATTTTGTTATTTTTAAAAAATACCAACCTCTTATTCTTTTGGTCCAGAAGCACCAAATTGTCGCCGTAAACGCTTAAACTTGTCGGCGTCTGAAAGTATTCTATGCCTCGAACGTTTCCTTTTATCGAATCTATATAACCCAGTGCAAATGATTGAGAAGGTGCTAAATTAAGCCTTCTAAAATATCCAACTTTTTCCATCAAGTTATTGATGTCGTCATTTCTGACTAGCACCGTAAAGTTTTTAAAATCTTCCAGTGCTTTGTCCACTAAGCCATTGATAATGGCCAACCTACCTCTTAAATACCAAAAATGAGGCAATTCTTCCACATACACCCTACCAGACATCGACTTGAGTGCAAATTCATACGCACTTTTAAAATCACCAGCGTAGGTTTTCTCCAGAGCTTGAGTAAAATACATCCTAGCTGTTTCTTCGTCTATAACAGCCAAACTTAAAACTGGTATTATCAATAGCAAAAGATAACCGATTAGTAGAAAATACCTATTAAACACCTTTACACACATCCCATACCTGTGTTGGATCAAGGTTTCATTTCCCCTTACGCTCAAACTTGTCCATCCAGCCTAAGAAATAATCAACAACATTCGTTTTTCTCTCGTTACCAGTCAATAGCCTTTTAATATTCTCTTTGTGTCTGTAAACAGAAAACAATGCGAGAGCTAAGAAAATCACCCAGTAATCTTTTTTGAAAACAAGTGCAAAAAACGCACCAGCAAGTAACCCAACAATCGAACCCAAAGAGACGTATTGTGTTACTGCAACAATTGCGATCCATACACCAAGTGCGAACAAACCAGCTTGAGGATATACCGCAAAGAACGTCCCAAGTGTTGTCGCCACACCTTTTCCACCTTTGAATTTAACAAACGGGGAGTAGCAGTGCCCAATAACAGACATTGCACCAGCCATTACCATTGGATGCGCCCCAAATGGTTTGAATATCAAAACAGCGATAACTGCTTTCATAATATCAAGAAACATCGCCAGTGCACCGTATTTTGTTCCCATATTTCTCAGCACATTGGTACCACCGACGTTCCCGCTACCAACCTTTGTTATGTCAACACCTTTTAACTTCGGAATTATATAACTGAAAGGTATCGCACCTATGAAATATCCCAAAACGGCTGCCCAAACTAACGACACACCACATCCCTCCACGCTGGAAGCTACAATTTTAAACTAATCACACCATCAAGTTACCGCACATACTTCTCAAAATTATCCTCACCAACGAGCGTAATAAGAATCTCTTTGTAACTCGGATGTAGATTTATCATATTACTCAAAGCTTGCTTGATGGTTTCTAATTCCTCACCTTTGAAATCCCCACTATCGATTGCCTGAACCAAATCACTTACAATCTCTGGAATATCAAGGTATGAAAGCACCATCGCAACTTGTGCACCGAACATAAATCGTTCTTCACCTTCCAAAAGCATGTATCTAAGGAGTGGGTAAAATTGTTCTCCTGCTCCAAGTTTTGCTAAGGCTTCGTATATAACCAACTGTGCCTCTTCCAAATCGTATAATTCCAACGCCTTTGTAATATCGGTTACCAGCCTTCTTAACCCCAAATCCCCAGCCAAATCTATTAAGTAAAGCAAAGGTACGTCGTTCTTTATTCCGCTTTTTATCTTTTCTTTAATTGTCTTTTCTAACTTTGATGCTATCCTATCACCTAACCTGTACAAGACCTCAGTAACAATTTCTCTTACTTCGGGGTCATCATCTTCCTTCTCTAGCAAACTTATCATTTCATCGTAAGCATCTTCTCCTTTCTCTTCAACTATCCTCCGTATCAGCTCCTCTCTTTCTCTTTCTTGTGCCTCATTTCTTTCTTGGTCGTATCCTCCGTTATCTTTGTCAAAATCATCGAAAAGCTTTTCATCACCACTCACGATTCTTTGCTCCTCCTTTTGCTTTACAACTTTTTACTCTCGAAATATTCCACAATATTATATCACAATATTTCGATGTATAAACTACCAAACCATAGTTAAAAATAACCCCCAAGGCACACACCTCGGGGGTTAGATTATCTTTGCCTTATAAAGCTAAGCTATTATCTTCTCAAGTTACTTGCCGTTTGGAGCATTTGGTCTGCTGTCATGATTGACCTCGAGTTAAACTCGTAAGCCCTCATTGCGGTAATCATGTCAACCATTTCTTTAACCACATCTACGTTTGATTTTTCAACGTATCCTTGCATAATGGTTCCAAATCCGTCCTGACCAGCGGTTCCTTCAATTGGTTCTCCACTTGCCGCAGTTGCTACGTATAGGTTGTCTCCTATCGATTTTAAACCAGCTGGGTTGACAAACCGCGTTAAAGTTATCGTCCCAAGTTGCTCAATCGTTCCATCAGGTAACTCAACGGAGACGATTCCATCCGGTGAAACCGTAAGTGAAACCGCATTTTGTGGTACCACGATGGCAGGTGACAAGAGCAAACCATTTGCTGTTACAATTCTGCCTTGGCTATCTATCTTGAACTGACCATCCCTTGTGTAGGCAATTCTTCCATCTTGTAGTTGTATCTGGAAGAACCCATCACCACTGATAGCTAAATCTAGCGCATTACCTGTATTTTCTATATTTCCCTGCGTAAAGAGTCTTGTTGTCGCTGCAAGTCTGACTCCATGACCAACGTAGATACCTGTTGGTGTCGTTGAATTTTGAGCAGTTGCGGCACCTGCGTTCTTCGAATAACTATAAATTAAATCTTGAAATTCGGCTTTGACTTTCTTGTATCCTGCAGTATCAACGTTTGCGATGTTGTTTGAAACTGTGTCCATCTTGAACTGCTGAGCCCACATACCCGTTGCTGCAGTGTATAAACTGTTAATCATCTATACCCCTCCTCACCTTTTGATTACCTTAGAGCCCCTACACTGTTTATGACCTTGTTCAGTAACTCATCATGAATCACTATCGCTTTCGATGTTGCATCGTAGTGCCTTTGAGCCTCTATTAATTTCACCATTTCACGAACGACATTCACATTTGATTTTTCTACATATCCTTGTAATATCCTAAGATTCGAATTCGGGTCATCTATATTTACTATTTGTGCTTGACCGGTGAAGAGGGTTTCCCCCATTTTTCTTGGATTTTGAAGTGTGTAGATAGCTATTCTTGAAACAATATTCCTGTTGGCATCGTAAACATTTCCTGCTTCGTCAATGTATCCATTCTCAGGAAGTGTAACTGTTTGACCGTTTGTATCGAGCAAATAGTAACCCTGTGTATTTACCAGTTGCCTGTTGCTATTTACAATGAACTCTCCATTCCTTGTGTAAAACACTTCGTTACCTTTTCTGACTGCAAAAAAGCCTTCACCACTTATAGCCAAATGCGTTGGAATATTAGTTTGTTCTATAATACCTTGTGCGTAGTGTGTACGAATCTCATCGACGATGATAGCTTGCTCGACATCGCCTATTTTTGAAAATTCGACCCTTTTATTTTCAGGCTCAGGCTTAATACGATATATCTCACGTGTCAGGTAAGCTCTGAAAGTAGGTGTGTCGGCTTTGTAGCCGTTTGTTTCAACATTTGCTAAATTGTTTGACAAAACATCCATCTTTGTTACGTCGGCAAGCATCCCCATCGCCGCTGTGTACACACCACGGTACAAAGAAATCCCTCCAATTCAATCAAAGCTTATTTTTCATAAGTTACTGCAACATGTTTCAACAATTCTTCGTCTTCCAGTAACCTACCAGTCCCTTTCGCAACACACAGTAATGGTTCGTCGGCAACTCTGCAAGGCACGCCAATGTCTTCTTCTATAGCTTTGTCAATTCCTCTCAAAAGCGCACCGCCACCAGTTAATACAATCCCATGTTCCACAATATCAGCCGAAAGTTCAGGCGGGGTCTTTTCAAGCACAAGTTTTATCCTCGAAATGATGTTATCAACCACAGGTCGAATCATCTTATAAACATCCGTTGAGTTAATTACCTCTGTTCTTGGAAGTCCTGTTACCGCGTCTCTTCCTTTTACTTCCAATTCTAAATCTTCTACGTCCGGATGAACCTTTCCTATTCTTATTTTTATCTCCTCCGCTGTTGTATCACCAATCAGCAATCCGAAATTTCTTCTAACGCCTTTAACAATAGCATCATCGAGAGCATTACCGGCAAGTTTTATAGAATCTCCAACAACGATTCCTCCCATACTTATCACGGCGATATCTGTAGTACCACCACCGATGTCTACAATCATGTTCCCCATCGGTTTCATTACATCGAGTCCGATTCCAATAGCAGCAGCGGTTGGTTCAAGAACGATATGCACTCGTTTTGCTCCCGCTTTTAATGCCGCATCGTAGACTGCTCTTTGTTCAACACTCGTTGTCTTTGTTGGGATACCTATGACCATGTTACATTTGAAAAACAATCCTTTGTTGAGCTTTTTCATAAAGTATTTAAGTACTTCTGCAATGATGGTATAGTCTGCGATAACTCCATCCCTCATTGGTTTGACCGCCAAAATTTTGTCTTCCGGAGTCTTTCCAAACATCTCTTTCGCCTCAGAGCCAATCGCCAAAATCTTGCCAGTTTTCCTTTCGATAGCTACCACGGAAGGTTCGTTCAATACGATACCCTTACCTTGTTGGTAGACTATGAAGTTCGCCGTTCCGAGGTCAATTCCCAAATCGTTCTTTGCCATACTTTTCTCCCCTTTCAAAGATGTATAATCCTAATATCAACATTGTCACTCCCAGGATGTTGTAAATTGTTGGTTTTGACTTCATCAACACGAACTCTGATATAACCGTTACTAGTGGGATGAAATATATGAAATTTGTAGTCTTTCTGTCACCTATCATCTCAATTGATTTGTTCCACAACAAATATCCGAGTGCAGAACAAATAATACCAAGGTAAATCAAACTAACTACGCTCTTTATTTCGAATTTAGCTTGCATATTTTGTAAAAGAGAAAACGGAACCAGCGTCACAACGCCCCAAAATGTAATTGAAAATGTCTGGTCAATCCCCGCCACATCCTTTATCCTAACCACATAATGAGTATAGAATACCCAAGAAACCGCTGCACCAAATGCAAGAATATCACCTACTGGATTAAGCTTCATCAGCCGTCCGTTCAAAATAACAAGAGCAACTCCGACAAATGCTAAAACAGAACCCAGATAATGATACTTATTGGTTTTAACTTTGTGAAATATGTGAGTGAACAACACATACAAAAGTGGGACACTCGAGACGATAACCGCCGCATTTGTTGGTGAGGTATACCTTAGCGCTGTGTTCTCAAAAACGAAATACATAGTGATACCCCAGAATCCCGACCAAAAAGCATTAATATCTGCTATCTTTCTCTTTTTAGTGAATGGTAAAAGTACCAACAGCGCTATCACGAATCTATAAAGTGCCGCGGGAAATGGTTCGAAAACATTAACAACAAATTTCGTAGCAACAAACGATGCACCCCAAAAAATAGTCACAAGAACAACTGGAAGATATTTTAAAGTCTCCTTCAGTCTATATTCGATGGAACCTAACATACTCGTTTCCCTCTCCCTTGGTGGTTTTATTTTGATAATTTTTCAAGAATTCCTACAATTTCTTCTACACTCCAAGCCTGGTATACTTCCACTAATTTTCGGTTGTCAAGGTATTTCCCATCAATCAAAACATCTGCAATTCTATCTGTCCAACCACCCGTTCCCCGAAGTAGAATTACAGGTTTTCTATTCGCGTATGCCGCTAAAATTTCTATAGCCGTTCCTATCTCTCCACCCATAGATACCACAGCATCAACACTCTTAACAAGTATAAATGACCTCATCTGAAAATCTAATCCTGTTTTTATAACCAAATCGTTGTACTCATTCGAATCTTCTCCCTCCCATGGGAGTACGCCCACACAAAATCCCCCAACCGATTTCACACCCTTTGAAACTAATTCCATCACACCATCTCTTCCACCGGTGAATACGTGATATCTTCTGCCAAGTTCTTCTCCCAGTTTTAGGCAGAGCTCGGCAATTTCTTTAACTGGAGTCTCGTTTGGATTCCCTGAGTATCCTATCACGCCTACGTTCTTTACTTTCCGTGCATCCATTAGTTTCCCTCCATCGCCTAAGTTTTACTTGAGAGTTAATTCCGCTCTATTTTGAAAGTATATCATAAATACGTAAATAATTACAGATGATTTAATCCGATAATAACTTGGAATTATCTGAAAAGTGGTATAATTATTTCTGACAAAGTTTTACGAAGGGAAATGGTAGTATGCTCAATATCCTGAGCACATTTGAAGGCTCAAAAAACGCAATGCTTAAAAACCAGATTGAAGAAATACTAAAAAAGCACGGTATAAAGGCTCAAAAAATTCATATTGAAAGACTCATAAAAAACATCAAACCAATTTCTGAAATACTTACACCCGTGCTTCTTGAATCCATTGTTTTGGAGAACTTAACAATAGGAGAGTCGTATTTCTTCAGAGATATCCAAACTTTCGAAAAACTGAGAAAGATACTAAAAGAAAAACCTTCGTGGAATCTACTATCCATAGGTTGTTCTCGGGGTGAGGAAGTTTACTCAACTGCGATAGTTTGTAACGAAGCTGGGGTAGAGTGTTCCATAAAAGGTATTGATGTCAATTTCCAAAGAATATCACAAGCCAAGGTAGGTTGCTACAGCTTCTGGAGCGTTCGCTTTCTTTCAAAAGAACAGATAGAAAAATATTTCAATGTTGTAGATGGTAAATACTGCGTTAAAGAACAATACAGACATAACATCGAATTTTTTCACGGCAATATTTTAGATGCTGAACATAGCTTTTTTGGAAAGCGTGAAAAATTTGATATAATTTTTATAAGACGTGTCTTACTTTACATAGACCGAATCGATATAGTAATACAGAAAATTTCTACGTTGCTCAAAGATAGTGGATTTTTAATACTTGGTGCGGGTGAATACTTCCCAGAAGTTTTAGAACACTTCTCCCCCGCTTTTAACGACGTAGGAACATTTTACAAAAAAGTATCAAAACAAACTGAACATCCAGAAATCAAGACAACTAAATCCACATTCTTTGGAAGGCACAAAAAGTTAACAGAAATCGAAAAACTTGAAAGTGAAAAACAGCAAGAAATCGAGATTGCCAAACTACTCAAAAAAACATTTGAGGGGATAGAATTAGAGGAGCGTATCAAGTTAGTCGAAGAATATCTTTCAAAAAAGGCATTTCAAAAGGCATACGACATAATAAAAGAATCCTGTAAGAAATACCAAACCAATTATCTGCTCTGGAAATACAAAACGTTGATTGAACTTGAACTGAACGATATCGAGAGTGCGAAACAATCGTTGCAACGTGCTCTTTTTTTAAACAGTGCAGATGATGAGATATGGCAACTCAAACATGCTTTAGACTTTCGAACAAAGTTGAAAAAGTAAGCAATCAAAAGAGGTGGTTCGATGTCACAAGAGTTTTATTTTTGTGAAGTGGAACACAAAAACGGAGTTGTCCGGTTAGCAATAGATTCGAGCTTAGTAATTGGCGTCAGCGATGTTGCATTTCCAGCACCAAGGGAGATAGAAGTCTTCGGTTTCGCATTACACGATGGTTTCCTTTACCCTGTTGTAACACACAGTGGCTTAGAAGAACCTGTGTTCAAATATTATTTGATATTAAAAGAATACGCATTCGGTGTCACAAGAATCATCGAAAAAGCCCAAGCAGTTCCTATCCCATTTTCGCCAGATACTCCGTTAAATAAAGACGACCAGTTCAGAAAGCTGAGTGAATACAGCGGGGTTATTGTTGCCGTTGAAGACAACACACAACAACACTATTACGTTTACAACACATATTACGTTACCCTTCCCAAAACGGCACGCGTGGTAAAACAAGACAAGAAAAGTGAGGAAAAAGAACACATTAGAGAACTGAAAAGCAAATATATAATAGTTGGTAACACGTTTGCGATACCTTTACCAAAAGTATTAAATATCCTACCTGCCGATGTAGTTACACCTTTTAAAACGGAAGAATGGGATGGATTTATAGACTACAATAAAATTATCCCTGTCAAAAATATCGACGCCGGGAAGTTCGTTGTAATAACGCAAAACGTTGCATATAGAACTTCAAAAGTAGCCATTTCCGATGGTAATATTTTAACCAAAGAAACTTCCAATGAAACGTATCTTGAAACTCCGGAAGGTATATACAAAATCCTTGAGCAGTCCTAACTACCTTTAGTCGGCAAGTAAAAATAAAAAATTAAAAAATTTACAAAGGGATGATGGCATGGACTTCTTGGAAGTATTCCTTCAAGAATTGAACGAAAAAGGGCAAGAAGCGATAAATTTGATTAAATCATTCATCGAAAACAAGGACCCACATTCGATACACGAGATTTATCGCCTTTTTCATACGATAAAAGGTTCTGCAAGCCTTGTCGGTTTCGACAAATTTAAACAACTATTTCACAAAATCGAAGATTACTTCAAGCGACAAATGAACGGTGAAGATGTGATAACAGAAGACTTCATGCTGAAGTTACTCATGGTGGTTCCAGAAGTTCTCAAAAAAAATTCTGACCTCACAGATGATGAATTACAGCATTATTTGGATATCATAGAAGGTAGAAAAATACCATCAGAAGCAAAAGCTTACGTAACTTCAAGCGAAACCATCCCTGCTGAACTACTTCAGGAGTTACTCTCAAACACACTGAGCGCAGAAAACAGTCTCATGCGTGAGGATATTCAAAACGCACTCCGCGAAATTCGACTCGTAAAACAAAAGCTCGTATCTATACTTGAAAATACTTTCTACGTCAAGCTAAGACAAATCCTTGCGAACTTCGAAGTCTTAGTTATGCAAGAAGCCTTTTCGAATAAGAAAAAAGTAAAGCTCGAACTCCAGATAGGCGAAGAAAGAATCGAAAAGAAAGATTCCGAAATGCTTTTGAACATGCTAACCCACTTGGTGAGAAACGCTATTGCGCATGGTATAGAATTGCCAGAGGAACGCACTAAAAAAGGAAAACCCGAAGTAGGAAGAATAATAATCAGAAGCTATGTCCAGGGTAACGAATTGTTCTTAGAAATTGAAGATGACGGAAGAGGATTGGAATTTGAAAAAATCAGGCAAAAAGCTATAGAAAAAGGGTTGGGTAATCTAAAACCGGAAGAAGTTATTTTTGTCCCAGGTTTTTCTACGAAAGACAAAACAGATGAAACAGCAGGCAGAGGTATAGGACTCGATGTTGTGAAAAACTTTGCAACAGCACGAGGCGGAGATGTCGAAGTTGTTTCAGCAGCAGGCAAAGGAACAAAATTTATCGTCCATTTCCCAATCAAGACCTTCTTGGTGAGAGTTCTCGTTGTAGAAGCTGATGAATTGCGGTTCTGCATCGATTTACAAGATATATTGGAAATCGTTAGCAAAGCGGAAATCAAAGATGGACAGCTCAAGCACAAAGACAAATTGTACGATATAACCTTCAGTTGTACACTACCACGGTTCGCAGTCATTACGAAGAATAACAAAGCTCTTTTAGTGAGCAACTTAATAGGCATCTTCGATGGGCAGGTTTCTAGTGAAAGTTATGGGATGATAAAGGGTTTTGTAAAAAATATCTTTGTCTATCCTTTGCCAATAATATCACCGGAGCAATTCCTTAAACTCCAGAAACCTTCGGAAAAAGTCCGCAAAGTCTTGGTTATAGACGATTCCGTGGTAACAAGAACTATACTCGGAAAATTCTTAGTAAACTTTGGTTACACCGTTTTCGAAGCGGAAAATGGAATTGAAGGCATTGAAATAGTTAAAAAGGAAAATCCAGATGTTATTGTATGCGATGTTGAAATGCCTGGTATCGACGGCTTTGAAACAACAAGGAGAATAAGGGAACTAAACAAGGACGTGCCGATAATAATCTTTAGCACTCTTACAAGCGAACAACTCTCTAAAGGATTAGAAGTTGGAGCGAACGCGTACCTTTCAAAAGATGAACCACCTGAAAGATTGGTACGTTTGATTGAAAAGTTTATCCAGTAATGTTTAAAACCATGAAAAATTGTTGGAAAATTTAAATCTCGGGGGGACCATCATGAAAAACAAATCAAGAAGAGCTGCTTTATTACCTGTAGTTTTATTACCTGTAGTTTTCTTGGTTTTAGTAGTTCTGGGCTTATTTTCGATTTACTTTGAGGTCCTTTATGTGACCGAAAAAGTTAACGATGAATGGTTTGAAAAGACAAGAGAGCTAATTTATGCTCAAATCGAAACTCTTGTGAAATCAACACATTTCGTAAAAGCAACTGTTGATATCATACTGAGTGATAAACGTGCGATAGAACTATTCAAGAAAAGAGACAGACAGGGATTGTATAACTATCTGTTACCACTCTACGAAAATCTTAAATCTAAAGGAATTGGCCAGCTTCACTTTATAAATGCAGATTTAACTTCTTTCCTGAGGTTTCACAAACCAGAACTGTATGGAGACGACCTCTCTTTCAGAAAAATGCTTGTGAAAGTAAAGGAGACAAAAAAAGAATTAAATGGTGCGGAACCGGGTATAATAGGCTTGGTTTTACGCGCAATATCACCAGTGATAGTTGACGGAGAATTTATAGGTATAGTAGAAGCAGGAATAATATACGACAAAAGCCTTCTTGAAGATTTGGAAAAGGCCCTTGGTGGTTATGGCGAGCTCATTATCTTGTACGACCACTTAGGTAAGCTCGAAAAACCTACTATCATCAAAACGGATGACACTATCGAAATTATGAACGAAATCGATTTTGAAAAGTTTTTGTCCGACGAGAGATATTTCGTATTTAGAGATGGTTACTTATACCTCTCAACTCATTTCAAAAACATAGATGGTGAAACTGCTGCTGTTCTATTATTCAAAATCCCATTGCAAGATATCTACGCACAGCAAGTAAATGCCAAAAGACTTATTCTGGTGGGTATTTCAGCAGTAACTGTAATTCTTGCTTTCATGTCTATAATTTTGTACAGAAATACGAAAGAACAGATAACTTTTTCTGATGCCAGTGCAAAATTAATACAGGACTTTTCCGAAAACATAATTCAGACATCTTCATCCGCATCCGAAATAAAAGCCATGGCTGAAAATACGGAATCTGCAGTTACAGATGTAGATAAAGCGTTGCAAGAATTCTCTAACTACATTGAAGAAAGCCGAGCCGAAACTGAAGCAACACTTAAGGGATTAGCCGAATTCACAAGCACAATTGAACAGATAACAGAATATACTTCCAAGCTCGCTACACTAACAGAAACACTTAGCAGTCTTTCTGAGAAAATAACCGATATCTCAGATAATATCACAGTTTTAGCGATAAACGTGTCTATAGAAACTAGTAAAGAAAATATTGATAAAGAAGGCTTGGCAAGGATAGCAGAAATGATTATGGAACTTTCTAACAGTGCACGAAACCTTGCAAAAGAAAGCAAACATTCACTAGAAAACGTAGAAAATATAATCACATCCACAACTCTCATAACAGAAAAGGTCGTAAAAAGAATATCATCAGTTAGAGAATCTATTGATAACATCAGACAGGTCTCAGAAGCATCCGTGACGAACGTTGAGAAACTTGTAAACGCTTCCAGGCTCGCGCATGAATCGGTTGAAGAACTCTACTCCGGTATCGAACAATTAGAGGAAGCAATACTCAAAATAAAGGAAAGTGTGGAAAATTTCCGTGTGCAAATTCGTGAACATCGTAGCTCCTCAGCAAACGACTAAAATAATTAAAATATATTTGCAATATCTTAATAATTAATTCAATCGGGAGAATGTTATATGGCTAACGGAAAAAAAGTAATTATCGTGGGTTCAGCGGGAAGTCCATCGCAAGCTGTTGAGATACTAAAACTCGATGAGGAATTGAATTTTCCCGTTATAGTTAATATTCATTTCACAAGTAGTGCAATAGAAACCTTTGCACAGCATATACGTTCTGAAACAAATCAGAAGGTCACAGTAGTAAGAGAACCTGTTTTCTTAGAACCTGGAGTATACATCCCAGAAGGCGGAAAAGACCTGATTTTTCTAAGCGAAAATGTCATCAGTGTTGTTGATGAAACCACTTCAAAAGAAACGGTTCATCCTTCCATATCTGTTCTGTTCAGGTCAATGAAAAAATTCGCCAACAAAGATTTCGCAGTAATAGTCCTTGGTGGGTTAGGAAGCGATGGTGCAGAACACGTTAGTGAACTAAAAAAGAAAGGAGTCTATTTCATGATTGAAAGAGCACCAAAATTTCCATACCTTCCTGGGAATATTGCTAAACAACTTGGAGAACGATACGAAAGGTTAGAAATCGAAAGAATGCGGGAAATGCTTAAAATGTTTAACGCTGAGGCAAAACAACAAACAAAAAACGACAATACATGAACAGTTAAAAAATAAAGGGGTGACGATAGTGAAAAAGGTTCTCGTTGTTGATGATTCTGCAGTTTGGAGAACTTATTTACAAAACCTTCTGGAAATTCACGGATACACCGTTGAGATTGCGAAAGACGGACTTGAAGGACTGAACAGATTTTTTTCTTTCCTCCCTGATATTGTTATTGTAGATTACGTGATGCCAAAATTAAATGGTGTCCATTTCACACGATTTATCAGAAGCTTTAGTACATTTAAGAATGTTGGAATAATGATTCTCACAGGCGCTGAAGAAACTATAAACCCATTCTGGGCAAAGAAAAGTGGTGCTAACGCTTTTTTGAAGAAGACAGCAGCACAAAACGAAATAGAAAAAACGGTTTTAGAATTCGTATCTCAACCATTCTCTATGGAATGGTCGAGAGACCTTTACACACTCCACATTGAACCATTTGGAGAACTCGTTGATATACTTGAAGAGAGCCTTCGTGATTCAACTATAACAAAAGAAATCCTTCAACTTTCCGAGTACATTTACGACGAAAAACTGGTAATGAAAAAGATATACAACCTACTAACGGAACTTTTCGAGTTCGATAACTTTTACGCTTGCGTTTCGACATACTCCCATGCACGAGTTTACGCATTTGGAAACAAAGAGCTCGCAAATCCCGATTCGGTTTTTGAGAAAGCGGAAGAAATTAGATTCTTTAGTTACTTTAAATACATTGATGCTTACTATGAAGGAACGGAGCGAAAGATAGAAACAGCTATAGGAGAAGTGATAACAAGAAAAGAAGAACCTATCGGTTTCATAATCATTGAAAATCCAAAAATTCCAGAGGTTGCTGAAAGAATTCTTGCCCTTGCAAACTACAGTATCTCGCTGATTTTTGACCTGCTAAACTATCATATGCTACTCGGAACTCAGAAAGAATTAGAAGAGATAACCGGGGCTTACAACAGGCACGCAATAACTGCAAAGATGGTAAATTTAATTGATTTCTCAAAACGGAACCAACTGCCGCTTTCATTTGTCAGTATTAAGTTGC
The DNA here is from genome assembly GCF_059913585.1 of Fervidobacterium sp. Lineage (NCBI taxonomy): Bacteria > Thermotogati > Thermotogota > Thermotogae > Thermotogales > Fervidobacteriaceae > Fervidobacterium > Fervidobacterium sp. Next base: position 158,636 of record NZ_DBOLZL010000023.1, read on the forward strand.
TAAACTTAAGAAAACTCTACACTTCGAAAGGCACAGAATACACAAACCAACTGCTGAAAACCTTCGTCAAATTCATTGAAGAACAACTTTCCGATACTGTCGCGAGAATAGAATTAGGCAAGTTCTTAGTTGTAATATTTGGAAAAACCGTAGTACAGGTTCAAAAACAGTTAGAGTCATTCCAAACCATCTTTAACGAATCTGAGGAACACAGAAACTTAAAAGAAATTGAAATGGAAACGAACCAATTTGCTTGGAATGGCGAAAGTGTCGGCGAAATTCTTGAGAAGGTGTAGAAGGCTGAAAAATCACCAAGTTAATTAAACTACAGGAGGAGACGGGTAATGAAAAAAGTATGGCGACTTTCTTGGAGTTACGCACTGACCGTTTCACTGTTTGTTATAGCATGGAGTAGCGTATTGCTTACGATAATTATTCCGCGTATCAACAAAATAGTCGAACAAGTGAGCACAAAATCCTTCTTGCAGGAAGTTATCTCAATCACAAATGCAGGCATGTCACAAAAAGTTTTCGAGAAGCAACCAACTTTTGGTTATTACTATCTCATCGATGAAAACGGTATAACTATTGAGCACACAGAGAAAGAAAAAATAGGATTAGACGTCAAAAAAGTTGTTCCGGGTTTATTTGAATACATGCAAGCTAAGAAAAACGGAGTTTATACATACCCATACGAAGGTGTTAAACGATACGTTGCGTTCGCTTTCGATGGAAAATACTATTTAGCTCACGCTGCTCGTCATGATGAACTATATGGTGAACTCGAAAGTTTCCTTTCAAGCTTTTTCAAATTCATTGTTCCAATACTAATCGTACTTACCTTTGTAGCTGGCTTTTTTGTTGCAGAATTACTTCTCAAAAGGCCAAGGTATCAACTTCAAGTTTCAAACAACCTTGTGAGAAATATCTCAGAAAATGTTATTCAAACGTTCTCATCTGCTTCCGAAATCAAAGCAATGGCTGAAAACACAGAAGGAGCAACTACACAAGTTGATCGTTCTCTTGAAGAATTCGCTGCATACTTAGAAGAAAGCCGTGCGGAAACCGAGACGACAATCAACGGTCTCAACGAATTCACCAACACCATCGAGCAGATTACCGAATACACCTCAAAACTCGCTATGCTTACAGAATCTCTTGGCAAACTAACGGATAAGATAACAGACATTTCAGATAGTATTACCGTTTTAGCGATAAACGTATCGATAGAAACAAGTAAGCAGAACATCGATAGAGAGGGACTCTCAAGGATTGCTGAGATGATTATGGAACTATCCAATTCTGCTCGCAATCTAGCAAAAGAGAGCAAACAATCACTTGAAAACGTAGAAAACATCGTCACATCAACAACACTTATAACAGAAAAAATTACTAAGAGACTAACTTCTGTAAGAGAGTCACTTAACACCATTTTGCAGGTATCACAGGCATCCACAACAAACGTTGAAAAAATCGTTAATGCATCAAGAACAGCACACGAAGCAGTTGAACAGTTATATTCTGGAATAGAACAATTGGAAGAAGCAATCTCCAATATAAAAGATGAAATTGAGAGATTCAAAGCAGAGCTTGAAAGGTTTATTATTTAATTAAAATCTATTTTAGGGGGCTATTGAATGTACGAACAAGAAAAAAGCATTGAGCATCACGGAGAATATGTGTTCTTCGAATATTCACCGCTTTTCAGACATATGGCCATTCTCCAAGCCTTGGCAGAAGGGATAACAAAACATTCCGAGTTAGCTTTGAAATCAGGCATTGTTCCCTCACTTGTGAATAAATATTTGAAAGACTTCGAGAAAGAAGGGTTAGTCGAGAAGGTAAATAGAACCTACAAATTAACTAACAAAGGACTGATTAGACTAAACTATCTGAGGCTGGGCTATCTATCAGAAATTGCACAGATGTATAAGAATATCGAACTCAAGTTTGCAGACATTTTCCTGAAAATCGCTGGCAAACGGGACCTATGCATCTATGGAGCAGGTGTTGTGGGCAAAATGTTGGTGCACTTAATTTCAACAAGGCAATCTCACAACATCGTTGCCTTCCTGGATGAGGATGAAAACAAGATTGGCACCAAGATTGAGGGGATAACTGTTTACCCTCTTGAAACAAGGATTTCAGCCGACGCATACCTTGTTGCTTCGTTCAAAAATGGTGAAATAATGGCACAAAAGCTACTTGAGCACGGTTATAGAAACGTTTATACAATTGAATTTTCCAAAGACAAGTTAAAACTTGTGTGGAAAGGATAACCCAAGATGGCGGAAAAAGAATACTTTGACAAACTTTTTACAGGTATTCAAGACGACATAAAAGAAGAATTTTTATCGATAAAGCGACTGCACGAAGAAAATTTCTCGGAATACAAAGAGCAATTCACTGAAGTATTTTGGAAAGTTTACGAAGCCATTGCTCAAAAATTAGAAGAAACCTCCCCTCTTGAACAAAAACTTTTCATACGCCTTGGATTAGTTGACCCAAGGTATTTAACCAGAGAAGACTTAGAAAAAATTAAAGAATGCATCTCTTCAATTCCAGATGATACCTTTTACTATGTCGATGAATGGCTAATTTCGGTGAAAAGCGGAAAAACACCACCATCAACTTTCGAAGAAGTCATTCAGGAACAGCAACAAGAAAAGCGCACATTCGATTACACATGGATTGAGAAAGAATACGAAAGAAAACTTTTTGAAAGGAGCATAGAGGAAGAAAAACTAAGAGACCTTGTGAAAGGTGTTCAAGGCAAAGGACCATACACAAAGGGTGTGTATGCTATATTCGATGAAATAACTAAAAGCATCGGAAAACTCAAAAAGCTGGATAACGATATAAGAACTTTGAAAGAAACTCTCGACAAAGCAAAAGAACAAGCCTTATCAATTCAACAAATACCGCAAACATCGAAAGATACAAGCACTCCTCTTCTCAACGAACTACAAGTGATTAGGCAGATGGTTAAAAAGGCTGTTGGGAAATTGGGCATCCAATATCCAGCACTTGCTACAAACTATCTAAAAGAAGTTAACCTGATATTCTCAAAGAAGCATTCATTAAAACTTTTCGAGGAATTTAAATTACTTGACCCAACAACATTGAAAAGAACGATAAAAGGAACAGAAGTTTTCATGCCACCTTACGTTATTTTAGTCCCAGGCTATGGAGAAAATGGATTTTGTTGGGAACCTATAGAAGGACTAAATATCTATGGACGAGGTCGAATTGTTGTTCCTATCTTCTCCAGAAAAGGCACCGACCCTTTTTTCCAAGCATTTGGAGAATACAGATGGAAATTAGAAAAAGAACTCTCGTTCGGCAGATGGATGGAGGAAGGATTGACAGGAGAATATTACCAATACCTTCAAGAAAACAAACTAAAAGGGCAACCAGCTGAATACTTCATCAAAGATTATATACTGTGGATTTCAAAAGAATCAAACGGTATACAAAAACTCGATAAAACTGTCCGTGAAATATTTTGGCGTTACCTTCCTTTTGATGACTCCATAAAAGAAAAGCTATCAAAAGTAAGCTATGTTTACCAACAACTCTGGGAAAAGGATTTGAGAAAGAGGCAAAAGAATAAATGAAGTTGGCAAAGGTATGAAATCATTCGAAAAATCGAATACTTAAAAAAGGGGGAGCAGTTGTGGAAAAAAGCAAACTTTTTAAGTTTGTGCTTATTTTTATTATTTTACTGGCTGTTGTTTTTGCTTTGTTTTTCTTTCTTAGAGAGGTTTTCTCAGGAAGACTAATTGTCAGAGACTATATCTTCCAAATTGGAAAATTTCAACTTAGATGGTATAGTGTGTGCATAGCTACCGGCATATTCACTGCCTATTTCCTTGCTAGAAGAAGACTAAAGAACTACCCTATAACCCCAGAAGACCTCGATGAAGGTTTATTTTGGGGAGTTATATTTGGAATCCTCGGAGCAAGGTTATACTATGTTGCTTTCAACTGGTCGTATTATTCAAGGTATCCTTCTGAGATATGGAAGATTTGGCATGGAGGCCTTGCGATACATGGTGCTTTTTTTGCTGCATTGCTGACGATTTACGTTTATTCAAAGTTGAAAAAGAGATTCACCTTTGTCCACGCTGCTGACCTTTTTACGTCCGTTCTACCAGTTGCCCAAGCAATTGGAAGATGGGGAAACTTCTTCAATTACGAAGCCTATGGAAGACCTACTAACTTACCGTGGGGAATGTTCGTTCCTCCGGAAAAGAGAGTTCCAGGATTTGATTTGAATACACATTTTCATCCTACATTCCTTTACGAAAGCCTTTGGAATTTGGCTGTCTTTGTAATACTATACTTCATCGTGGAAAAAAGAAAAAGGCAGTTTGGAGAGACAACGGCACTTTACTTAGTTCTATACTCTATCGGTAGATTTTGGATTGAGGGCTTAAGACTTGATAGCTTAATGGCAGGTCATCTTAGGGCGGCGCAGATAGTGAGTATAATTCTTATAACCTTTGGCGCCTCGTGGTATGCATACCTAATGGGAAAAAATAAGAACGATATTCAAAATAAAGCGCAGACTCAAAAATGAACTATTCTACACAAGTTTTTTACAATTTTAAAATTTTCTTGAACGTTTTTCGGGAATGAAAGGTCTAAATTTATGGAAAAAATATTTGAAGAGTTTCTTCACATTAGGTGTAGATTTAAAGGCGGGTTCTTCATACTGTGGTAACTTAGTTAAGGGGGGATTGTATGGAAAATAAAGAAAAGATGTTAAGTTATGTAAAGTATGAACACGAACTTGAGACAGAATACCGCGAAAAGCTTGCCGAAGCCAAGAGAAAGAGCGACGTTAGGGATGTCTTTGCAGAGTTTATCATAAAATTTCTCAGAAAAATTAACCCAGATATCCCTGCTTCTCTCCAAGAACAAATTCGCTTTGATGAAAAAGAATTCCAATTCGAATTCGTCGATGAGCTTAAAAAGGTTGTCGACGAACTGTCAGAAGGAAGTGATTTGAGGGCGATTATAAACAGAATGTATGAGGCGGCAAATCATAGGTATAAAAAGATTGAACACGATGAAAATCTTGACTATTTTAGAATGAGCAACAATGCAAAAAAATGAATTTCTCCCTCTCCCCATCCCCCAATAAAAGGCATTGCCCCGTGTGTTGGACTCCAACACACGGGGATTTTTTCTCAGTATCCTCTGTTTTGATATTTCAACTCTTTTAATGCTTGGAAATTCAACGCCCTAGGACCTAACTCAAACGTAGTTTTATAAACCTCGCCAAGGATATTTATCGTAACACCAGCAAAGCAAGTCTCCTTGATTATAATCTTTGGGTTCATTTTCAAAGCTTCCTGAACCGAGACGTGTTTCAAAACTTTTAACTTTCTCTTTAACTCGTTGATTTCCCTTATAATCGTTTCTAATTGAACAATAAGGCTTTTAAGTTGTTCCTTCTTAATCGTTTCTCCAGATATTTTTTCATACGCTGCCCGCAGTTTAATGATGTATCCGCTCACATCACTCAACTCATCTAAGAGTAATTTCAGCCTGTGAGTAATTTCGGCCTTGGTAGTTTCATATTCAAAATCTATACCAACTTCAACATTTGTTGCCAAACCATATTCGTTACCAATCTTCTTTGCTTCTATCAACTCAACTGCTTTCACATTGCCTCCAACAATCAAACCTTCCCCAGTGACCTTAACAGTCCTTCCCGCTATCACATCAGAGTTCATTATGTAATCTTGCACATTCACATCCTTTTGCGCAATCACTAAACCTTCTGTAACGAACTGCACAGTAACGCTCCCATCAGCAACTATGGCACCTTTACCTCTGCCAAAAAAACCACCTTTTATGTACACATCCCCACCTGCTTTTATTCTGACACTACCGGAAACCAAGCCATTCACACTTAAATCCTTACCCGCAGTTATCTTAAATGCCCCATCAACGTTGCATGTAACGATTATCGTGCCTGGAAAATCAATTTTCTGGCTTTTTTCCAAATCTCTTTCACCAATTACAAGAACGTTCCTTACATGCACCACTCCATCGTCATCAACGTATGGCTGACCTTTGATGGTAGCTATTATTTTATCATCAACCACCTTTGTGTTCTCTCCAGCATATTTCCTTAAATCGAAATCCTTGCCTTTCTGGCTGGGTAACTCTTTCCCTGTCACGGTCTTGCCTGGTTCTCCATCTTTGGGAGGTATCTTCTCAGCAAGCACTTGCCCTTCGTCACACCTTGGAAATACGTCGAAACTTGTAGAATCTCTTGATGTATTGAATTTGTAATCTATCATCGCGTCTATCGGAGGAGTTGGCTCAACTCCTTCCGCAACTACAATTTGCTGGTATGTCAGCTTCTCTTCAACAGTCTTCTCCAGCACGTCCTTTTTAATTCCATAAACCACACCGGAATCAATCAGGATTTTCATCAGTTCTTCAACTGTCGGAACTTCTCTTTCAAAACCCGGAATGATGGTTACGTATGCTTTCATTTCATCCTCACTTATCGTTACATGAATCCTTAGATTTTAATATTCTTTAAGCTTCTCCTCAAGATTTTCAACTGTAGGTAGTGTCTTTTGTAAATGTTCAACTCTCCTTTCTAATGCAAGTTTGGAAGAATGCTATTCGCTACTTAATCCTTTTACTTTAGGAACTTTGAAGATTATCGGTGTCACAACTGCACGGATAGTCCCATCCATATCTGTATTAACGTCAACGTGAACATGCTCATACCATTTAGGTCCGTATCGTTTCTCAAGCTCATCGAAAACCTCCATCAACTCTTTTACCTTAATAACTTCCATGTACCTCACCCCCTGATTGTTTTTTCACCTTCTTTTTAAACTTTAAAACACGGGGGTTACTCAATTTTCTCCAGGTACATCCCTTCTCTCACAAGTCCTCCGTTTTTCGCATCACTAAACCATATCTTGCTTTTCCCTGGGAACTGGATATACTTTATCCACAGGGCATCTTTTCCACAAACAATTAGTCCTCCCTTTGATTTGTCTATAGAAATTATCGTCCCTGGTTTATATCCCCTATTGTCGTCACTTTGCACTATGTCACAAGCACCAAAAAGTTTGACTTCCGTATTGTTTAACCTTGCCTTCGCACCTGGAACCGGGTCATACGCCCGTATTTTGTTCCTTACCATCTCAGCCGGTATTGAGAAATCAACGTTCAAATCGTTCTTCTCTATCTTAGGAGCATAGCTCGCTTGTGAATGGTCTTGTGGAATCAGTGGCACAGGATATCTTTTCAAAAATTCATCAAGCAATTCTGTTCCATGAATAATCATCTTTTCATACAATTCGCCAAGTGTTTCACATTCATTGATTTCAAACGCTTTTTGCAAAGCTATATCACCATCGTCCATCCCTTCAGAAATTTTAAATATCGTAACCCCTGTAATTTTTTCTCCTGCTTCCAGACATCTTTGCATAGGGGCTGCACCACGGTATTTTGGCAAAAGCGAAGCATGAACGTTATAGAATGGTATAGCATCCAAGAAAGGTTTCTTCAAAAGCCTTCCGTAGGCGACAACTATTCCGATATCAGGTTTGTATGTCTCGATAATCTCCATTCCTTCCCTCACCAAATTTTTGGGTTGGAAAACGGGGATATCGTGCTTCAAAGCCACTTCCTTCACAGGGGTGGGTAATAACTTCTGACCTCTGCCACGTGGTTTGTCCGCCTGTGATATAACAGCCACGACGTTGTATCCTTTCTCCAATAAAAACCCCAAATAGCTTGCTGCAAACTCTGGAGTGCCAAGAAAAAGAATCCTCAAATCATTTCTCGTATTTTCACTGTTCATCTATACAACCTCCGCTTCCTTTTACACATCAAATTTGCTTTCAGCCTAATATCCATCGCATTTTAATTATACCACAAAAGCCAATTTCGAAATCTGTTGCAAAAATCTCTAAAAGTTTTGATATAATTTACAATGTTAGAAATGTAAAACTTTGAAAAGTGGCGTCACACTAAAGCCAAAACAGGGAGGGATAAGGATGAGAAGGTTCAGGTGGATTTTTGTGATGTCTTTAGTTGCACTCTTACTGAGCACATTTACTTTTGCTGAAGCTAAAGTTCAAGATTTGAACAGAATGTTTTACGAAGCAAGAAGAGACCGAGATGTGAACAAGATACAGAGCGTGATAAAAACGATAGAGTCAACGGCAAATTTTGACAAAGATACAACACTCTTAACAATCCTTGCAGATGCCTATTTGGAATACGGTTTGTGGGGAGTCAGCGACAAAGAAAAGGAAAAAACATACGAAAAAGCACGCCAGTATGCCGAAATGGCGTTGAAACTTGACCCAAAGAACGGAAGAGCGTCTTACATCGCAGGTGCTGCAATTGGTAGGCTTGCACAATACAAAGGCATTATTCAGAGTCTATTCATGCTCGGGGATTTTGATAGATACATAGAAACTGCAATTAAACTACTGGACGAAAACGACGAAGAGCAAAGGTTGTATAAGACATTTGCCTACATCGCAGTAGGAATGAGGAACAGAGATGTCCCGTGGCCACTTTACAACTATAAAAAATCCGAAGAACAGCTTAATACGGCAGCAAAACTAACTCCTAACTACTCGAACATATACCTTGAGCTTGGTTATTTGTATCTAAAAACCGGAGATAAAACTAAAGCGAAGGAGATGTTTGAAAAAGTTATTTCAATGGGTCCACATCCGTGGCTTGTAAAAACTCACGAAGAAGCTGTCAAAACAGCACAAGAAGAACTGAAGAAACTAAAATAAGCATTATATAAGCACAGAAAGAACGCCTCGCCTAATTATGGCGGGGCTTTTGTTTTATCTTTCAAAAGATTTTTTGAGAAAAAAGAAGCTATAAATTTCTTTTAGCGTTTAAAAAAGAAAAATTTCGAATAGAAGTCGCTAAGCCAATGCAAAGATTTACGCTTTGAATTGTATAATATCTTTGTAAAATACCACACTAACTCAAGGGGAGGTAGGAGTATGAAAAGCTCACGGTTGTTTTTTGTTACAAGTTTATTCATCGTATTTCTTTTTATATCAGCCTTCGGTAACGTTACCAGCGAAGAACTAAACAGGATGTTCTACGAAGCACGAAGAGATTACGATGTAGAAAAGATTCTCAAAGTGATTAAGACTATCGAGGAGATTTCCGGTTACGACAAAGACGCAAGACTCTTAACTATACTTGCAGACGCGTATATGGAATACGGGGTATGGGGGACAAGCGATAAAGAAAAGGAAAAAACATACGAAAAAGCACGCCAATATGCTGAAATGGCATTGAAACTCGACCCAAAGAACGGAAGAGCTTCGTATGTCGCCGGTTCCGCAATTGGTAGGTTGGCAAAATACAAAGGGATTATTCAAAGTCTATTCATGCTTGGTGATTTCGACAGATACATCGATAGCGCAATTAAATTGCTGAACGAAAACGACGAAGAACAAAGACTTTATAAAACCTTCGCACTTATTGCATCCGGCATGAGATACAGAGATGTCCCATGGCCACTATACAACTACAAAAAATCCGAAGAGCTTCTCAATGCAGCTTTAAAACTTACACCAAACTATCCGAACATATATCTGGAGCTTGGATACCTCTACCTTAAGACTGGAGATAAAGCTAAGGCGAAAGAGATGTTTGAAAAAGTTGTCTCAGGCAAAGCTTACCCATGGCTTATCAAAACACACGAGGATGCTGTAAAAAGTGCGCAGGAGGAATTGAAAAAGCTCAAATGATTGTTACTTGTATAGGGAAGCTAAACATCGATTTTAACTACTCAACAACTAAAATTGAAATTGGGAAGAATCACATATCTAACAACGTAGAGATTTCTCTTGGTGGTAAGGCAACAAATGTCGCTGTTGCACTGAGAAAGCTCGGCGTCCAGACACAACTCATTGCAAACATCGGAGACGATGAGCTTGGCACAAGAGCAATTTCTCAAATACAGTCATTCGGTGTAATTCCCCTAATTAACGTGAAGCCCGGCACACGCACGGGCTTCACATTTATCGTTGTTGAAAGTGATGGAAAAAACACTATGTTCAATTATCCTGGAGCGAATGCTATGCTTTGTGTTGAAGACATTGCGTTGCACGAAAAAACGCTAAAAAATTCTGACATAATCTTTTACCAAACAGGTGCAGGAGAATCTGATGAAATACTCTCATACTTAAAGACCTTAGGCAAACCCATCTTTCTCGAGTTGTGTGAGTATGTAGCACCGAAAATACTTGACGGGGTAGATTTTGCTTCACTAAACGAAGAAGAGGCGCTGAGGATAACCGAAACGAAGAACGCGTTTGAAGCGATAAGTATTTTGTTGGATTTTGGGATAAAGAATATTTTTATTAAGCTTGGTGCGAAAGGTAGTATACATGCTTGCGAAGAGAAAATCACATATGGGCAACCGTATATGGTAGATGCAGTTGACACAACAGGTGCGGGTGACGCTTTTAGCGCTGGGTGTATTTACGGCATTCTTAACAATTTTCCGGTCGAAAACATCCTCTCTTTTGCCAACAGATGTGGAGCACTAACATGCACAAGAAAGGGCACAACGATGGCATTTCCAACGATTGAGGAAGTAAAAAAATTCAAATATTGATAGAAATTCTCTCCCGTTCTTAGTCATTTAATCCGTCGTATCTTTTCGTAACCTTTCCTAATTTTAACACCTGCACACTTAATTCGAAAATTCACAAAAAACCATCCCAATTCTGTGCCTGTTATTTGCACTTAAAAAATCCAAGATTTTTCGACTCTTTCACTGCCTGTCTATAACCCATGGTGTGCATGAATGAAAAATATAAAAACCGATGGGGCATGTAACCCCATCGGTTTGTTGTTTTGTTATTTGCCGAACTTAATTCTGTCCAAATACTGTCCACCAAGCAAAAGGCAACTCAAAGTACATATTAGCAAAATAAGTTCCAATAGCATCGAGTACAAATCCTTCCGTTTCTCCCATTGGGATGTTTACTGTGATTGGAAGAGCGTGACCATTAATTGTAGCAGTTCCTTCAAGGGTAATATCAGTATCAGCTGGTGTGCTCAATGCTACAGATAGAATAAGTAATCCTGATTCTGTCGAAAGAACTTTCTTATTTGTGTTGTATGGTAATTCATACATATCTCCTGTTAGTAGATTCTGAACTTTGATCGAAGCATCTGAAAGTGGTGTGCCAAATTGAATCGTAAATGTTGATGTGAACTTGTAGGTCTTTGTTGCATCTGCCGTGAGGTTGATTGTATCGTTAATTTGTCTTTCCTCTGCCATTCTGAATGCTGTGTAATATGCCATGAATCCGTATGGTGATTCGCATCTTTCATAGCTGTCTGGTCCACCAACGATTACTTCGTATTCTCCTGTGTCAATCGCCGGGAAGTGGGCAATACCAAATGCATCTGTTTTTGCGTAGTAAGCATGGTATCGATCATCTATTTTTTTCTTAAGTGTTACAAAGACTGATGGGACTCCCCAACTTTCGTAAGCATCCGTAACAACTATATCAAGTGTCGCTCCACCAGATTCAGGAAGTGTTCCTTCAAATGCATTCTTAACATTTATTAAACCATATCCAGAGTGGTCGTCCCAACCAACTGCATCAATATCAATCGCCGTATTTTCGATGAGCTTTCTAATCTGCCATGGCTTTGCATTTGGATATTTTTGGAGTAACAAAGCTACAACACCTGTCACATGAGGAGCTGCCATTGAAGTACCATCGTAGTAATCATATGTTCCACCATTTTGTTCAGAGGTTACGGACTCGCCTTCGTAACCAAGGCTTTCAGGAAGTGGAACTGTAGATAATATATTCACACCAGGTGCTCCAATAACTACAGAATCGGCTTTTGTAGAAAATCCTGTCGTCTTGAACGTTCCGCCGTTGTATTCAACCGCCGCGACTCTGATAACTCCTGGATAACCGCACGGATATTTAAACGCTGATTTATAGTAGTCGTTACCTGAAGAAACAACCATAACAACTCCGTGGTCCATTGCATAATCAAATGCTGCTTTCATCGTATGGCTGTATCCGGCACCACCCCAAGAGTGGTTCATCACCTTTGCACCGTGGTCTGTTGCCCAAATTATACCTGCAGCCACAAAGTCATCACCCACGTATCCGTTTCCACCAACAAGTGCTGGATCGTCGAATATAACTATTGGCATTATCTTTGCACCGGGTGCGACACCAACGATACCTTTTCCATCTTTCTTTGCAGCAATCGTTCCAGCAACGTGTGTTCCGTGTGAACCACCGTAGGATGAATCTGTTCCTGCTGGAAGGACTTCTTCTGTATATGGTCTGTATCCTTCAATAACTTGCCCTTCCAAATCTGGATGGGTGCCGTCAACACCAGAGTCAACCACTGCAACGATTACTCCTGTTCCAGAAGCTTCGGGCCACACTTCTGTTGCGCCGACTGCTTCAACACCCCATAGCAATGAGCTAAATTCTTCGTCTCCTCTTGGACTCGTGCTTGTCAACCTTGGTTCGAATTTTGAAGCTTTTTCAACATCACTTTTTATTGGTAGTGGTTCTATCAAGTTTCTCTTGTAGCTTGGTTCGACATATCTGATACCCTTTACTTTTGCTTCCTTAATCTTTGTATAAGCATCAGCAACCGTTCCATTGAATTTTATAGACACCATCTTTATCTGTGGAAGGTCTACAACAATCTCACCTTTGAGCAATCTTGCAACTTCAATTGCGCTTTCTTTTGATTCGTATCCAACAAGAATCTTACCTTCAACATATTCGCCTGGAATCAATTCGCCAAAGAGCGTAGGCTGGTTAATATTTGCCACTTTATTGTTTGGTTTTGTCCCATTGTTGATCTGTGGTGTACATGCAAAGACAAAGAGCAATACGACAACAATCGAAACGATTAATAATGCACTGCTGAATTTTCTCATCATCTATCCCCCCCTTCTCAATTAATCCCAGTTGTGAATGTGTAGTAGACAGAAGGTCTGAGCGTAAGACCGAAAACATTAGTATCATCAGCATGGAGCGAGTAAGCAATTGATTTAAACTTTTTGTCTGGATCGTCCAAACTCAAACCATTGTATATTTTCTGTGCCCATGCATGTCTCAAAGTCCAGCTAAATGTCTTGTTCGCCTGGAGCTTGTCGTAAGCATAGGCATCTGCCAATCCAAAGTCAACCCAATATGGACCGTAAACAGGATCCTCAACATTACCTATGAAATAATCACTAAATTTGATTTCTACTTCTTCTGTGTCTGATAATAATCTGTAGTAGTAAGCGTTACCGGTAGATGAATCTACGAATCCAAGACCGTAGTATGTATAGTCATTTTGAATCCAGTCATATATCCACAAGCTGTAAACATAAGTCAACGACGTTGTTGGAGTTTCCTCATCAGTTGGTTTGTAAGCCTCAACACCAGTAAATTTCCATTTGAATGTTGTATCTCTTGATACGTTTGTTGAGCCATTCTTCGGTGTTTCAACTTCTATATTGAGCAATGGAAGTGGTGTCACATGGCCAATAACCGTTGGTGTTGCTTCGTATCCATCGTAAACTGAGGATACAGCATACCAGGTCTTCTTTCCAACTTCAAGAAGTGGAGAACTATCTCTGTAGTAATAGTAAGTTTCTGGAAGCGTTGCTATGGCTGTCCAGTTCTCACCATCAAATGACCGGTAAACTTTGTAAGCTTTCGGTTTAGTAGTTCCTGATGCAGAGTACCATCTTCTCCACCTTACTTCAATCCAAAGGTTGGAATCATCGTTTGGTGCACCTGCTGGTTCAACTATATTTTCAGATGCATCAACGCCTTTTATATTCTCTGGTATCCTTGGCACTGAATAGAATTCAATAGCTTGTCGTCTTGTGTATGCATAAAGGTCGTATTGTGTCGAATATGCTGTTGTATTTCGCTCAACAATATAAGGTGTTATGCCTGTTTGAGGTGTGCGAACCACGTTTATCCAAATAAGTTTTTCTACTTTGTTATCGTTATGGTCGTAAACATCAACAACTATAGGTATTTCGCCTTCAAATTCAGCAAGTGATAAACTACCTTCTAACACGTTTGAAGCTGATATGTAAAGCCTTGGGGCTGCAAAGAAACTAGCTCCTGGCACGCCGTTTGCTTTCGCATATATTATGTTTATTCCACCATCAAACTCAACGGGTGTTGCTGTTACAACGATATAAACACTGCTTAGTGTAACATCAGTTGCAATGTCTACCGGTTCGCCAGTTGAAGGATCATAGAGTTCAACATCAACTTCGATGGGAACTTCCATTGTTGTCTGTGCAGCTGTAGCTCTCCTTAAAGTCGTTGTAATTTCTGTTGTTTGGTCTCTCAAACACTTCATTCCAAGTATGCTTGTTCGTGCATGTCCTTCTTTTGAAATAAAGACGTTCAAAAATTCTTTCTCAGCATCCGACCTAAAGAGCACAGTTGCGATACCTTTACTATCGCTGTATCCAACGCCTCTCAGATTCCCGTCTGCATCTTTAACTTCAACCTTTGCACCCTCCACAACTGGACCTGAGCTGTATTGTGCAATGTTTACAACAAGTGTTCCGGAGTGTTGAACAATGACCTTGAATGTCTTTTCTGCCTTTGCACCTGCTTTGTCGATAGCTTCAACAGTTATTGTGTGCTCTGCTACTTCGGTTGGCGTCCATGTGTAAACACCGTTCGATATCGTTCCTTTACCTGTTGTTTTAAGAACAATATCTTGCAGGTTGTTGTCTGGGTCACTGACATAGTTTTTCAAATCAACCGTAACTGTTTGACCTTTGAGGATAGTTTGGTCAGGAATGTTTTGCCACACCGGTGGTTTGTTGAACAAGTTACCTACCTGCTCACACCCACTCAGTGTGAGGATGAGAAAAAGCACTAAACCGATGCTTAAAAATACCGCCTTCTTCACCTTAATCCCCCCTCTTTTGAGATGTGGTATTGCGGGCTAACTTGAAGATTTTAACCCCCCTAAAAGGTGGTATGTGGTCTCATATTAAATTATACAATTTTTTGTAAGGCAATGTCAACATCGCCCGAAACCAAATTATGTTTTAAAAATCATTCCTTTTAAGAAATTCTTTCAACAAAGCAATGGTATGTTCATAATCTTTCTTGTTAATTACAGAAACAGGCGAGTGTATATACCTTGCTGGGACGGAAACAACACCTGCTGGAATGCCTGTGAGCGCGTATCTTCTTGCATTCGTGCCACCAACTGTTCGCATTTTGTATTGGAATGGTATGTTTAATTGTTTTGCCGTTTCAACGAGTTTTTCAAATATTGCCTGATGAACCACGTATCCACTGTGCATGAATGTGATAGCAGGTCCATCACCAAGGTGTGTTGACCAAAGTTGTTTTTCAAGTTCTGGGTCATCTCCACTTGTTGTTGTTTCAACAGCTATCGCAATGTCTGCTTTGAGTTGCTCGGCAATAATAGCTGGTCCTCTAAGCCCTGTCTCTTCCTGGACTGTGAAGGCAAAGTATATATCGTTTTCTGTTTCGATGTTTTCATCTATTAAATCCATCAACACACTGCATCCACACCTATCATCCAACGCCTTTGCGATGATAAAGTCTCCTTGTTCTTCGTAAGATGTGATAAATGAAACATAGTCTCCTATTTTGACTTGCTTTTCAGCTTCCGCTTTTGATTTTGCTCCGATATCTATTTTAAGTTCACTGTATTTCTGCGTGTTCGTGTATCCGTCTTTCTGCAAGTGTATCGCCTTGTAACCAATTACACCAACAATATCTTTTCCAATCTTTACCTTTTTTCCAATGATTACCCTTGTATCCACTCCACCAACTGGTGCAAAGGAAAGTGTTCCATCTTCGTTGATATTGGTGACCATGAATCCTACTTCATCCATATGTGCATCGAGTAAGATCTTCTTTCCATTGCCTTTCCCTTTTTTAAGAGCAATTAAATTCCCCATTCTGTCTATAAATATCTCATCAACTTTCCCAGAGATTTTTTCTTTTATATATTCCCTCACCGCGTCTTCGTTTCCCGAAGGTCCGCTTATTTCTGTGAGCTCTTTTAGGTATTTGAGCATCATTCTCCCTCCTTAACTGAGCCTGTGCTTTGCAATTCTTCATATTCGATTTCTGGCAAGTGCGCTGCGGAAAATGCAAGCAGTTTTGCCGTATCCTCGACGTCTTTAACGATAATTTTTTCATAAGGGTTATGCATGTATTTTAATGGGATAGAAATCAATGCTGTCTTCACACCTATTCTTGTAAGCTGAACATCGTCGGTATCAGTTCCTGACCTTCCCGCAATCGGTTCTATCTGGGTCTTTATGTTATACCTTCCAGCCACCTTGTTTATATGCTCCACAAACTTTCTATTTGTCACCGGTCCAACCGCAACAGCTGGTCCTTCGCCCATTTTGATTTTTGGATAACCTGGAACATCTTCATCTCCGTGCGTCACGTCGATAACTATCCCATATTCGATTTCCGATATGTATGCCCCACTTCTCGCACCCGGTCCACCGATTTCTTCTTGCGTTGAGAATACACAGTAGACTTCAGCATCTGTCTTTATCTTGCTAAGTAATTCCGCTGCTTTTATTATCGCAACACAACTTGCCCTGTTATCGAGCGCTGGTGCAAAGATCGTTCCGTTCTTTTCAAAACCTTCAACATCAAGTATAACCAAATCACCGATAGATATGTCTTTCCAGTTCGGGTTCATAGTCACATCAACAAAAAGATGGTCGTAATCTGGCACTTTTTTTGATTCTTCCGTTGTCTGAAGATGTGGAGGCATGAATCCAACAACGCCTCTGAGCTTTCCATTTTTAGTATGGACCCAAACCTTCTGGCTAATTACTGTCTTTGGGTCCCAGCCACCAACTCCAGAAAGTCTCAGAAAACCATCCTCGTAGATTTTTGTGACGACAAATGCAATCTGGTCTGCATGCGCAAAAAAGCCTATCTTTGGTCCTTCCCCTTTTTTCACACAGACCAAACTTCCCATTGGTGTTCTGAAACATTCATCAACAAAAGGTGACATTATTTGCTCGATTTCTTTTAATACCTCGTCTTCGTATCCAGAAGGTCCTGGAATCGAAGTTAATCTCAAAAGAAGTTCATTTGTTTTCAGCTCCACTTGTTTATTAGCCAAGTTCTATCCCTCCAATCTTACTATCGTATTTTCCAACCTCTATTCGTCCTGCCTTTACATGGAGAACAACTGGGTGGTTGAATTTTTCAGTGAACGTCCCTTTCAAATCTGAGATTTGGACAAAAGGCGCCTCGAAGCTCAGAGCAATAATAACCGATTCCCTGCCTTCGTTTATCCCCGCTCTGACCGTTCCTTGGCAACGCCCAAAGATGACGACACTGCCACCAGCAACAATTTCTGCTCCCGCATGTAGGTTACCTACTAAGATAACATCACCGGAATGAATTATACTCTGCCCACTTCTCAAATTTTTCTTCACCAGCTTAGTTCCAGAACGTGTATCACCTTGATTGACCATATCAACTTTCTTTCTGATTATCACATCATTCTTTCCTTCGGAGCCCATTAAAACATGAGAAATACTGAGCCCGAGTTCCTGGACCCTTGCAACGATTTTCGGGATATCTGAGATATGTTTTTCGTGCTCTTCCACCAGTAACATAATTTTGTCACCTTTGGCAAAGAAATTACCCATAGCTTTGACTTTGTCCTCTATCTTTTGAAGGACATCAACAACATCTGTGTAATCTCTTATATATAACACCAATCCGTCC
Organism: Fervidobacterium sp.; assembly: GCF_059913585.1. Lineage (NCBI taxonomy): Bacteria > Thermotogati > Thermotogota > Thermotogae > Thermotogales > Fervidobacteriaceae > Fervidobacterium > Fervidobacterium sp. The sequence goes on from NZ_DBOLZL010000023.1 coordinate 176,443, forward strand.
TTTGTCATCTTGAAATCTACCATCGCCATACCCCTCTGTTTTATTTTAGAATATTATCGTTTCTATCTCGTCAATCCACTCAGAGACATCTATCGGAGAAATTTCTTTTACCAACCGTTTGAAATTAAAGAAATTTTCTCTGAAGATATCTATCTTGTTACCCGAATTGATTTCAACGGCGCATTCCAAAAGTGCAGCAAGGTAATCCGCTGTGCGCACAACTATGCCTGCCTCACCAGAAAATGGTTCAACGGCATATTCAACGTATTCTTTAAGTGGTGATAAGGCTTCACAACCACTAATCCATTCGATTGTCATTTCTCTTTCAACATTTGCCACAAGTTCATCAAGACCTGGCACCTTTTTCTTCGTGGGGGTTATGACATCACCTGTGAACGCCTCAGGAAGGTCATGGAGTATGCCTTTAATGATTGTTTCTTCAACAAGCTCAAAATTTAAAAGCTTGGCAATCAGGTAAGCTATTGTGACCACGATGAAAGAATGTCCGCTGACACTTGTGCGCACATTCCTGTGCGTTCGGTTCCAACGAACCATCGATGTGAGGTTCAAAAGAGGTGTCCACACGTACTGAGCAATTCCCCAGTATTTTTCCATTTCCGTTTGTGGAATTGTTCGAGATATGTTGTTTATCTTCTCTTTAAGTTCTTTCAACGGTTGGCTGTAATCGTATAGTTTGCCATTTTCTTGCGCTTCAAGGTAACTAATGTAGAGGTCGGCAAGTTTATCTAAAGAGTTACACTCTTGTGTTTCAGACACAAGAAGTTTTACAGTCTCTTCATCTGCGATGGTTTTTAAATCATCGAGTGCCTTTTTCCTAACTTCGTTCCACACATGTGGTGCAAACCGTTCTATACGTTCTTTCAATTGCAAAGAGACATCGGAAAGAACGATTTTTGGTAGTTCACGGGATAATCGCCAGCGCAAACTGTTTTCAAGCGCTTGGCTTTTTCTCAGGTTGTCTAAGTTTTGAACAGCGTGAAAAACAAACGAAAGGAAGAGTGTGTTAAAAGAATTGTCTGCCTCCGTGAATCTCAGCAAGGCAGGACGGTTATTCCAACGTTGAATGGTGAACAGATTGGTTAAAGAAAATAAAAACGTTCCCTTCCCCAGATAAACCACCCCTCAGCTTTCTTAATTTAGATTATACCACAGGGTGGTGGGAAAGTGGAACAGTAAGTATTCAACAATATAAACCCAACGTTGCGTGTTTACCCAGAATCGTGCTTTATTTTTTGAAATCTCTTAAGAATTTGTCTATATAAGCATCAAAGTGTTACTCGCCACCGAACGAATGTTTTTCTCTTTCTTCTTTGCTTTGTACATACGTTCATCAGCAAGCTTGAGGATTTCAAATAAACTTTGCTCACTTTCGATGGGAACTATTCCATAAGAAAAGCTGATAGCAGACAAGTTTTTAATCCTTTCAAGAAGTATTTCTGGATTTTCGGAATCAACGAAGAGGATGAACTCGTCTCCACCGTATCTGATAAGCATGTCTGTTTTTCTCATACTCTTTATGCACGCTTGAGCGAATAACCTGAGCATTTCATCACCTTTTAAATGGCCATATTCATCGTTGATTTTCTTTAGATTGTCGATATCTATAAAAATGATAAACGCACCCCTGCCAGTCCGCTTAACACTTTCTACGGCACTTTCCAACAATTTTAAACCCACTGTTCTTGAATATGCTCCCGTAAGTGAATCGTAAAGTGCCATTTCGGACATTTCTTGGTATTTTAGGATATTTTTGTAGTGCGTTTCAGCAATGTGCGAAACTGCGTTTAATAATGCAAGCTCTTCATTGTTGAAGACCGAAAAATAAACGTTCATTCTCACATGTTCAAAAGAGAAGTTATACAAAGTTCCTGTTTTGGTGCCCAGTATTTTAACGAAGTTAGGGGTCATAACCCTAACGCCGTTGGCATTTGTGTGCATGTAAATAGATTTTGCAAGTTTATCCACAAAATCCCACTCATCTAATTCACTCAAAAAATTCACAAGATTGACGATTAAATTTATTGGTAAAGATGGCATTTCTTGAATGAAAAATGTGTCAAGTTTTTCCACTGCGTTCACCTCTTTTCATCCTTTTCAAACGATTTATCGGAAAAACGAGTCTAAAATTTTAGAAGGGGGTGTATAATTGTTTTAAAATACTTCAAACGAGTAGATAAAAAAGGAGGTTTGGGGATGAGGGCTGGCTATTCGTTGACTGAAACAATCGTAGCACTTTTGTTGATAAGTATTGTCTTTATGATTATCACAACCGGTATTTCAAGCGTTCTCCAATCACTTTCATCTATCCAAAATCAACAAAAGGTGGTGGAATTACAAAATTTCATTGCGCGATATGTCTACATCCAAGGGGCTGTTGGACAAACTACAATCGACTTAAACGCTATTAACAGAGGGTTTCACAAATCAAATGGAAGTCAAGTCTCTTATCCGAAGGTTGTAAACTTCTCATCGACAACAACACCTTTTTTTGTTAAATTTGTTTTTACAATCGAGCGTGTCCCAGGAAAGACTGAAGAATTTGTCGTTTATCAGTACAAATCATATTGACCTACTAACAAAGAAGGTAGGTGTAAAGTATGGAACTAACACTTTCAGGTTTAATTGCAAGTATGGTTGTAATGGTGTTTGTTATAGCTATGTTGGGATTGCTCTTCAATTTAACACTTAACGTGCTCAACCAACAGCAAGAATACGCCGCCTTCTATGCGGAAGTCCAAAGTATAACAGACATATTAGACAACATTTTAACGCAAAGTGTATGGAACGATGAACTGATTGATGAACAAGGTAAGACAAGAGCCACGGAGATTGACCCAAACGGTAAGTTTGTGTATCTGAAATTCTTTTCACCAGTTGGTATGAATGTCGTTACTATCAAGAAGAAACTCGAATTTGTGTCGGTAGGCGACAGTGTGATAATACGGTTTGACAGCAAAGATTTGGTAAAAACATCGAAGATAAAAGATATTTCAGTCTCACTCGAGACTAAAGATGAAACCTCAGGTGAGATAAAAGACCCAAAATTTCTTATAATCACATTCACTCACAATAACGGAAAAATAAACTATTCTGTTCCATTGCTTACTGCTCTAAGCAGTTCTTCTTAAACTATGGCAAGAAAATTTGAGGAGGGATTCATACATGCGAACACGAAAAGGTTTTATGACCGCTTTAGTGCTGATTTTCTTGATGGTGGCCAGTATCATGCTTTTGACTCTGTATCAACTCGTTGGTAACTACAGAACAAATGCTATTAGAATGCAAATTTCATCACAACTTGAGATAGATGCTCTCAACTTCTTGAATGTTGGGGCTGGATTCATGCGAAGTCGTTCTACTGGGGTTTTAGGATTCAACATCCCGTATCAAACAGGTTTACCTTCTTGGTATAACGATTTCAAATCAAAACTCAGCAGTGAATGGAAAGATTTTTTAGAGGTCTATGCAGATAACAAATCTTTCTTGATTGCTGAAATAACACCTAGTGGTAGCTTCGCTACCGATAATCAAATACGTGACGAGTTGGTTGAATACTTGTCAAATAGGAAGCTTTCTAATATCTCCATATATGCCATCAAGTCAAAAAAACCGTTTTCAGTTTTACTTGTTGCAAGGGCTGAAAAAGAAGGGAAACTTGTATACAGTTATGGTATAGTCACCTCAAAGCTCCTAAACCAATACGTTTATTTCACAAATCGTGAAAGGCGTCCCGATGGAACTACAATCTACTTTATCGCAAACGAACTGATTGACGGACCTCTTAGATCACATGATTATATACACATAAACAACGCAGGTGGAAAGCCAACGTTTACATCACCAATAGAAATCGTTGGAATAAAAGACAGAAATGGGTACATAGTAGACCCAAATAATTATAGCAACTTTGCAAACTTGTTAGGAAATCCACCATACAGGTTATTAAGAGCAACAGATATAGCCGCACTCGATTTTAATGCGATAAAAAACGAGTATAAAAATTCCATAGACACACTTGTGAGAAATTACACTGACATCCGTTCAGAACCTTTGGTACTTAGCGGAATAAAATTCTACGGTAACATCACTATCAGTTTTGCTCATGGGCAATCTGGGAGCAACTACGATATAAAAATTTCCCAAGGTAACACCGATTACATCATCAAATGGAACCCAGCTCCTCCGAATGCCAGGATAAGAAAACAAGGTGGCGGTCCAGTAGAGGAATTTAATATAAAATTTAACGGTGTCGTTTACGCAACTGGAAATATAACTATCGACGGACCAACACAACTATCAACTTACAAAGGCAATTACACACTTTTTTCTGAAAAAGATATCATCATTAAGGACCGTCTTATTCCCTACGATACATTCGCAAGTCAGTTCACCAATAATGAACACGGTATAAACGGCAATACGGTTAGTAAAAGTAAACTTGCAAGTATAAAGGATTTTGTAAACACACAAGAAACATCTTCATTAAACTTGGTTGCCATCAACAATGTGAGGGTTGGTGAAAAACTAATAAATATGAAGATCTTCGCAAGTTTGTTTGCATTTAATGGTTCTTTCATGGTTGATGGCTACGATATTGGATGGCCCGCTGGGCAACTCTTTGTCTTTGGAAGCATTATGCAAAACTACAGAGGACCCGTTGGCACGTTCAATCCAAGCACTGGTGGAATAGTTACTGGATATTACAAAACATATGCATACGACCCAAGGATACTGACGGGGGCACATCAACCCTACGGAACTCCCGCACGTTCTCAGACGGTTTCTGTTAAAGTTGTTGGACTGGCAAAATAAAATAATAAAATTTTGATAAAAATCGATACTTATAAAGTATTCGTGGTAGAATTGGTATTGTATAACGATAGATAGAACTATTAAGTAGGTGGTATGTGTATGAATCTGGCAGAAAGCGAAAAGAACACCATACTCAAAAAACTCTCCATCCTACCTGTTATTACGGTCACGGTTATCGATTTACCTGCACTCTTGTTTAGTTACTATGTTTTTGCAGGTATTGGTAATTACCCAATTGTGAATATACTTCTTGGATATCTAATCGCTTTAGTTGTGATATTTCCGGTTGTAATATTTTTGATTAGGACTAACGTAAAGAAAGCGTTTGAGGGCAAAGGGTTTAACGTCCCAATGTACATGTCCGTGGTGGTGTTCACAGCCAATATAGTGGCAGCAACTATCGTCGGACTTTTTGCAAGTAAATTGGCTCCGCTTCCCGAAAGCGCACTTATGCTCAGGTTGTCCGGTGCACTTGCGATAAATATGGATATAATTGCACTTGTGTTGTATATTTATTCGAAGATGAACATTGCTCAAGTAGTTGATAGCAAGATATTTCATAAGTTCATGATTCCAACTACCACAAAGTTGAGTGTGGGCGTTATGGCTGTATCACTTTGGATTGGTCCCGCACTTCTAAAGTATGCGACGCTCGCCTTTGAAATTGAAAACTCTGTGCAATTCAAACTTGTATTAATAAGCATTGCGCTGAATATTGTAATCGCAGTAGTTACTATCGTTCTTGCAAGAAGTGTTCTAAAAGGTTTACCGTCGCTCAAGCAGGCATTTGAAAAAGTCGCATCTGGAGATTTGACATACAGGGTAGAGGTTAACTCTATAGACGAATTCTGGCAAATCAATTCGCTCCTTAATCATGCGATGGAAAGTATTTCAAGGCTTATCTCTGAGTCAAAGAACGCTTCCGAAAAGACCGAAGACTCACTGGAAACATTTGAAAGAACTTTTGATAACTTCGAAAATCTGTCCATTTCTTTCTCTAAAGAAATCGAGAAACAGCAAGAAGATATTTCTCGTATCTCCACATCAGTTGAAGAGATAAATGCAACTATCGAAGAACTTTCAAGTCAATCACAAGGTTTGAGCAACCTCGCGGCCCAAGCAGCAGAATTAGCAAAGACGCTTGAAGAAAGAGCAACATTCGGAAGTAAGGAACTTGAAAACGTCAGGAACATCACCAGTGGATTTGTGAGAGAATATGAAGAACTGAGAAATGGAATTAGAGACCTGAGTTCTGCAACAAAGAACATAGGCAGTATTATCGAAACCGTAAGGCAAATAGCAGAACAGACTAATTTACTCGCTCTGAACGCAGCTATTGAGGCGGCAAGAGCGGGTGAAGCCGGAAGAGGATTTGCGGTTGTTGCCGATGAGATAAGAAAATTGGCAGAACAAACAAAGGCTTCGACTGATACAATAAACTCAACAATATCGGCAGTGGATACGTATTCCAAAGCTCTGGAAAGTCAGATAGAAAAACTTTACACGGAAGTTGAACAAACCGAGCATGGTTACAAAAGAGTTTCAGAAAGTTTTGAACAGATAACCAGGTCTATATTAGAACTAACGAATGTAATAGACAGCGTAGCGGCACATTCACAAGAACAGACAGCAAGCGCGGAAGAGATGAGTTCAGCATCCACAGAGATAGTCCATAGCATTCAGGCAATCGAAGAAAGTGGTTCACGTATACTTGAAAGCACGAAAGCAAGTGTGGAAGAAATTGGAAATATCCGAAGACAAATCGAGCAACTTAGGAACGTTGTTGATAGTTTAGTTTCCGAGCTCAACAAGTTCAAGCTGTGAAAAGATTCGAAATATCAAAATAAGCTCCCCAGATGGGGAGCTATTTTTATTCACTGCCTGTTACAAAAAGGTAGTACTTCTCAGGTTCAATAACCACAGGTGAAATTTTGAAGTTGTAATCACAATTGACGCTGAGCGATAAGGAATTATTCTCATCATCGTTCCACATTACCGCTATCAGCTCAGGTGCCCATTCGTATGGTTTCCCCGGTTGAAGTTTTCCATCAGGCAAGTCTTTCCAACTATAGCTGCTCATGTTAATTGTCACAACTGATGAATCACTTGTAAAATACTGAACATCAACAAGTGGGTAATGAAAAACTCCACTATTAACGGTTAAATCGTATATCCATATGTCGTAAAGATATTTGATTTTCCCTTCGTATTTCTCTACGCCAGCTATTTTCCAGCTAAATGTAGGAGATAAGGAGACATCAGTTGCTCCATCCGAAGGCGAAACATCTGTTATCACAATCATGGGCAATGGCTCAACACTGCCAAGGAATACTCTTGGTCCCTCTATCCCACCGTATTTCGAAGCTATAGCATACCAAACTCTATTTCCAGGTTTAATACCGATTGTGTCATAGTAAGTATTTTGTCTTGAACCAACAATTGTAAGCTTTTCATACCTTATGCCATCGTATGATTTATAGATAACGTATCCATCGGGTTCATCTGTTTTATTTCTCTGCGTGCTTTCAGACCATCTTTTCCAGGAAAGTTTTATGTATAGGTTTGTAGAACTTTTGCTTTGGTTTGGCATACTACTATCCTGTGTTGAGTAATATTTTATAGTTGTGTTCAGATTGTAGGCAAAAATCGCAGGTTGATTGGCTTCTACCACATAAGGATTTATTTTCAAATTCGTTAATTTGGTTACTGTAAGAGGCACAACAATCTCATATCTATTGTCGTTCACATCGTAAGCATCTATAAAGAGATATACCTTTCCTGAAAAAGGTCTTAAATCTAACTCTCCCTCAAGAATATTAGATTCAGCGAACACCCTTGGGGAGGTAAGATATTCGGCACCTGGCGGGGTGCCAAGTTTCGCATACATGAAAGATACTGGGAAATTTGAAGTTGTGCTTTTCGCTGAGATATAAATATAGTACAGTCCAAAAATGTTGTATACAGAGTTGTCATCGGAGAGTAACTTAGAAATCTTGTTTTTTGAAGTATAGATATCAAAGGATAAGTCCATTTCGTTTTGATTTTTTTCTGATGGTAGTAACTTTGTCCTTCTCAATGTTGTATTAAGCACAAGTGGTGAATGGATGTTTAGAATCTTTATAGTCGTCTTTGCGTGTCCGCTTTTCGAGATTCTTAGCAAGTATGGTCCTGAATACAACTTGACACTAAAACGCACTTTTCCATCACTTGTTTTCTTTGTGTCAATGATACGCCCATCTTTGATAAGCTCTACGTTCGCATTATCAACAGCTGGACCACTGTTATACTCAGAAACATAAAGCGATATCTCAACATTTTCTGTAGCTGGTTTTAGGATAATACATGAGCTAAGTAACATTAAGAAAAGTATAATTACGGATACGAAGAACTTATACATCCACGCTTTAGTCATTCGTTCCACAAATTCACGCTCCCCAATTAATTCGTCTCTATTTTGAACTCTTTTATTCCGACTTACCAAAAAGCGTCCACCACGCATACGTACCTTTGTTATCGTAAATGTAAGTTTCTGTTGCGTCTTTGAGTATCATTCCGCTAACTGGTATGTTCACACCGTTGATTGTTAGAGTTCCAGAAACGGATATATTTACGTCCGCTTTTTGAGAAAGTCTTAGCTTTATTAAATAACGTCCACTTAGCTCTGAAAAATCAACAGTGTTGCTTGTCAAATCCTTTGTTATCTCGTATCCAGTTTCCGTTGGTAGCTTTGTCACATCAAGAAAAACGATTTGTGGATTAGCCGCACCTTCTGATATATCTATTTCAAGGGAAGCTTGAGAGGAGAACCTTACGATATCAGACTTAATTTCGTTCAAAGTTTGATGGAAAGTCAACGTCCGTTCCTCTGCCTTTCTGTGAGCTATTCGCATCAATCCCTCAGAATTTTCCTTCGAATCCGGACCGCTAACTATCACGTCATAATCACCTGCATCTATACTTATAAATTTCGCAATTCCTTCTGCATTCGTTTTGGCAAAATACCGAACATTTCGTCCATTCCTCGCAACGCCTATAAGTGAAACACTAACTGAAGGTATGTTCCACCTTCCATACGCATCTGTAACAGTTAAGCGGTAGTCTAATCCCCCGTCTACCGGTAAGTCCCGATTGACTGCGCTGGTATTTATCAACCCATAACCAGCCCTTTCATCGTAACCTTTTTCCCCTATATCAACAGCACTTTCTTCAAGTATCTTTCTTATTTGCCAAGGCTTTGCGTTTGGATATTTTTGCAATAACAACGCCACTAATCCAGATACATGTGGTGTTGCCATTGATGTGCCAGTCATGTAACCGTAATAACCGTTGTTTTCAACCAAAACAAAGCTCCTTCTGTCGTATCCTTGTGAACCTTCCTGCGGCATTGTTGAAATAATCGACACTCCGGGTGCACATACACTTATCATCGGACTACCGCTGGAAAAGTCCGCCACAATATAATCTCCCCCGTTGAATTCCATGGCACCTACTTGTATAACACCAGGATAATTTGCCGGATATTGGTAAGATTGTATTGATTTCGAATTACCCGCCGCTGCGACTACAACTATCCCTCTTTCAAGTGCATAGTCAAATGCATCTTTAAGTGTCTGCGAATACCCAGCTCCACCCCATGAATTGCTCAATACCTTCGCTCCATGATTAACTGCCCAAATTATCCCTTTCGCTGCGTAATCGTCTCCTACATACCAACCTCCGTTATCGAACAATACCACAGGCATCACTTTTGCACCTGGTGCCACGCCTACAATTCCTTTTCCATCCTCTTTTGCAACTATTGTCCCTGCCACGTGTGTTCCATGTGAACCCCCAAAGGAGGAGTCAGTGCCCTCTGGAAGAATTTCACCTGTAGATGGTCTGTAGCCTTCTACCACTTGACCTTTCAAATCCGGATGGGTTCCATCAACCCCGGTATCAAGAACGGCAACAATAACTCCTTCGCCTCTGTATCCATTGCTCCATGCATCTTTAATCTTAATAGCCCTGAGCCCCCACAGATACAGGTCAAGAGACTCACCTGAGTAATTGGTGTATTCAGATAGCTTGGAAGCAAACCTTTCTGCTTTATAGCCTTCTGCTCGAGTATTTATCTCAAATGGAACCAGCTTTCTAACATAAACATATTCAGCGTATCTTATTCCGTATTTTCCTCTTATCAGTTCGTTTTCCAAAAGTTGGAGTGTTTTATCCACGTTTTCAACCTTTACAGAGATTACTTTAATCTCTGGAATATGAACAACCAGCTCTCCGTTAAGTAAGTTCAAAATACTGTTGATTTTTCCCTCATTAGAATAACCAATGAGAATACGGTCAGCGTAATATTCGTTACCGTTTTGTTCAAAAGAAATTGGCAATTCTGAAGGCAGATTTTCCTTGGCAAAGGTTTCTTTGTGCAGGCAGGAAGTTAAGGAAAGTAACAGTAGGGCAAAAGCGACTAAGAAAAAGAATGAGAAAGAAAAAATTGAGCTTGCAAAAGACGTGCTTGATTTGTTTAGAGTAGTGAACACTTTAAACTTCTGTAATCTTTTCATTTCCAAGCCTTCTCCTTTCCTATCACCTTTGCACAGCTTTTGCCATGTATTACTACACACCCATTAGGTATTATTGCTTTTTGTTTTATTCTTCATTTCGTACATCCTTTTATCGACTTCTTTGTAAATATCGTCTATCGTCTCAAATTCCGAGATTTCTAACATACCATACGATATAGAAATATTCTTATCTTTCAACGATTCCACTATTCTTTTCATTACCAGTTCAGCGTTTTCAACAGTTGTTTCTGGAAAAACCAGGACAAATTCATCACCACCATATCTTGCTACCAAATCCATCATTCTTATGTTCTTATATATCGTTTCAACTAAGTTTTTTAACACTTCATCCCCATACACATGCCCGTATGTGTCGTTAATTTTCTTAAATTCGTTAACATCAAGGAAGGCAACCGTTGTCTTTGAGTTTGTCCGTTTACATTTGCTCAATTCCTTTTCTAAAAATTGTTCTAAAAACCTCCTGCTATACGCTCCTGTAAGGTAGTCCTTTATCGATAGTTCGAAAAGTTTCGTTCTTTCCGTGTTCAATTCATCCAGTATTTCGATAAACCTTAGTGCGAGGGATATAAAATGAGCTATCTTGTCAAAAATAGCAAGTGTCGACTTTGAAAATTGGTCTTCGCCCTGCTTTTCAAACAAAATAACTCCTTTGGTTAATCCACGAAATGATACTGGAACACCATAAATTGTGAATACCTTGGTTGTGAATCGCCTTATATAGTAAAAGTTGTAACCATCACTTAAAGAGGTATCTTTTTCAGAATTCTTGATGTGAACCTTCAGACCCTTGTCAACTATATACCTCGAGAGTATTTTTTCATCAGGTTTAACAACGAAACCGCTTCTATCATCTTCGTCTGTAAACTTGAAATACGGGTAGTAAAGTTCACCCGTCGGTTTTAGTATACCTATTCCAAAGATATCAACAAGTCCGTAATTAGCAAGTATTCTTTTGATAGCTTCACCAAGTTCATACAAATTTATAGTTTCTTTTGAAAAATGTTCATCGAAAATCTCGCTGAGCTCAGCTAATATAGTTACTTCTAAGTTCGATAGCTCGTTGGAGACATCTTTGGTTGTTAAGACAACGTGCTTCTTACCGTTGAGGTGTTTTCTGTAGTATTTTATTTCAAAATACTTCTGACCAATTTCTTTCCTCCACACTCCAGAATACTCCGATGCTTTTGCCTCGCGTTGTTTTTTAATCTCGGTTAGCATATCGTAAAAGACTAAATACCTCTCTGGGTGAGAAAACAATTCATCTAAGTCCTTTTTATTTCTTATATCAATCCCTGCAAGACTTGCATGCTCAAGTAGAATGCTATTGATATACACCAACTCATCATTAATCCAGATTGCAATTCCCAATTTTTCACCTTCTAAAACTATTCCCAGTCCGCTGACAAATTCGTTCAGTGACTTTTCGCTCTCTGTTTTCTCTTTCAGTTTTCGTCTATTTATCACAAAAAGAACAAACAAGATAGCGATAAGCAAGAAACAAAAAGCAAGAATAACCTTCAGCAGCACTTTACTCACTCCCTCGAAAAAACAATGCCAAGGTTAAAAAATCCCTCGGCATTATTTTATCACAAATATTTCAAATTTTGTGAACACATTGACATTTGTCTTTTTATTATTTATTCGTCTATAACCAACTGTTTTTTATACATCCTTGCATACAATCCATCATTTTGCAAAAGTTCGTAGTGGGTTCCCTTTTCTAATACCACGCCCTGGTCAAGCACGTAAATAACGTCAGCATTTCGGAGTACTTTGAGCCTATGGGTTATTATTATCATCGTCGACCCTCTCATTTTGCTTCTTAGAGTTTGAATAATCTCTTCCTCAGTCTCCGGGTCGACTGCTGATAAACAATCGTCGAATATATAAACATCTGCCTTTTTCATCAATGCCCTTGCTATCGTCAACCTCTGCCTTTGACCACCAGAGAGCATCACGCCGCGCTGTCCGACAATTGTATCGTATTTGTCAGGGAATTTTTCAACATCTTCTTCAACGGCTGATAATTTTATGTATTCTTTCACCTCTTCTAAGTCAAATTTCTCCATAGCAAAAGCTACGTTCTTTGCTACAGAGTCGGAGAAAAGAAAACTCTCCTGCGGGACATAAGAAACAAGTTCGCGGATATCGTGAGAGTGAATGTCGTTGATATCTATTCCATTGATGAAGACTTTCCCTCTGTCGACAGGATAAAGTTTGCTGATGATTTTTACCAAAGTTGATTTCCCACTTCCTACTGTCCCAACGATACCAACGAACTGACCGCGCTTCATTTCGAAATTAATACCCCTTAATACATATCTCTCCGTTCCAGGGTATTTGAACCAAAGGTCTTTGACAGATATCTCATCTATTCGATGTATTTTGACAGGCTCTTCTGGTTCAATAACTACTGGTTGCGCATTGCTTATCTCTTTTAACCTTTGCAGAGAAGCACGCCCTTGTTGGATGACATTCATAACCATGCCGTAAGCGGTAAGAGGCCATATTAGCATCCCTATGTAACTGTTGAAAGCAACGTAATCGCCTAAGGTCACCGTACCTTTTATAACCATGGGTCCGCCAACGATAAGTGCCAAGAAAAATGCGAGTGTTCCTATAAAATGCACAAGAGGCCACATGATACCCCATATACGTATCAACGACATCGTCGCTCTGAAATGTTCTTTTGCCTTTTTGTCGAAAAGCTCCTCTATCTTTGGCAAAATTGAAAAGCTCTTTATTATCCTTATACCATCCATAGTCTCTTCTGTATAACCACTCAGTTCCATGTAAACATCTTGCGTGTATCTTGACCTTCTAAAAATAAGCCTTCCAAAAAGCAATGACACTAAGATTATTCCTGGTAGAGGGATTAACGCTGTCAATGTTAATCTCCAATTGGTAGATGTCGCCATGAAAAATATCGTCATTGAGCTCATAAAAAGGGCGTCTGTTAATTGCACAACTCCTATTCCCAGCATTCTTTCAACTGTGCTCACATCGTTTGTAAAATATGCCATTATATCTCCCGAGCGGTGTTTGTCAAAAAAGTGCATGTCCAAACTCAGTATCTTATCAAAAAGGGTTCTCTTTGCGTAATAGTCAAAATAACGAGCACTTCCCATTATGAAATAGCGCCACCAAAACCTTCCAAGTAGCATTCCAAACGCAAGTGCCAGAATGGTAAAAACAAATAAACGCACTTCAGAAACATCTTTTATTGTCTGAAGTGCATTAATAGCCTTCGCTATAACTTTAGGAACAAAGAGTTGGAGCATATCTATTACGATAAGCGATATGATGCCAAAAATGTAAAAATGCCACCTTTTCCTTAGAAATTCTCTAAACACGCGCATACCACTCCCACTCAAAAGAACTGAGAAAGTTTGTTTTACGAACAATATTATAGCACATGTTGTAAAAAAATGGAGCCCCAAAAAAATGGGGCTCCATCGATTTTTTGTCAAGTTTAATTACATTGGGTAGTATCCTCTTTCTTTGACTGCGTTAGCAACCCTGCTAATTGCAACGATGTAGGCTGCTGTTCTCATGTCTGTATTGTATTTTTCTTTCGTCTTGTAAACTTCTGCGAATGCGTTGACCATCATCTTTGTGAGTTTCTTTCTGATGTCGTCAATGTCCCAGAAGAACGTTTGCAAGTCTTGGACCCATTCGAAGTAAGAAACTGTAACACCACCAGCATTTGCAAGGATGTCTGGAACGATAAGAACTCCTTTCTTTATGAGGACCTCTTCTGCCTCTGGTGTCGTTGGACCGTTTGCACCTTCGACGATGATTTTTGCTCTGATGTTATTTGCATTCTTTTCTGTAATTGCGTTTTCAAGTGCTGCCGGGACGAGGATATCAACATCAAGTTCAAGAAGTTCTTCGTTTGTAATTGGCTTCGCTTTTGGATAACCCTTTATGAGCCCATTGTTTGCATCTCGGTAAGCGATGAGGTCATCGATATCAAGACCGTTTTCGTTGTATAGTCCACCGCTAACGTCACTGACAGCAACAATCTTTGCACCAAATTCTTCACTCAAAATCTTTGCTGAATATGAACCAACATTACCGAAACCTTGGATTGCTACCGTAGCTTTGGATATATCTTTTCCAAGAACTTTGCAAGCTTCGTTAGCTGTAATCGCAACACCGCGACCTGTTGCTTCCGGTCTTCCTTCTGAACCACCGAGGTCAAGTGGTTTTCCTGTCACAACACCGAGAGCTGTGTAACCAACGTTCATACTGTAAGTATCCATATACCAAGCCATTATCTTCGCGTTTGTGTTTACATCTGGGGCGGGAATGTCCTTGTGAGGACCAACCATCATCTGAATTTCTGAGAAGAACCTTCTGCTGAGTCTTTCGAGTTCTTTTTCGGACAACTTTGTAACATCTACCCTAACGCCACCTTTTCCACCGCCGTATGGGAGGTTCATAACCGCACACTTCCATGTCATCCAGAAGGCAAGAGATGCAACTTCATCGAGGTTCGTATCTGGGTGATACCTGATACCACCTTTTGCTGGTCCTCTGGCTGTGTTGTGCTGGACCCTGTAACCTTCGAATATTTCCACTCTTCCATCGTCCATTACTACTGGGAAGTGAACTTCCAAAATCCTCTGTGGCCAAAGCAGGAAGTTACCGATGTTTGGGTCAAGTTCCATGAGGTCTGCCGCCTTTAAGAACTGTTTCTGTGCATTTTCATAGAGTGGTCCGAATGGTTTGAGGTTTCCCATCGTGCTCAACTTCATCTTTTCACAACCTCCCTGGTTTTTAATGCTGGCATGCCAATCCACCAGCGTTTTTGAATGCCTTGACATGTTTATCATTTCCAAGTCTATTATCTTTTAGCCTGATGAAACTATCAACTTTCATTTTGTGAAGGGTATCACATTTAGATTGAAAAAAGTCTGAAAATCTTCTTTTTTCTCACAGATGTTTATTTATCTTTGGTTATGCATCCATATACTACTGTTGTTTTAGAATAGACTAAAATAATTTAGAACAGACCTGTGATTTCTCCATTTTCGTCTATATCGATATTTACAGCGGCTGGTACTTTTGGAAGACCTGGCATAAGCATAATTTCTCCCGCTAAAGCAACCACAAACCCTGCACCAGCGCTGATTTGGAAGTCCCTAATTGTAAATTCGTATCCTTTTGGCGCGTTTATCTTCTTTGGGTCATCGGAAATGCTATTTTGTGTCTTTGCTATTATAACTGGGTAATTTCCAAACCCGTTCTTCTTAAGCATACTCAACTTTGCTTTCGCTGTTTCTGTGTATGTAACCTTTCCTGCACGATATATTTCTTTCGCTATTAGCTCTATCTTCTGCTCAACTGGTAAATCCATAGGAATAAGAGGTTTGTAGTTGCTTGGTGTACTTTCTACTGTCTCTACAACAGCTCTTGCAAGTTCGATAGCTCCTTCTGAACCTTTCGCAAACGCTTCGTTAACCACACATTTAACCGGGCTGTTTTCCATCACGGCATCGATTTCTGCGGGTGTATCGGATTCAAATCTATTAAGTGCAACAACGATAGGAACTCCGTATTTCTGCAAATTCTCAACGTGAACCTTTAAATTTTCCATACCTTTTATCACTGCTTCCACATTTTCTTTAGAGAGCTCTTCTTTAGCAACTCCACCGTGGTATTTTAGAGCTCTAATAGACGCAACCAATACAACGGCGTCAACAAATAATCCACCGGTTGGTGCCACAAAATCCAAGAACTTCTCAGCGCCAAGGTCTGCTGCAAACCCTGCCTCAGTCACAACGTAATCGGCAAGCAAAAGTGCAAGTTTGGTTGCTATAAGTGTGTTTGTTCCATGGGCTATATTAGCAAAAGGTCCACCGTGAACAAATGCCGGTGTGTTTTCGATAGTCTGAACAAGGTTTGGATTAATGGCATCTTTCAACAAAGCAGCTACCGCACCTTGCACACCAAGGTCTTTTACCTTGATAAGACCTTTCTTTTCACTTTGGGCAATAACTATCTCTCCAATTCTTCTTTTCAAATCAGCAATGTCAGAAGAAAGGCACAAAGTTGCCATTATCTCAGAAGCGGCGGTGATTAAAAATCCATCTTCTCTTGGATATCCATTCGCACTTCCACCTAACCCAACGACAATTTGCCTAAGTGCTCTGTCATTCATATCCATAGCGCGTTTCCAGTAAACCTTTCTTATATCTATTCCCAATTCATTACCGTGGTTTACATGTGCATCTATCATCGCCGAGATTAGATTATGTGCTGCAGTAACTGCGTGTATGTCTCCGGTAAAATGCAGGTTTATGTCCTCCATCGGTAAAACCTGCGAGTATCCTCCACCAGCTGCCCCACCTTTGACCCCGAAGACAGGACCTAACGAAGGTTCCCTCAACGTAACTATTGATTTTTTACCGATTTTGTTGAGAGCCATTGATAAGCCTATACTCGTTGTCGTCTTTCCTTCTCCAGCCGGAGTTGGTGTGATTGCGGTAACGAGGATTAGTTTTCCTTTTTTCTTTCCTTGCTGCTCGAGTTCTTTTAAATACCTATGGTCAACCTTAGCAATGTAATTTCCGTAAAGTTTCAATTTCTCCTCAGGAATACCCAAACTAAAAGCAATTTGCCTTATATCTTTCAACTTCGCACTCTTTGCAATTTCAATATCCGACAGCATACTATCACCTCCATTTCCAAGTTTACCACACCTTTATTGTTATTAAAAGCACCGAAAGTCCCAGCAAAAGTGTTTTTTCATGATTATTTTCGTATATTTTTCACAATGTGTATGTCCTATTCAATTTTGCTTTCAGATATGGTAAAATATTGAAAAACAAAGAAGAAAAACAAGAAAAAGGAGGCTTGATTCGTGGCTGTAAAAACAAAAGAAGAAATCTTAAATGAAATAAAGCAAGTTTCAAATGAATACGGCAAAGACTTTGTTATAGCGTTTTCTGGAGGGATGGACAGCACAGCTGCAGCATTACTTTGTGCCGAGGCGTTGGGAAAAGAACATGTTGAACTTGTTCACGTTGTATATGGTCCTTATACGTATTCAAACGCTTTAAAGATTGTTTCTGACTTTGCACAAAAGCACGGCTTTAAACTTACTTTCGTAGAAAATCTGGGACAAGAGAAGATTTGGAAAACGGGACCATCGTGCAATATGTGCACGAAAACAGTTAAAATGGGGACTGTCCTGAATTATGCAAACGGTCGTATAGTGGTAACTGGCTCGAACTCGTCAGATACCTGGGGTAAAACCGGGCTGAGGGTATTCAATGGGATGTACGCTCCACTTGGTGATTTAAGCAAAGACGAAATACGAGAAATTCTTAGAAGCTATGGGGTTACCATAAGAAGAATAGGGGAACATTCGACAAGAGAAGGATGTAAATTGAAACATCTGTTGAAACCCATGACTAATCCTTCTTACCATGGGCAGGCAACTGCTATTGCAAATGAGTTGGTTTTGAAATACTTTCCAGAGGGAAACGAGATTGCAAATGTCAAGATAGTGGGGCCTTTGTCAAAAAACATCGCAGTCATTAATGTTAAACCTTTTAGAAATGAGGTCTACGCCCTTGCTGATGAATTGAGAAAGGTAGAAGTTATCGACGAAGTGATTGTCGCCGACAAACCATTAGTTTTAGTAGTAGTTGCAAATCCTTCGATTTATAGGGTCGAGGAATCAAAATTTTGGATAGCGGAAGGTAAACTTAAGCCCGAATTTGCGGTGCCTATCAAAATAGAATGGCATGAATCAAAAAACAACAAGCTCAGGACTTTTCACGTTGTGGAGGTGCGTGAATGGACGACTTACGAGAACGAGAAAGAAGAGTACTGGGAGAATTACAGGAGAAACTTGGATATCATTTCAAAAATCCAATGCTCTTGTTCAATGCCCTCTGTCACTCCAGCTACGCCTACGAAGTAAATCAACTTGGAAGGGACGTAAAAAATAACGAAAGGCTGGAGTTTTTGGGCGATGCGGTAGTTGAACTTGTGGTCTGTGATATACTATATAACAAATATCCAGATGCAACAGAAGGTGAAATGGCAAAGACCAAGGGAGCCGTTGCCAGCGAAGAAGTTCTTACCGAGATTGCAAGCCAGTATGAACTCGGTAAGTACATCTTCCTTGGCAAAGGTGAAGAAAAGACTGGTGGTCGAACACGAAGTAGTATAATAGCAGACACGTTCGAAGCAGTTTGCGCAGCAATTTACCTTGACGGTGGATTAACAAAAGTGATGGAAGTATTCGGCGAAAAGTTCGAAAAAGCTATAGAAGTCTTCCTAACCGGTCAACGCATCTTTGATTACAAAACGGCTTTGCAAGAGATAACCCAGGAAAGGTATAGAGAGTTGCCCGAGTATAGAACGGTTAAGCAAGATGAAAACGGTAGGTTCGTTGTTGAGTTGTATCTCCAAGGTCAAAAAGTTTCAACAGGCACTGGAGCATCGAAAAAAGATGCAGAAAAAGATGCTGCGAAAAAAGCTTACGAAATACTGACAGCTATCGATCAAAGTGCTTCTAACTCCAACTAATTTGATAACAACTGGAGGGATGGAAATCGACATCGGAGCGTTGTTGAGAACTTTCGAAGATTACCTGACGCATGTTAGGAGAAGTTCCGAAAATACGGTTAAAGCATATATGAAAGACATAAAAAGGTTTTTTGATTACTTGGGGAAATCTCCCAAACAAATAGAACGTGCCGATGTCGAACGGTTCATAAAAGCACTCTCCAAAGGGGAAATCACAGGAGAGGTAGTTACTGAATCAACCGTCTCAAGGTATATCTCATCGCTTAGGTCCTTTTTCGATTACCTTGAACTCATTGGTGTTGTTGAGGAGAATCCAATGGAAAGAGTCCGTCATCCTCGATTAAGGAAAAAGATACCGAGCTTCTTAACACTTGAGGAAGTCAAGGCGCTTCTTTCCGTCTACGATGAGGAAAAAAAGCTAAAATACAAAGCCATACTTTCACTTTTGTATTTCTGCGGACTTAGGGTAAGTGAGCTTTGCAACTTACGTGTTGAAGATATTTCGTTTTATCCACCGTATGTCAAGGTCGTAATGGGTAAGGGAAATAAAGATAGACTCGTGCCAATAAGCGAAAATATCGTTCCGCTTCTAGAAAAATACGTGGAAAGGTATAAACCAAAGATTTATTTCTTTGAAAACAAAGGTCAACCACTGCATCCATCAACAGTTTTCAGAGTCGTCAAACGAGCTGCACAAAAAGCAGGGATAACAAAACACATACATCCACACACACTGAGACATACATTTGCTACACATTTGGTTATGAATAATGTTAACGTAAAAATCGTTCAAGAATTACTCGGACATGCAAATCTGAGCACTACAAGTATTTATCTGCACGTTGCAGATAAAGAGAAATTCGATGCAGTGAAAAAGTTGGTTATATGAGAAATAAAGAAAGTTGGTTATATGAGAAATAAAGAAAGAGGGTATTTTTTTGGGCAAGTGGGAACCTGGGGAAAACTCCTATGAGATTAGGACTATTGACAACGTAAGCTCACGAGTTACCCAAAAAACCGAATCATTCAAAGAACCTGGAAAATACGATTGCAAAAAGTTCATATCGGAAATAGAAACGCTCCTTGGAAGACAACTTACAGATAAGGAGAAAGATGTGCTTTGCCTTGCTTTCGATACGGCAGAAATCGCTTACCAAGGTCTTTACAGAAAGTCAGGTGAGCCTTTCATAACCCATCCAATAGAGGTGGCAAAAATAATAGCTTCATTAAAACTCGACGTGGATAGCATAGTGGCCGCACTATTGCATGATGCTATTGAGGATAGTGAAGGTCGAGTAACTTACGAGATGATAGAAAAGAAGTTCGGAAAAGAAATTGCTCAGATAGTTGATGGGGTTACAAAAGTTAGTAGAATAAACGCTCCTGTTGGAAATGTCGAGCAAAAGAAAAAGCTTGAAACTATTCAAAAAATGCTTTTCGCAATGGCAGAGGATATAAGGGTGATATTTGTCAAGCTTGCAGACAGACTCCATAATATGCGAACAATAGATTTCGTCGAAGACGAAGAGAAAAAGCGATACAAAGCAATGGAAACACTGGAAGTATATGCACCTATCGCTCATAAGCTTGGTATAAACGTTATTAAGTCTGAGCTGGAAGACTTGAGTTTTAAGGTTCTGTATTACGATGAATATCAAAAGATAAAACAATTAGTAGCGCAAAAGAAAGTAGAAAGGGAAGAAAGGTTAAAGAGTTATATCCAGCAACTTCAGACCGCTTTCCAGGAGCATAATATCGATGCGTTAGTCGAAGGAAGGTATAAACACTACTACAGCATTTGGAAAAAGATGATTCAGAAAGGCAAAGATTTCAACGAACTTTACGATTTAATGGGATTGCGCGCTATCGTTTCAGATGTTACAACCTGCTACACGGCTGTTGGTGTTGTTCACAACCTTTGGGTCCCACTACCGGGAAGGTTCAAAGACTACATTGCCGCACCAAAATCAAATGGCTATAGGTCTATCCATACAACTGTCATTACCCAATTTGGAGAACCATTGGAAATCCAGATTCGTGATAAGCAAATGCACGAAGAAGCCGAATACGGTCTTATCGCACATTGGGCATACAAAAGCGGTGAAGGGATTGTAGATGTAAAACAAAAATGGATTTTGAGGCTTGCCGAATGGCGTAAAGAACTTTCACAGGGATACGCCAGCCTGGAAGATTTGAAAAAGGAATTGCAAATGTCAGAAGTTTTTGTTCTAACACCAAAAGGCGAAATCATCCACTTACCTTACGGTGCAACCCCTATAGATTTTGCTTACGCAATCCACACAGAGATAGGTCACCATTTTGCAGGCGCAAAGGTCAACGGGAAAATAGTGCCTATCGATTATCAATTAAACAACGGGGATGTTGTGGAAATCATTGTCAACAAATCATCACCTGGTCCGAGCCTTGACTGGCTAAGATATGCAAAAAGTCCGCGAACAAAGGCAAAAATTAAGAGGTTCTTTAAAGAAAAAGAAAGAGAACAACTTATAGAACGAGGAAAAGACGTTCTTCGAAGAGTAGCTAAGAAGTTAAACATCTCCATCGAAGAACTTTTACAAAAACCAGAGATAAAAAAATACTTGACTGCACATCAAATCGACGAGGAAGAATTCATCACCAGGCTTGGAGATAAAACAATCACCCAAGATGAACTGATGTTGATAGTAGGTTTTAAAGAACAGCCCAAAAAGAAGGTAACAAAAGCAAAGAAAAAATCACCTGCATCACTTGTGATTGTCGATGGACTTGAAAGTCTTGAAACACTATTTGCAAAATGTTGTAACCCAATCCCAGGTGATAAAATAGTCGGAGTTGCAAGTAAAAGGGGCATTGTAATACATAGGTCCAATTGTCAAAATGTTGTAGGACTCGGACCAGATAGAAAATTCCCAGCTCTTTGGCGCTCGGATGTAACAGCTCAGTTCGGTGTCTTAGTAAAGATGGAACTTGATAAAAAAGAAAGAGTTCCAGAGTTGCTTTCAAAGACTATGGAAAGAAAAATCGAAGTAAAAAACTTTAAGTTTGAAGCTATAGAAGACGATTTTGTGATAATATCACTTAATGTTATCGTCAAATCACTTGACGAACTCGAACAAATAATGGACTACTTCAAATCATCACCAGGCGTTAGAAAGGTGGTTCGAGGATAGATATGCGTGCTGTTGTTCAGAGAGTTACAAAAGCGAGCGTCACAGTAGACAACGAAGTTATTGGAAAAATTTCAAACGGTATAGTTATTCTGCTTGGTGTAGGAAAAGACGACACCGAGGAAGATGCCAAATACTTGGCAGAAAAAATCGTGAACCTCAGGATTTTCGACGACGAAAACGGTAAAATGAATCTTTCACTGTTAGATGTCAAAGGGCAGGCACTTATTATTTCTCAATTCACACTTTACGGCGACTGTCGCAAAGGTCGCAGACCTTCGTATTCCGACAGTGCTCCACCAGATTTAGCAAAGGCTTTGTACGAAAAGTTCATCGAATTGGTGAAAAACTACGGTGTTCATGCGGAAACTGGAATATTTGCTGCACATATGCTTGTGGAAATACATAACGATGGTCCGGTGACTTTGTTACTTGATTCAAAAAAGGTGTTTTGAAACCTTTCTTAATGTCTTTAGGAGGCAGACATGTCTAAGCATCTGTACAGCAACAAGGACAACTTTTTTATCGAAAATGACGTAAAGAGCTGTCATTTGCTCCACGTATGTTGTGCACCTGATTTGATAATTTCTTATTTATCCGGTGCACGTGGTGATATTTTCTTCTACAATCCTAACATACATCCAAAAGCTGAATATGAGAAACGATACGCTGAAGTCTTTAAAACTGCTGCACTCTTTAAAATGAATGTTCTGAAAGTTCCTTATAATCCTGAGCAGTTCTTCATACTCACTAAAGGATTAGAAAATGAACCAGAAGGCGGGACAAGGTGCGAGATTTGTATAAAGCTACGACTCGAAAAAACAATGAAATACGCAAAAGAAAATGGATACAAGAGCGTTTCCACAACACTAACAGCTTCTCCAAAGAAAAATGTAGAAATGATTGTGAAGATAGGAAAAGAGCTGGAAAATAAGTACGGGGTTGAATTCTTACCTAATGTATACCGAAAAAGTCCACTCTATAACGATGCGCAAAAGCTTATAAGGAAAATAGGTATTTACAGACAAAACTACTGTGGTTGTATTTTCTCAATAAGAACTTCCGTTACGACAGCTGCTCAAGAAACCAAAACTGTAAAAAGTGGGGTCGAGGTATGAAGATATACTACAACTTAGAAGAAGTTGAGGAACATAAAAGGTCCTACGCATCGATTGCTTTTGCATCTAAAGTCAGGGTTGAATATGAACATGCTGGCGAAAAACATGCCCTCATCCCCGTAACTATTGGAGACTTTACGGTGCTTATTGAAATTGACGATGATAGAGAAGTATTCAATACTTTGTTGAACGAGCACATCAAAAACTCTATCCTGAAACAGTTTCCATATCCGGAAGAGATTAGAGAGTTAGCCAAACATTTTCGCACAGAATTGAAGAATTTCAGAATTTTGGTTGTGAAATACAATAGTGTCGAAGAAAAGGAATTCTCAAGGTATTCACTGTCCAATATAACATTCGGTGTGGTGTCCTATAATAACTTTGATGTCCATTTACTACCAAGCAACGTAAAAGTCAGACCAAAGCCTGGATACTGTCTTTCGCATGTTGTCCAAAAGCCCGAAGAAGGTATCAGGCAAGCATTCTTGATAGCCCGGTGGTTTGGAGGTGGCAGCTACGACCAACTTCCCAAGTTGGCGCTTGAAAATACTAACATTGACCTTGGGAAGTGGACAAATCTAGTCAAATACATTGTTCTGTCAGATTTTGAAGAGAGGTATTTTTCTGGTATAATAAAAAAGCTAAACGAATTTAGAAGCGAGACATACTTTGACCCATTTGCAAAGCTTGAAATGATATCACTTGGCATAATACTCGCCAGGTCAGAGGGAGGAGGTAACTTTGAACCAGACAGTTACGATATCGTTTAGAGCACTCACTGAGAATATAAAATTAGCAAGGGCTGTGATACATACTTTTCTAACATTCCGGGGTGTATTCGATAAAGATATATTTGACACAGAGTTAGCTGTAAATGAAGCTATAGCAAATATAATCCAGCACACATACAAAGGTGAACCAAATTACGTGGTGATGACCCTGAACTGGATAGAACCCGATACACTTGAAGTGTTACTCCGCGATTTTGGTCCGAAAGTGGACCCAACGAAAATCAGACCACGAGATTTAGATGATATCAGACCCGGCGGACTTGGGGTTTATATAATCCAACGTATCTTCGAAGTTATGGAATTTCGGAACGTAAGCCATGGGAATTTACTTTACCTAAAACGCTCGTTCTTAATACCTCCTAAGAAGCAGGAAGATGGGAATTTGAATAACGAGCCATACAGAGAATATTGAAGCCTTTCAATCGCCAAATTTTGCTAAACTTCCAAATGGAGGAAAGGATATAAATGAGTTGGCTTGTAGGTTTAACAAAAAATCCATCTTTCATGTCTGCGTTTTTTGGCTTTTTGGCAGCCCAATTTTTGAAAGTTGTTATATACAAAGATTTTCGTGTGTTCGGCAGATACGGTGGTATGCCTAGTGCCCACGTTGCCACAACCTCAGCATTAGCCTGGGCTGTTGGTTACATTACAGGTTTTGACTCACCACTCACAGCAATTGCTGCAATTTTCCTTGCCATTACAACAGCCGATGCTGTTGGTTTGCGAAGAAATGTCGATCCGAATAAAGGGCATACACTGATGGAAGCTATTTATGGTTTTTTATTGGGTTGGATAGTTGCTCTGCTTACAGTTAAGTTGTATCGCTAATGATGAACGATTGTAAACGATTTGGATGACTTGTGGTGAAATAACCCATGTCTTTTTTTCGTAAAAACATAATACCAGGGGGGGAAACTTACAATGCTTTTTAGATTGCCGTTTAAAATTGTTGGTTTTGTGGTTTTGTTGCTTGCTGTCTTGTTAACAAGCGTTGTTGGTTTTGGACAAGATGGTGAGCAAGCAAAAGCACCAGAGTGGTTTAGGAGGGCTGTAGTTAAAAAAAGAGCCGGTATGAATTTAAAGACCGCTCCAGAGTTTGTAGATGACCTATGGAATGCGATATACACTATAAGCACAAAATACAATGTTCCACCAACACTCATAGCTGCTGTGATTTCTGTTGAAAGCAATTTCGCCAATGTGAAAGGTGCTGGCGATGTAGTAGGGATGATGCAAATTTCCATCTCAACAGCCAAAGGTATATCGAAACTCCTTGGACTTGAACAGCCAAAAAACGGTTGGAATGAACTCCTAACAAATTATTGGTTGAATATAACTTACGGCACTGCATATATTGCTTATCTTTACAAAAAGCACGGAACTTTTCAAAAAGCCCTCGAAGAATACAACAACGGAAAGAATAAAACTAAATACGCTCAGCTGATACTACAACAATACGACTTCTACGAGAGCCTCCATTCCGCCGAAATGAGAAATAAACAGCAGTTGGATATAAATAATTCTGCAACATCTTCTGAAGCAACAGGTACTCTGAATACATCAGATTCAACAAATTCACAACAAACGTCAAATGCGTCAGATACATCAACTAACACATCAGAAATCAAAGTTCCACCACTTTTTGGAGTAGCAGGCAATTAGGACTTTTGTTCAAAAGAGGTTTCAGAATGTGATAAGAATGTGAGGTGTATGATTTGAAAGAAGAAAAAACGAAAATTGAAACGATACTAAAAATTGAACACCTATGTTTTTCTTACCCAAGTTTTAGTCTCCAAGACATAAGTTTTGAGGTTAAGAAAGGAGCTTTCTTTGGTATCATTGGACCAAATGGTTCTGGAAAGACTACGTTACTCTCACTCATTATGAAATTTCAAAAGCCTAAAAGTGGGAAAATCATAATCGATGGAAAAGATGTACTCAAGCTATCTCACAAGAAGCTTGCGCAATTGATAGCATATATCGCCCAAGACTTTAACCCTGCATATGACTTCACAGTCGAAGAATTGGTTGAAATGGGAGGAATACCCCGCTCACCACATTTCTTTGAAACACCTGTTTACGAAGAAGATTTAGAAAACGCTCTTAAAACCGTCGATTTGCTTGAATACAGAAAAAGGCTATTCTCCACTCTCAGTGGCGGACAACAGCGCAGAGTTTTGATTGCACGTGCTATCTATCAAAACACACCTATCATCATTGCTGATGAATTGGTTAATCACTTAGATTTGGGACAGGCAGTAAGAGTGTTAGATTATTTGAAACAGCTTACCGAAAGTGGAAAGACGATAGTTGGAACTTTTCATGATATAACGTTAGCTGCAAAGTACTGTGATGAAATCGCTGTAATGAAAGATGGAAAGATACTCGCTATTGGTAAACCGGTGGAAGTCTTAAATAAAGATATTCTAAGCAGTGTTTACGGAGTCTCATTGAAAGTAATTACACATCCTGAGAACGGTTATCCCGTAATTCTCATTTAGAGTAGACGACATCGGCTATAATCCATTGAATTACTATTGGTTTCGCAACATCTGATGCGTTTTGTTACATTTGTCTTTTTTTCTTAACGTTGACTTTTTGAAATTGGTTGTGGTAATATAAGGTTGTAAAGCTTCAAAAACCTTTAAACTCGCCCAGTGAGGCGAGAAAGGAGGAGAAAAGATGGAAAAGGACGTTATTTTTGGTAATTCTGAACCAGAGAGCACTGTTATTTCCAGTTCCCGTTTGGATCTACCTGCCTCGAAAAGGTTCCTCCTATCTCTCCAGCACTTTGTAGCGATGTTTGGTGCGACCGTTTTAGTACCTCTCCTGACAGGATTAGACCCTCTCGTTGCTCTGTTTAGTGCAGGACTCGGAACTTTGATTTTCCACTTTATCACAGGTGGTCTCGTCCCTGTCTTTTTGGGTTCCAGCTTTGCCTTTATAGCACCTGTTATACTTGTTAAAGAAAAATACGGAGACATACGTTATTCTCTCGGAGGTATCGTAATTGCTGGTGCAGTATACTTAGCCTTCTCGTTAATTGTGAAAGTTTTGGGGACAAACGTTATCAAAAAGCTCTTCCCACCTGTTGTGACCGGTCCTATGATAATGGTTATAGGTCTTGGTTTAAGCCCGGTTGCAGTAAATATGGCTTCCTCAAACTGGCCTATTGCACTCGTAGTGATTATCACTGTTATCGCATCCGCAACGATATTCAAAGGTTTCTTCTCTCTCATACCAGTTCTTACCGGTGTTTTTGTTGGGTATATTACTTCCATCCTCTCTGGGATAGTTGATTTCACACCTATAACAAATGCTGCCTGGTTCTCAACTCCAAACTTCACATTCCCAAAGTTCGATGTTGGGGCTATCAGCTTGATAGCACCTGTTGCGTTCGTTACCGTCATGGAACATATAGGTGATATAACAACCAACGGAGCTGTGGTCGGAAAGAATTTCTTTGAAAAGCCCGGTATCCACAGAACGCTTCTTGGGGATGGTATTGCAACAATGGTTGCGGGTTTACTTGGAGGACCTGCAAATACAACTTACAGTGAGAACACCGGTGTGCTCGCAATAACGAAAGTTTACGACCCATCAATCCTGCGTGGTGCTGCCCTTCTTGCAATGCTGGTTGCTTTCTTCTCAAAGTTTGGTGCCGTTCTCCAAACAATACCTACACCTGTAATCGGTGGGGTGAGTTTAATACTATTCGGTATGATAGCTTCGGTAGGTGTAAGAACGTTGGTAGAAGCAAAAGTAGACTTCTCAAAATCCAGAAACCTTATCATTGCCGCATTAATCCTCACACTCGGTATAGGAGGAGCAAGTATCAAAATTGGCGTAGTGGAACTCAAAGGTATGGCGCTTGCTGCACTCGTAGGTATCATCGCTAACCTTGTAATTCCAGAAAAGTTGGAAAAATAATGAAGAAAGAAAACCGCATAAAGCCGTGGGGGATTAAGAGATGATAAGCTCAACAAAGAAAGACATATATATCTTTCCTATCAAAGCCGTGGGGGTTATTGGAGGAGGACAGCTTGGAAAGATGTTAACACTGAAAGCTAAAGAAATGGGATTCAAGGTTATCGCCCTTGATAAGGACCCAAGCTGTCCTGTTTCTTCAATCTGTGATGAGTTAATAATCGGTTCATTGTATGATACAGAAAAACTATACGAACTTGCGAAAAAATCTGACGTGGTTACATATGAGATAGAGCACACAAACACGGAAGCTCTTAAACAACTCGAGAAAATCGGCACCAAAATTCTTCCCTCACCAGCACTCTTGGAACTATTAAATGACAAACTACAGCAAAAATCTCACCTAATAAAGCACGGCATACCAACATCAAAATTAATACGCGAAGTGACAAAGAGTGACTCAATTGAGTACAAGTCACGGACGAAAGAACTCCCGCCATTTCCGTTTGTTCAAAAGGCACGGAAAGGTGGTTACGATGGAAGGGGTGTTGCAGTAATAAAAAGCGAAAAAGACATAGATAAAATTTTGGAGACCGATTCATTTTTCGAAGAATTCGTGGAAATAGAAAAAGAAATTGCCGTTTTGGTTGCAAGGGATATTAACGGAAATATGGTTTCATATCCGGTTGTTGAAATGGTTTTCGATGAGAGGTCAAATATCCTTGATATGCTTATCTCTCCAGCAAGGATATCAGAAGAGATATCACAGAAAGCAATTAGTATAGCTTATGATGTTATCAACTCTTTCGTTTCTTCTAATTTGAAAGCCGTTGGGGTTTTTGCTGTTGAAATGTTCCTTACCAAGAGTGGTGATATACTTGTCAACGAAATAGCTCCTCGCGTTCACAATTCTGGTCATCATACAATTGAGTCGTGTCTCACAAGCCAGTTCGAACAGCACCTTCGTGCCGTAGCTGGTCTTCCGTTAGGTTCCACTAAACAGCACACCCCAGCTGTTATGATTAACCTCCTCGGTGAACCTGGGTATATAGGTAATCCTGCCATAATCGGTCTTGAAGAAGTTTTGAAAACTGAAGGAGCTCATCTACATTGGTATGGTAAATCAACAACTGCTCCATTCAGAAAAATGGGACACATTACAATAATAGATGAAAATTTGAATTCAGCAATTGAAAAGGCTAAAATAATTAAGGAGAGAGTTAAAATTATTTCTGAAAACGCCTGAATTTACCTTATGAGGTGAAAGATTATGGGAAATGCAAATCCTTTAGTTGGGATAATAATGGGTAGCGATTCAGACCTCACTGTTATGAAAGACGCTGCACAAGTTCTCGAAGAATTTGGTGTCCCATACGAAATCACAATAGTCTCCGCGCATAGAACTCCTGAAAGGATGTTTGAATATGCAAAGAAGGCTGAAGAAAGAGGAATAGAAGTAATAATAGCAGGTGCTGGCGGTGCGGCACATCTGCCTGGAATGACCGCATCGATAACAACTTTGCCCGTCATAGGTGTGCCGGTAAAAGGCTCAAATTTGGAAGGGCTTGACTCACTCCTTTCGATTGTTCAAATGCCCAAAGGTATACCCGTAGCCACGGTTGCAATTAACAACGCCAAAAATGCCGGTTTGCTCGCAGTTGCAATCCTTGGGATAAAGTATCCAGAGCTAAGAGAAAAACTAAAGACGTATAGAGAACGCATGAGGCAGGAAGTTTTAACAAAGGCTAACGAGTTAGAAAATATGGGATATTCTGATTATCTAAAATTCCATTTCCAGAGGTGACAGAGGTGAAAAAAGATGTCTGGAACGTTTTTATACGAGGGCAAAACAAAAATTGTTGAACTCGCCGAAGATGGTCAAAGTGTCATACTAACATTTAAAGATGATATCACCGCAGGAGACGGCGCAAAGCACGATGTACTGGCTTTAAAAGGGCAATATTGCTCAGAGATTACTGCAAGACTGATGCATTATCTAAATACAAAAGGCATCTACACGATGTTTCTCAACTACATACCCCCCAACAAAATCCGAGCCCGCAAGCTTAAAATGATACCACTTGAAGTTATCGTAAGGTTTAAAAAGGCTGGTTCGTTCGTGCGACGTTACGGTGGGAATGAAGGGGAAGATTTACCAACTCCTCTTGTTGAATTCACATACAAAAGTGATGTTATGCATGACCCTTTAATGTGCATCGAGCATCTTGAAGTGCTCGGCATTTTAAGCAGGCAGCACGCTACAACAATCATAGACGAAGCAAAAAAAGCCGCAATGCTCTTGAAAGAATTTTTCGCCTTGCACGGGTTCGAACTCTGGGATATAAAGTTTGAATACGGATTTGACGAATCAGCTAACATTTGTCTTGGCGATGAGATTTCGCCTGATACAATGCGTTTAAGGAAAGCTGGAGAAATATTCGATAAGGACATCTACAGACGAAATCTCGGGAATCCAATAGAAAAATACGAGGTGGTGTTGAACTTATGCAAAAGTATACTTTTGTAATCGATATCCAATACAAAAGCAATGTGCGAGACCCAAGGGGAGAGACGATAAAAAGGGTGCTCAATGAAGAGTATTCCATTCCAGTAAGTTCGCTGAGGTTAGGCAAATCCATACACCTTGAGGTGGAAGCTGAAAACGAAGAACAAGCAAGACAACTTGTTCAAAAGGCCTGCAGTGAACTTTTAGTAAACCCCGTCACCGAAACATATGAGGTGAGAAAGCTATGACTCTCCCAAAAGCCCAGGTAGTCGTGTACCCTGGGAGTAACTGTGACAGGGATGCTCTTTGGGCATGCAAATACGTAGGATTTGATGCAGAATTCATAGATATCCATTCCGATATAGATGCTGACTTGTTGGTTCTACCTGGTGGATTTTCGTATGGGGACTACCTTCGTGTTGGAGCAGTTGCTGCTCGAGAACCAATTGCTCAAAAGATAAAAGAATTTGTTAACCGTGGGGGGCTTGTTATTGGTATTTGCAACGGCTTTCAGATACTTGTCGAAATGGGACTCTTAGAGGGAGCTCTTCTTCAAAATTCTAATGGAAAGTTCATCTGCAAGATTGTGGATTTGGAAGTTGTCGACAATTCCACACCTTTCACCAGCTACTATTTAAAAGGCGAACGTATCAGATTGCCCATTGCTCATGGGTTTGGCAGATATGTAAAAATTAACGATGTCAATGTAACACTTAAATATGTGGAAGACGTTAACGGTAGCGATGAGTCAATAGCCGGAATAACTAACATGAATAAGAACGTTTTTGGTTTGATGCCACATCCTGAACGTGCAATGGAGAAGATACTTGGCTCGGATGATGGATTAAGAGTATTTTTATCTGCGTTCAACTATATCAAGAATAACGGTGGTGTTAGGGGATGAAGTATTTAAACATTCTTGAGGAGAGGTTGGGCAGAAAAGCCACAAGAGAGGAAATAGAAGCGTTCACAGTGATGTGGAGCGAGCATTGCGGTTATTCTCATACAAAAGGTTACATAAGGCAGTTGCCAAAAGTGGGGACTGGTGGTAACGCAGGAGTTGTTCCACTTGATGATTATCATTTCTTAGCGTTCAAAGTTGAGAGTCACAATCATCCAAGTGCTATTGAACCTTTTAATGGAGCAGCAACAGGTGTGGGCGGAATCATACGAGATGTGCTCGCTATGGGCGCCAGACCTACAGCAATACTTGATTCACTGCACATGGATAGAGTAATCGATGGGATTATCGAAGGAATTTCCGACTACGGTAATTCCATAGGGGTGCCTACCGTAGGTGGAGAGTTAAGGATTTCTGATTTTTACAAACACAACCCCCTTGTTAACGTGATGGCAGTTGGTGTTGGTAAAAATGAACATCTCATACCTTCAAAAGCTACAAAACCTGGTCAAGTTATCGTTATCTTTGGTGGTGCAACTGGAAGAGACGGTATTCACGGAGCTTCGTTTGCTTCCGAAGATTTAACAGGCGAAAAAGCTACGAAACTTTCCATCCAAGTGGGAGACCCATTTGCTGAAAAGTTGCTTATCGAGGCTTTCCTTGAGATGGTAGAAAGAGGGTTGGTTGAAGGTGCTCAAGACCTTGGCGCAGGTGGAGTTCTCTCCGCTACAAGCGAGCTTGTTGCCCGTAGTGGATTAGGTGCCATTGTGCACCTTGAAAGGGTCCCACTCCGTGAGTCAGATATGATACCAATAGAGATTTTGATAAGCGAAAGTCAGGAACGAATGGCTGTCGTTACATCACCGGAAAAAGCTGAAGAAGTTCTCAAAATAGCGAAAAGACACTTGCTCTTTGGAGCGGTCGTTGCTGAAGTTACAGATAGTGGTAGGTACGTGGCAAAATACCACGACCAAATTATCATGGATGTGCCAGCTAAACTACTCGAAGATTCTCCCGAAGAACCCATCCACGATTACACACCATCACCGTTCAAAAAGTTCCGATGGATTAGGTTCAAAGACGTGGATGCACACAATGTGTTTGAAAGATACGACTACATGGTGGGAACAGACACAATATTACCACCTGGTTTCGGTCCAGCAGTGATGAGGGTAAAGGGTTCCATTGGATATTCATTGGTAATACACAGTCGTGCTGATATAGGAGCTCAGGACCCATACTGGGGAGCTTACATAACCGTTTTGGAAGCTATTAGAAAGACCCTTTCTGTTGGTGCAAAACCGGTCGCCATAACCGATGGTATAAACTACGCGGATCCCGACATCGAACCTCTCGGACTCGCAGGTCAAATGAAAGGTTTAAAAGATGCGTGCGAACAATTTAACGTGCCTGTCGCTTCAGGTAACGCCTCTCTTTACAATACCTACAAAAGGAAAGGAATCCCACCAACACTTGTCGTTGGCATGGTTGGAAGAGTAGAGAACTTAAATATCCCCAAACCAGCTAAAGGACCTGTTTACGCCATTGGATACCCTGATTTTTCAATTGAAAGAGAAAGGAAGTTACAAGAAGAGATAGTAAGATTGGTAAGAAACGGTCATTTTGTTCTTTCAGTGCACGACTATTCCAGAATTTCGACATTTAAAACCGCTTTGTCAAAACTTGAACTGAATTTGAGAATTCAAATCCCAAGAACGGAACCTGTGCACCAAATGATTATTGTGTTTGGCGAACCAAAAACAAATTTACCTGCTCGAAAGATAGGATTTTGCTACTAATAATTTTTCATAAATCATTTCAAGTTTCCGGCGCGAAAGCGCCATTTTTTATTTTTTTATTTATGTCAGACCCAAATTCATTGGAACTTTTTTTAAAAATTCGTTGTATAATAGTCTTAAGTTGTGCATTCCAATTTTTTCAATCTTTGAAAAGGGGGGATTTTGATGAGAAAGTTAGTTACTATTTTTGCGGTTTTCGCACTAATAGCATTCCTACAAGTTTCGATATTTGCAGAAACCGGTTCTGGACACCAACACGAAGAAGGCGAAGAGTGTGCTTGCGAAATTGCTGAAGCAAAGGATATAACCGTATCTGTAGAAGAATTGCAACCCACTGATGAGGAACTCAGAGAACGGCTTTCAAATCTTGAAGAAATAACAAACATGCTGTACGAATTGATTGGTAGTAAACTTAGCAGTGAAGATTTCGAGGTCTTTTCTTACGAATTGGAAAACAGGCTGGCTAATATTGAACAGGAACTTCTGAATTTAAAGGCAACCGTAGAAACAGGGCTTCCAGCTGTGCGTGATATGATTTACGAACTCTCTTCAAACTTGGCTTCATTGGAGAACAGACTAACAGAATACATCAATCTGGCTGTAGCTCAAGCGAGTGAAGAAGTAAAATCAAGCGTCTTCGAAGAAATCAACCAAAAAATCGCAGACATTGAAGTAACTTTGGATATCCACGACTCAGATATCTTAAAACTTTACGATATAACTTCTACGTTAACAAACGAGATAGAAAAAATAGAGGCGTCCATACCCGACGTTTCTCCACTCCAAGAATCCATAGAAGCAATCTCTTTGAGAGTAGACATGCACGACCAGGACATTGTAAATATCTTCGATACTCTCTCAACAAAAGCCAACCTATCTGATATCGAGGAACTTTCTTCAAGGATCCAAAATCTCGAAGAAGTTGTTAACGTTTATCAAAATTCAGACATATCCGA
This sequence comes from Fervidobacterium sp., assembly GCF_059913585.1. NCBI lineage: Bacteria > Thermotogati > Thermotogota > Thermotogae > Thermotogales > Fervidobacteriaceae > Fervidobacterium > Fervidobacterium sp. The sequence goes on from NZ_DBOLZL010000023.1 coordinate 210,561, forward strand.
TAGGATATCACTTCTTGAAGAGTATGCAAACATGATATACGATACTCTCAACACCAAGGCATCACTCGAAGATATTGAGCAAATGATAGTTCCTGTCAAAGAAGAAATGAACAATATTTCATCAGCTTTACAATCCATTACAACTAAAGTCAACTCACATGATATAGATATCATCAAACTGTACAATTCTATCGTTCAACTCACAGAAGAACTGCAAAGACTGGCTGGTAGGTTGTCACTAATAGAAACTATGGTTCGGGAATTGTATCAGAAATCAGAGAAATAAATTAACAATCAAAGAATCAACAAAAGCCCGGGATTTCCCGGGCTTTTTAGTTTAAATTAAAGGTATTTATGACAACTGGTCTGGGCGGTGGGACTTGAACCCACGACCACCAGATCCCGATTCTGGCGTTCTAGCCATCTGAACTACGCCCAGATTATAAAATCACCAAGAATTCCCAAACCCAAACTTTATTTTATCACATATAGTAGGATTTATCAAGTTTGTTTTCACGATTACGCCTCAAAATATATCTACCTTCTGTTGTTAATCTCCTCCCAGACGTGCTTTATCTCTTCGCTGTTTTCTTTAAGTATTTCCAACAATTTCGGGTCAAAATGTTCAGGTTTTGTTCTACCATCGCCCTCAAGAATAATCTTTAAAGCTTCCTCGTGGGATAAAGCTCTTTTATACGGTCTTTCAGACCTTAACGCATCATACACATCAACAAGTGCCACAATCCTTGCTTCTATTGGTATCTCTTCTCCCTTCAGTCCTTTCAAGTAACCGCTACCATCGTATTTTTCATGGTGATAAAGCGCTATATTCCTGGCTATTTCAAAGTACTCGGATTCACCAAGGAGTTTACCACCATACTCAACATGTTTTTTCATAATCTCAAATTCTTCATCGGTCAATTTACCACGTTTGTTGAGTATATCATTTGGAATAAGTATCTTTCCAATGTCATGGAGCGGCGCAAAAGCCCGTATCTTATCTACTTTTTCTGGCTCAAGACCTAACTTTTCCGCAAACCACGCCGACAATTCACCAACCCGCTCAATATGGTTACCTGTCGTCTCATCGTAGCTTTCTGCAATGACCGAAAGTTGGCGCGCAAACGACAAATAAGCCTCCTCTATTTCTCTTTCGAGCTCTAACAATTTGCTGAAGGAATTTTCCAACGCTTCGTTCATCGCAAGCATTTCTTCAAATGAGGCAGATATTTCCTGGGCGAGCTTGTTATATTCATTTGCAATTTCTTCTATCTCTTGGATATCAGTTTTTACTGGATGGGGGTTATAGGTTTTATTTATGAGGAACTCTTTCATGGAGGATATCAATGGTCCAAACGGGGAAGTAACTGCTTCAGATATCTTTCTGCTGCCCTCTGCAACAAAGAGTATGGCAACAAAATTGACAACAAATATGAATATGAGCGCCACCAAAATAGGTGTCAGATAACGATTAATTGCGTATTCAACATAAAAGTATACAGGGGTAAATATACTATTTTTTCCACTATCTAAAGTGAGTCTCCCGAATACGTAAACCCTGCGTAGACTCATTTTTTCCAAATGGTTACTCTCTAACGGCAACTTTTTAATGAGAGTCTTTAGTTGTGTAATATACTCTTGTATTTTATTGTCTGGTATCGGTTTCAAGTCTTTGTCGACACCATATATGGCTTCACCTTTCGAATCAAGCACGATGAACTTAGTAGCTCCAAGGCTTGCTAACATTTTTGCCATTTTGTCTAAAACCCCTTGAGCGTAGAGTTTTGAAACTCTTGCCTTTAATACATCACCGTTGATAATCAGATAAATACTCTTTATTATTCCATACGACTTTAATTCGTTATATATGTAGTAATTGTAGTTGGATTTTTTAACGTCCTCCAAGGTTAAAAACCTCGGAATATTGTCTACCTTTGAAAATCTCAATACTCCTAATTCCCCATTGTAAATATCGTTTTCTAGTGCTCGTGAAAGAAGCGAATAAGGCAAACCTTTTAAACCATCTAAATACATTTCAAGAATCTGAGATATAATCTCATCGTCTTTCTTAAGTTCCGACAATGTTTCTTCAACTCTGTTCTCATAAATATTTCGCTGGATATTGCGGATATTCAATACAGAGACGTATATTATGTAAATCCCCGACGCCATTACAACTATCGCTAACAATATCATTGTTACAATAAAAAGTTTTGTTACTTTTTTGCTTATGAGCTCACTTAATTTCAATTGCCTTCCTCCCCGTGTTTTAAATGTTTTTAAGTGTTCGTTTATAATTATAGCACTTTTCCTATCCTCGGAAATGTTATAAATGAATGTTTGATGATTTCTGTTCGAATATTTCTGTTCAAACATTTTTTATGATATAATATGTTTGTAAAGCTAACATTTATTTCTTGTGAAATCTTTTGAAAAACGACAAGACTTTTTTGTTAGCTGTTGCCAACTATCACTTTTGGGGGTCTGGGTATGGAAAAAGCAAAAGTTATGATTGTTGACGATTCCAAAACAGTTCATTCAGAACTCTCATCGATTTTGAGCGAAATTAGTTGGAACGAGAAAAATTTGGATATTGAACACACTTACGGATACGAGGAGTTCAAGAAAATCTTTGTCCCCGAAAAATATGCGCTTGTGATAACTGATTTAGTTATGGAAAGCGACGATGCGGGAATTAAAGTTATAAACCACATCAGGCACACGTGTAATGACAAAAAAAACAAGGATAATCCTGATGACCGCGAATCCTGAGAAAGTTCCCACTGATTTGCTTACAAGAGACTATGATATAAATGCCTATATAGAGAAGAAAAATCTTTCACCGTTCTCAATAAAACTCACAGTTTTATCAATGCTCAAAACCTACCAAGATATAACGTCACTTGAGCGAGCAATCATCACCTTAGAAAATGTTGCAGCGAACGCTTCAGAGATGAGCCTTGCAGAATTGCTTATAAATACCTTTTTTCAAGTGCGCACGTTTCTGTCCTTAAAAAGGCCGGATATCAAACTCAACGGCGAAATTTTTGTGAACAACGAAAGAATTTTTCCGCCAAAGTTCATGAACAGCGAACGTTTGGAATACAGGTATGATTTTCACACAAAGGTTAAGGAGAACACTATTCTTTTTGTGCTCTATTCATCAAAAGAACTGAACGCACTTGAAACATCATACGTAAGAAGCCTTTTGAAAAACCTTCAAAGGTCCCTTGTTTCAACAAAATATCCAGACGTTGAGGAAGAATTTGTTATTATGCTTTCTAAAGTTGTTGAGGCAAAATCGGAAGAGACCGGGGACCACGTGAATCGGGTTGCCGAACTTTCTTATTATTTGGCAGAATACCTCGGTTTTAGTTCCAACGATGCAAAGCTAATCAAGAAAGCCTCTGCTCTGCACGATATTGGAAAAGTTGGAGTGCCTGATTACATATTGAATAAACCTGGAAAACTCGATGAAAAGGAATTCTCAATTATAAAAGAACATAGCCTAATCGGTTTCGAAATTCTTAGAGATTCTACGTTAAACATCTTTGAGATAGGTGCGGTTGTTGCCTTGGAACATCACGAAAGGTGGGACGGAAATGGTTACCCATATGGGCTTCAAGGTGAAGAGATAGCGATAGAAGCAAGAATAGTTCAAGTTGCCGATGTTTTTGAAGCTTTAACACACGATAGGTGCTATCGTCCCGCTTGGCCCACTGAAAAGGCTGTAGAATACATGAACGATATGAAAGGACGGCAATTTGACCCAATGGTGATTGATGCGTTCAACAAACACTTGAAAGACATGATTGCTATAGCGAAATCCCACTACATCGAAGAAGTTTGAAGATTTTCAAATCTTACGGTTTTGTCTCTAAGAGCTTCTGGATGTTTTTTATTGCTCTTGCAAAATCTTCCGGCAGTCTTGCTATGAATTTTACACGTTTACCAGTTCTTGGATGGAAAAATGAAAGGCTAAGTGCATGGAGCATCTGTCTGTGGATGTCGAATTTTTCATCTTCTTTTGCTTTACCGTAAACCTCATCACCCATCAGTGGGTGACCTATGTATTTCATGTGAACCCTAATCTGGTGTGTCCTTCCTGTTTTGGGCCAAGCAAAAACTAGGGAAGCTAAATTCCCAAACTTTCTTATGACTTTGTAGTGTGTGAGTGCTGGTTTGCCATATGCACTCTGAGTCACAGTCATTTTAACCCTGAGCACAGGATTTCTGGCAATACTTACATCGATATCTCCTTCGTTTTTTTCAGGAACACCCTTGACTAAGCACACATATAGTTTTTCCGTGACCCTATCTTTGAACTGTTTGGTAAGTGATTGGTGTGCTAAGTCATTTTTCGCAATTACCATCACACCACTTGTATCTTTATCAAGCCTATGGACAATGCCAGGTCTTAGCACTCCACCAACACCTTGTAAATCTTTACAATGATACAAGACCGCATTGACGATGGTTCCAGAAGTGTGGGATGGAATGGGATGAGTTATTATACCAGGTTGCTTGTTGATTACCAATATATCACGGTCTTCGTATATTATGTCCAGTGGTATATTCTCAGGCAGGATTTCCGGAATCTGGGGCTTCTGAGGAACCATCAAGGTAATTATATCCCCAGACTTCACCTTGTAACTCGGCTTCTTCAAAGCTCCATTCACCAGAACCTCGCCATTCTTTATCGCTTTCTGGATGAATGTTCTTGAAATCCAATCTGGAGTCTTCTCCATGACAAATTTGTCCAGACGCCAGCCATCTTCCCTGTTCGTTACTTGTATATCCATTTTTTCCAGTTGAGGAGTTGTTGGTTCCAATTCCTCCATCTCTTCTATCTCTTCCATATTCTCGAAACCTTTCATAAATTCTCTCATATATCCCTTTCTTTTCCCTCCGGTTGGCTATATCTTTAGCATTTCCCATTTGTTTCTTGGCTTTCGACTCGGCGCTAAGCATTTGAATCATAATTCCTACACTACCGATGAATATAAAGATGTCCGCCACGTTTATTATCGTTGGCCAGTAGTTGAACGTAAAGAAGTCAACAACATAACCGTATCTTATACGGTCAACCAAGTTTCCTAAGGCACCACCCACGATGAAACCGATAAACATTTCCGTCAACTTGCTAACTTTGAACAGCAAAGGTATCAGGGAAGTGATAACGATAATCAACAAGGTAAGGTAAATAACCGCTTCCTTGACTCCTGGAAATAGTCCAAAAGCAATTCCTCTGTTGGTTGCATACATAAAATGAAAAAATCCAAATAGTGTTTTTATCTCTCCAAAACGAAGGTACAACGTTGCTAAATGTTTGGTAATCTGGTCCAACGTGAGTGAAAGAACTATCCAGAACATCTTATCAGTCCTTATCAGTTTTTACTTGACCTTCTTGTAGATAAACGGCGAAGCAACTTCTAGTCCTAGGTTTCTGTAATTGAATATTCTTTCCGTGTTTCCTACAAAGAGTAATCCACCAACGCGAAGACTTTCAGCGAACTTTTTGTAAAGTTGTTCTTTTGCCTCCATCTCAAAGTATATAACAACATTTCGGCACATTATTAAGTCAAAATCCTTTTCAAACGGGTCTTGCAGTAGGTTGTGCCTTTTAAATTGCACACGGGCTTTAACATTTGGCTTTACTATGTATTTTCCATCTCGAACTATGAAGTATTTTTGGATGTATTCTGGAGGTGTGCTAACCATTGAGCGTTCTTCATACTCACCTATCTGTGCTCTTGTGAGTACTCCAATATCGATATCGGTAGCTAAGATTTTAGCTGTTGGAGGTGCTTTGAGCTCTTCAAGTAGTATCGCTAATGAGTATGGTTCTTCTCCCGAAGAACACCCAGCGCTCCAAGCTTTAAACCTTGTTCCACTTTCTTGAAGTAGTTGTGGGAGAAATACCTTTTTCAGCTCTTCCCATTTTTCTGGGTTTCTGAAGAACTCTGTGACATTTATAGTGAGCTTATCCAAGAACTCATCACGTTTTTTGTTGTCTTTTGAAATGAGGTCAAAGTATTCTTTATAGCTCTTGCAATTGTATTTTCTTATAAGCATCTCGATGCGCCTTTTCATCCTTTCCGGTTTGTATCCGGAAAGGTCTAATCCCATAGTCTCTTTTATTTTTTCAACAAACCATTCGAATTGGTCCCAAGGAAGTTCTTGAATTTCACCAGATTGGAAATTCGAAATCCAAGCGAACTTCTTTTCCTTGAAGTCGTCCAACGACATATAAATCACCCACTTTCAAGGTAATTTTGCCTGCAACAGTCTTCTGACCATCTATCTCATCGTTTATCAAATTGATTTCTAAATTATCATCCTTGAGGGTGAAACCAATCTTTGATGAAAGGCTACCATTTTCATAAAAAACGAGTGTGTATATAATGAACGAGTTCTCACTCAGTAAAAATCCAAGTCCTGTCTTTTCACCAATAAACAAGTATGTCTTGTTACCAGCTCCTACAGTAATTCCGTTTGATGAATTTTCAAAAAAGATATCCACACCATATATTTTAAACGTTAGGTTGACATGAGATAAATCACTGAGGATTGAAAAATAGTCGTTCTTGTGTACGTATCCATCCGAAAAATAACCAGTGTTAACCCAGGTTACATACCAACTCTTTTTAGCTGGATTGGCAAATGTTGTAAATGGAATCTCAGTGTTCAGGTCAGAGTAGGTTGCTTTGTACGGTTCATTTATAAACTCAAAATACTCAAATACATTGGCGAAATTAGGAGTGATTTTTAGAAAACCTCCTTTTTCACTGAGTTCAATATCAAATTTGAACTTGGTTTTGAATTTCCAAAATGAAAAATCGTATCGAGCCGATAGTTTGTATGAAATATCAAATGGAGAGACGCCAAAAAAGAGCGTCTCTCCTATTAAAATTGTATTGATGGTGAGAATAAAAACAATTACAAATAGTAGATTTAACCTAACCATAGGAGCTTTTTTCTTCAAAGTTTTCAGCTCCATTATAAATACTGAGCTTCTCAACTACTTAACCTTCCAACTTCGCCATTATGGCTTCAAGTTCTGCATCGTCGATGTCGAAGTTGCCGAATACTTCTTGAACATCATCGTTATCTTCAAGTGCATCGACAAGTTTCAAAACTTTTTCTGCATCAGAACCACTGACTTTGACATAGTTCTTTGGTTTGTAGGTGATTTTCGCAGTTCCTTCAAAACCATTCTTTGCTAGATTTTCTCTCAACGTTGTCAAGCTTTCAGGAGCGGTGTAAACAAGGACTGGGTCGCCCTCTTCGATGTCTTCCGCACCAGCATCGATTGCCAAAAGTGTAAATTCGTCCATGTCAGCTATTTTTTCTCTTGGGATTTCTACAACACCTTTTCTTTCAAATATCCAAGCAACGGAACCGCTTTCTGCAAGTGAACCACCATTTTTGCTGAGTATATGTCTCAATTCTTGAGCGGTTCTATTTTTGTTATCAGTCAAAGCTAATATGTAAAGTGCAACCCCACCTGGTGCATATGCTTCATAGATAACTTCTTCGTACTTTTCGCCTTCTAACTCTCCAGTACCTTTCTTTATGGACCTTTCAATCGTGTCTTTTGGCATATTCGCTTCTTTTGCCTTTTCAAGAACTGCTCTTAGTCTTGGGTTTGTTTCCGGATTTCCGCCACCTTCTCTCGCAGCAACGATGATTTCCCTAATAATCTTCGTAAATATCTTAGACCTCTTCGCATCCTGGGCGGCCTTCCTGTGCTTAATGTTTGCCCACTTATTGTGACCTGACATACTCTCTTCCTCCCCACTTAAATTTCTCGTTTTTTTAAATTCCAAACAATTGACTTTCGTTCATTATCTTTCTCCAGGCATAATCACCCTATCTATTATACCATATTCTTGTGCTTCTTGTGCACTCATGAAGAAATCTCTGTCGGTATCTCTTTCTATCTTTTCTATAGGTTGGCCCGTGTGTTTACTGAGAATTTCATTTATGAGATGTTTAATTCTTAGGAGTTCTTTTGTAAGTATCTCCACATCCTTGGCAGTTCCCTCGGCACCGCCGAGTGGCTGGTGAATCATTATACGGCTATTTGGAAGTGCAAATCTCTTTCCTTTTGTACCAGCCGCCAAAAGCACCGCCGCCATCGATGCTGCTTGACCGATACAGATAGTTGCAACATCGCATTTTACGTATTGCATCGTATCGTATATCGCAAGCCCAGCTGTTACTAAACCTCCAGGTGAGTTGATGTAAAGTTGTATATCCTTGTCTGGATTCTCTGCTTCCAAGAACAACAACTGCGCTACTACCAAATTCGCCACATGGTCATCAATAGCACTACCGAGGAATATGATTCTATCTTTTAATAATCTCGAATAGATGTCGTAAGCACGTTCATATCTACCAGTTGTTTCGATAACTATAGGAACATATTGGTCGAGTATTTTCTTCATTTCTTTATCTATTTCCATAGTTTCTCATCTCCCCAAATATCTTAGAGGTTTTACTTAATTATTCAGATTTTTTCTCCTCTTCAACCTCTTGCTTATTTTCTTGCTCCTTAAATGATACTTCCTCTATCTGCGCTTTTTCTGCAAGAATTTTTGCAACCTTTGACTCTACTATTTCCATGACTACTTCGTTCCTTACATCTTGCCTGCTTTTAATTATCGCTTCCGCCCTGTCAGGACTTACTCCCCATTCAACCGAAACTCTTTCTGCATACGCCTTTATGTCTTCCGCATCGACTTTGATGTTATTCTCTTCCGCAATTTTCTTTACAACTAAATCTTTCTTTATCATATTCAAATAGTAGTTTCTAAGCTCTTCGATAAGTTTCTCTTCGCTTCCGTAGTTTTGAACGTAAGACTCGTATTTCCCGCCTTCTTTTAGATTATCTATGATGTTCTCAACAGCTCTTTCTATTGTCTTTTCGCTGATTTCTATCTCAGCAATCTCCGGAATTTGATCCATTATTTGTGCACGGTAGGATTCCGCTAATTCTCTATCGTATATCTCCTTGCCTTCTGTTCTGAACTTTTCTTTGAGCTGTTCAGTTGTTTCTACGTTCTCGATTGACAAAGATTTTACAAACTCATCTGTAAACTCTGGAAGAATTCTGTTGTAAACTTCCTCTACCTCAAGGATGTATTTATAGACAATTTTGTCATCGCCTTTTTCAAAGGTTTTTTCAAATTCCACAACATCGCCTTTTTTCCTACCAAAAAGTTGTTTTACAACTTCTCTTTCATCGTCCTTCAAAAGGACGTATTCTCTCTCTTCCGCATCTCTGAGTTTCTTTTCTCCGAGCATAACCGTTTCTTTTACTTTGACCAGGTCGCCTTCCTCAGCCTGCTCATCTTTTGGCTCAAGTACAGCATTTTCCTCTATGACATAGTTCACCCTCATGTCCACGTAACCATCGAGGACTTCTTCTTCTTTTGCCTTTCTCAATTTGAGTTTCGCGGGCTCAAACTTAACTTCTGGTTCTGTATGGAGTTCAACGACAACTTTTCCAGTTTCAGCAGAGAACTCGGCATCTGCAATTACTGGTGGGAGAAGCAGTTGAAGTTCTTCTTTATCAAGTTCATTCTCCACTTCTTTAATTGCCTCGTCTGCAACGTAGATTTCATAGAATGCCTCTTTCAATCTTAGCTTGTAAACTTCCTTTGGAACTCTTCCGGGTCTGAACCCTTCTATGTGGTACCTTTTTCTATTCAGTTCAGCAACAGCTTTGTCTTCCAATCTTGCTATGTCATTTTTGTCGAAAAGGTATTCACGTACTATCATGTTCTTATCTTTTGAAACTTCTTTGACTTCCATCTTTGCACCTCCTAGTTTATTTGAAGCCTTTATCACTTTAAAAAGGGGCATTACGCCCCCTCTTTTGCTGTGAATAATCAGTTCTCCATTGTTTGCTCAAGAATTACTCTTCAACAAGCTGGAGCACTGAAAGTTCTGCTCCGTCGCCTCTTCTTTGACCAACTTTAATAACTCTTGTGTAACCTCCATTTCTGGAAGCGTATTTTGGAGCTATTTCATCGACGAGTTTATTTACAAGTCTTCTGTCACCAAGTTCTGCAAATATTTGTCTTCTGAGAGCAACGCTTTCTGCTCTGTTTTCATCCTTAATTTTGTAAGCCTTTACTGCCTTTGTTATAAGTTTTTCTATGTATGTCTTTCCAACTTTTGCTTTCACCGTTGTTGTCATAATCGTTCCGTGCTCAATTATTTCTTTTGCAAGGTTTCTCATGAGAGATGTTCTGTGAGAACCGTATCTATTGATTTTGTTTCTCTTCATTCGATGTCTCATCTCATTTGTCCCCCTTTCTTAGCGAAAGACCGAATTTTTCTTTGAGCTTTTCCTTCACTTCTTCAAGTGATTTAACTCCAAAATTCTTGATTTTGAGCAAATCTTCCTCTGTTCTCTCGAGCAGGTCACCTATCGTTTCTATTTTGTCCCTCTTCAAGCAGTTTAGTGACCTTGCAGAAAGTTCAAGTTCCTCTATTTTCTTTGATGCAACATCTTCTGTAGATACGCTTTCTTCAACTACAGAATAAGTTTCTTGATACGCTGGGATAGGTAGTTCTTCAACATCGCTCAGGCTTTGTTCAATGAAGCTGAAGTGGTCCAGTATGATTTTCAGTGAATGTTTCAAAGCCTCAGCGGGTTTTATACTCTTTTTCGTCCATATTTCGAGTATCAATTTTTCAAAGTCAGTTCTCTTGTCAACACGCACGTTTTCAACGAGCCAGTTCACTTTCAAAACAGGGCTGTAAACACCATCCATGACAATCCAACCAATTTCTGGTCTCTCATTTCTTTCACTTGCAGGGACAAAACCCTTTCCAAATGTTGCGTAAAGCTCAACCTCAATATCCGCATCTTCATTAAGCGTGGCTATGTAATGATTTGGATTTACCACCACGACTCCAGCTGGGCATTGGATATCTTTTGCTGTCAATACGGCTGGTCCTTTCTTTTCAATAATAAGCTTAACGGGGGATTCGACGTATGCTTCTACGCGCAGCTGGACCTTTTTCAAATTCAACAAGATATCCATTATGTCTTCTTTAACACCTTCTATTGTATCAAACTCGTGGTACTTCTCAGGTTTTATGAACCTGACATCCGTGATTGCAAAACTGGGAATCGAAGAGAGCAAAACTCTTCTCAACGTATTTCCTATTGTAACTGCGTAACCTTTTTCAAGCGGCGAGATAGAGTATTTCGCATAGTAATGGTCTTCGTATTCGGCTTGTTCTTCGAGTCTGAACTTTCTTCCAAAGGTTTGAAGCATTAACATCACCTCGAGTAGAATTCAACGATAGCCTGAACATTGACTGGAAGGTCTGTAACTTCTTCGAGTTTTGGATTCCTGACGTATTTTCCTGTGAATTGGTCGTAATCCACTTCAAGCCATGGAGCAACTGCTCTACCTTTGTTAAGTTCGAGCGCTTGTTTTATCGGTTGAATTCCTCTGCTGCTTTCTTTTATGGAAATAACGTCGCCAGGTCTTACTTGGTATGATGGTATGTCAACCTTTTTGCCGTTTACAAGTATATGGCCGTGTGAGACAAGTTGCCTTGCAGTTCTTCTGTTGATGGCAAATCCAAGTCTATATACCACGTTATCAAGTCTTCTTTCAACCTGCGCAACCAAGTTTTCACGGGTATCGCCTGCTTGTTTTGCAGCTCGTTCATAGTAAATTCTGAACTGTTTTTCAAGCACACCGTATATCCTCTTCATTGTTTGCTTCGCCCTTAATTGCAAACCGTATTGTGTCAATTTCTTCTTTTCCCTACCATGTTGCCCGGGTGCAAAAGGTCTTTTGTCAAAAGGACATTTTTCGCTGAAACACCTTTCGCCTTTCAAATAAAGCTTCATTCCTTCTCTTCTGCAAAGCCTGCAAAGAGCACCTGTATATCGTGCCATTATTTTCCCTCCTTATCACTCAGACGCAAAATTCGTAAATTAGACTCTTCTTCTTTTCGGCGGTCTGCATCCGTTGAATGGGATTGGTGTGGCATCTCTTATGTTTTCAATTTCCAGTCCTGCTGCTTGGAGTGTTCTGATAGCTGTTTCTCTACCTGCACCAGGTCCTTTGACGATTACATCGACCCTCTTAATTCCCATCTTGAGAGCTTCTTTTGCTACCTTATCAGCTGCAAGTTGAGCTGCATAGGGGGTTCCTTTTCTCGTGCCCTCAAAACCTGCTGTACCACCGCTTCCCCATGTTAAAACGTTTCCGTTTGGGTCTGTTAATGTGACTATTGTGTTATTGTAGGTAGACTTGATATGCACTACACCATGGTCAACGGTTACCTTTTTCTTAGCTTTTGCTCTTGTTCGACCTTTCGCCATTTAGCTTTCCCTCCTTCGGTTCTTTCGGTCCTAAGAAATATAACTATCCTTCTTAACCTTTTAGGTCGTCAAATTTATTTACCTTTTTTCTTAATCCTGCTTGGTCTTGGACCTTTTCGTGTCCTTGCGTTCGACCTGGTCCTTTGACCTCTTACTGGAAGCCCCAGTTTGTGCCTTAAGCCGCGGTAACATCCGATATCTATAAGCCTCTTGATATTTCTCATAACTTCTGTTCTTAACTCACCTTCGACCTTGTAGTTCTGCTGAATGAAAGATGAAATCTTGCTGATTTCGTCTTCAGTAAGGTCTTTAACTCTTTTTTCTGGATCCACACCCGTGTTTTTGCAGATTTCAAGTGCCCTGGTCGGTCCTATCCCGTATATGTATCTAAGTGCGATGTGAACCTTTTTGTTGCTCGGTATTTCAACACCAACGATACGAGCCATTAATCTCCCTCCTCAGAAAATTTTCCACAATCTTATCCCTGTCTTTGGTTGTGTTTGGGGTTTACCTTACAAATAACGTAAACTCTTCCTTTTCTTCTAATAATCTTACAGTACTCGCATCTTTTTCCAACGGATGCTTTCACCTTCATAGTTACCTCTCCTTTCGGAAAAATTTTTCTGTTTTATTGTTATTCATTCTTCGTCGTCAAGTATCTCTTCTTCGCCTTTAGCGTCTATCTTCTTTCGATAGACTATCCGACCACGTGTAAGGTCGTAAACTGTTAGTTCGACAACTACACGGTCTCCCGGTACAAGTCTGATGAAGTTCTTTCGCATTTTTCCGGAAACGTGTGCTAACACTTTGAACCCGTTGTCGAGTTGTACTCTGAACATAGCGTTAGGTAGTGCTTCAACTATTGTTCCTTCCATTCGTATGACGTCTTCCTTGTTTTTCAGAAAAATCACCTCTCAGCCTTCCAAAACTTCCCACGTTTGTTAACAACTTACATAGTTGTCAATACCTCACAACCGTTCTCCGTAATCACAATAGTGTGTTCAAAATGTGCCGCGCGTTTACCATCAACGGTAACTACCGTCCAACCATCTTCCAAAACAACTACGTGCCAGCCGCCTTCAGTAACCATAGGTTCTATAGCAAGTGTCATTCCCGCCTTTAAAACTAAACCCGTTCCTGGTTTGCCATAGTTTGGAACTTGTGGGTCTTCGTGAAGTTGTTTTCCTACACCATGACCGACAAAATCCCTAACAACGTTGAATCCATGGCTTTCTACATAGCTTTGTATTTCGTAAGATACATCTCCCAACCGTACGCCTGGTCTTATTAATTCTATTGCACGCATCAGAGATTGTTTGGTAACTTCAACAAGCTTTTGCCCAGTTTCATCTGTTGACCCTACAATAAACGTGGCGGCACCGTCTCCATAGTATCCTTCGTATATTGCTCCAACGTCTACTGAAACAATGTCACCTTTTTTGAAAACTTTACTTTTTAAAGGAAAACCGTGTATAACCTCTTCATTTACTGAGACGGTAGTGACATAAGGATATCCTCCGTAACCTTTAAAAGCTGGTTTACAACGATGTTCTTTGATAACTTTTTCTGCTATTATTTCTATATCGTGTGCAGTTGCACCCTCAACTACTACCTTCTTTGCTTCCTCAAGAACAGCCGCAACTGCACGTCCTGCGATTCTCATTTTCTCGATTTCTTGTTTGGTCTTAATTCGTATCATTTCTTTTCGATACCACCCAATATATTAAACAACATTTTCATTACTTCTTCTACACTTTTTCTGCCATCTAAAGTAAAAAGTTTGTTTTGATTTCTATAATATTCGATTAACGGCGACGTTTTTTCGATATAGACTCTGTATCGGCTTCTAACAACTTCTTCCTTGTCATCTTCTCTTTGAATTAGTTGTCCACCACAATCGTCACAAATTCCATCTTGTTTTGGTGGGAGTGTGATTAAGTTGTAAACCTTACCACATTTAGAGCACACTCTTCTGGTTGAAATCCTTTGGACAACGGTTTCTTCATCGACTTCGAAGTATATAGCTCCATCCAATGTTCTACCCATAGCAGAAAGCATACTGTCTAATGCTTGAGCTTGGTTTAGCGTCCTTGGATATCCATCCAAAATAAAACCATTTGCGCAGTCTGGTTGCTTTAATCTCTCCTCAACCAAGGCATTCGTTAGTTCGTCTGGAACGAGATTTCCAGAATTCACTATGTCCTGCACTTTCTTTCCGAGTTCCGTTCCTTTTGCAATCGCTTCTCTAAATATATCGCCTGTTGAGATGTGTGGTATATTGTATTTCTCGACTAACCTTTTTGCATAAGTTCCTTTTCCAGCACCCGGAGGTCCCAAGAAAACCAGGTTCATATCTTCACCTTCTTACTCTTCTTATCTTCTACCGGCAATTTTTCCCTTCTTAACAAAACCTTCGTAATTTCTCATTATGAGGTGTGCTTCTATCTGCTGAGCTATATCAAGTGCAACACCAACAGCGATAAGAGCGCTCGTTCCACCAAGCCAGATGTTAACTCTTGTTATGCCCTCAACAAGATATGGAAGCAAGGAAATACCGACCAAGAAGATGGCACCTATAAACGTCACTCTGTTAAGCACGTAAGTAATGTATTCTTCCGTTGGTTTTCCGGCTCTGATACCAGGGATAAATCCACCGTAACGTTTGATATTTTCTGAAATGTCCTTTGGGTCGATGACTACAACGCTGTAGAAGTATGTGAAGAAGAATATCAACAACGCGTAAATTATTATCATAAGTGGACTCTGCATACTAAAAACTTTAATTGCCCACTGTGCACCTGTGATTTGCGCAATTGCTTCCGGGATGCTAACTATCGCCCATGCGAAGATTATTGGGATAACTCCAGAGTGATTGACTTTTATCGGCAGATACGTGCTCGTTCCACCGTATATCCTTCTTCCAACCATTCTTGTAGCATATTCGATTTTGATTCTTCTTTCAGCTTGTTGGACATAAATTATAGCAACAACCATGAATACTGCAATTGCGATAAGGAAAATCCAACCAAATATGTTGAGATTTCCAAGAACCGCATTCCTGAAGTATGCAGGATATCTCGAAACAATACCAGCAAAAATGAGGATACTCACGCCATTCCCAATACCTTTCTCAGTAATTCTATCACCTATCCAGAGCAAGAACATAGTTCCAGCAACAAGGGATACCGTTGAGACAAATGAGAACAACCACTTGTTGACTGCAATTATTCCTTGATAACTGTTAGCTAAGCCAAACGAAACAACAAATGATTGGAGCGCTGCAAGACCGATTGTTAGATTCTTCGTATAATGCTGGAATTTTTTCCTACCTTCTTCTCCTTCTTTGAGAAGTTCTTTGAGAGAAGGAATAATGGAAGCAAGAAGTTGCATAATAATTGATGCGTTAATGTATGGTGTAACGCTCATTGAGAATACGGAGAATCTGCTAAAGGCACCACCGGTAAAAACGTCATAAAAACTAAGAACGCCACCGGCAAGGCCGGTGCCCTGCTTGGAAAGCGCTTCCCCCCAAGCTTTGATGTTTATACCAGGAACTGGGACGTAAATCCCCAACCTGAAGACAAGCAACATTAAAAATGTAAAGATAACCCTATCCCGCACCTCTGGAATCTTCATCGCATTGCGCAGCGCTTTCCACATTATTAGATCACCTCTATTTTACCGCCGACTTTTTCTATCTTTTCCTTCGCCTTTTCACTAAATTTGTGTGCCTTCACTACGAGTGGCTTTGTTATTTCTCCTCTGGCAAGTATCTTAACACCATCATAAATCTTGTTAATTATCCCTTTCTCCAAAAGAACTTCAGGTGTTACTACGTCGTTGCTCTCGAATTTTTCCTCAAGTGTGTCAAGGTTAACAACAGCATAGACTTTCTTAGTGAAGTTCTTAAATCCGAACTTTGGAAGTCTTCTGTGCAGTGGTGTCTGTCCACCTTCCATCCATGGACTGACCTTACCTTTACCTCTTGCTTTTTGTCCCTTGTGTCCCTTACCTGCTGTCTTTCCTTTTCCGGAGCCTTGACCTCTTCCAAGACGTTTGAACTTTTTGTTTGAACCGGGAGTCGGTCTAAGCTGGTCTATAGTAAGAATTTCAGGCATTTCTTATTCCCTCCTTATCATTATTCTTCTATCTCTTCAACCTTAAGAAGGTGCTTTACCTTTTCCACCATACCTCTAATCTGTGGTGTGTCGTCCTTAATTACAGTCTGGTGCATCTTTCTAAGTCCAAGTCTTCTGACTGTATCTTTTTGGTCGTATTTGTATCCAATAGGACTTCTTACAAGCGTAATTTTCAATTTCTTCATATCTTAGCCCTCCTTTTTGACTCCACGAACTACTTGAGCAGGGGTTATATCTCTTAGTGCTGCTATCTTTTCAATTGGATAGAGATTCTTTATCCCATTTATTGTTGCTTGAGCCATTACAACCGGGTTTGTTGAACCCATTGCTTTGGTTAGAACATTTTGAATACCCGCTAATTCAAGAATAGCACGAACTGTACCGTTTGCGATGATACCGGTACCAGGGGCAGCGGGCTTCATGAGTATCTTTGCAGCGTCCTGCTTACCAACGACTTCGTGTGGTATTGTTCCTTTCACAACAGGTACCTCTATCATGTTTCTCCTTGCACTTACAAGCGCTTTTCTAATAGCATCGGGCACTTCTCTTGCTTTTCCAACACCAATGCCGACTTTACCATCCCTATTGCCAACAACGGCAAGTACTCTGAACGAAAGGTTCTTACCACCTTTTGTAACCTTTGTTGTTCTTCTGATTTCTATTATCCTTTCCTCAAATGTCTCGGCAGACTGTTT
Source organism: Fervidobacterium sp. (assembly GCF_059913585.1). Taxonomy (NCBI): domain Bacteria; kingdom Thermotogati; phylum Thermotogota; class Thermotogae; order Thermotogales; family Fervidobacteriaceae; genus Fervidobacterium; species Fervidobacterium sp. The sequence goes on from NZ_DBOLZL010000023.1 coordinate 227,756, forward strand.
TATCTTTTCTGTAATTTCTGACACTGTGAGCACCTCCTAACCTACACAATTAGAATTTCAATCCAGCTTCTCTTGCAGCATCCGCAAGAGCCTTAACTCTTCCATGGTATTTGAATCCGCCACGGTCAAAAACAACGGTAGTGATACCCTTTGCCAATGCCCTTTCTGCAATGATTTTTCCTACCTCTTTAGCTGCTGCTACATTCCAAGTCTTTTTAACCCTTTCCTTTATGTCTTTCTCAACCGTGGATGCTGCAACAAGTGTTCTTCCGACGGTGTCATCTATTATCTGTGCATAGATGTGCTTTTCGCTTCTGTAAACAGCGAGTCTTGGCCTTTCGGGTGTTCCAAATATTTTTTTCCTTATTCTTCTATGCCTGACAAGCCTCAATTTCTTGCGGTCTTCTCTCTTAATCACGTTTTATACCCCCTTATGCTTTCTTTCCTTCTTTGAGTCTGATAACTTCGTCTACGTATTTAATACCTTTTCCACTGTATGGGTTAGGTTCTCTCCATTTTCTGATATCAGCTGCAACTTGGCCTACTCTTTGCTTGTCAATACCACTAACAATGATTTTGTTTGGTGCAGGGACTTCAACTTTCACATCAGATGGTATATCCATTTCAACAGGGTGAGCATATCCAAGGTTCATGATAAGCTTGTTACCTTGGAGTTGTGCCCTGTAACCAACACCTACGATTTCCAGTTCTTTCTTGAACCCTTCTGTAACACCGATTACCATGTTTCTTACAAGTCTCCAGTATGTTCCAACCATAGCTTTAAATTTCTTTTCATCCGCTTTTCTCTTTGCAACTTCGAGGTTTGGTGAGAACCAAACTTCGTTACCTTCTACCTTGATGTTCACATATGGGTGGGTAGCGAGTTTCAACTCGCCCTTTGGACCCTTTACTTTTATTTCAGAGTCGGTGATTGTTAACTGGACATTCGATGGAAGTACGACGGGTTTTTTCGCAATACGAGACATGTAGCTGCACCTCCTTACCAGATGTAGGCGATAACTTCTCCACCGACTCCAAGTTCAGCTGCTTCTTTGTCGGTGAGCACACCTTTGGATGTTGAGAGAATAGCTATTCCTAGTCCATTCTTAACTCTTGGGAGGTTTGCTTTACCAACATAAATCCTTCTCCCAGGTTTAGAAACACGCACAATCCCGTGAATTACTCTTTCTCTGTTCTTTCTTGAACCTTTGTATTTCATCTGAATTCTGAGTATGCCCTGTTTACCGTCTTCAATATATGTGTATCCTTTTATGAATCCTTCTCTTACAAGAATATCAGCTATCGCCTTTTTGAGGTTAGAAGCAGGAACATCTACTTGGTCTTTGAAAACAAGGTTTGCGTTTCTTATTCTTGTAAGCATGTCAGCTATTGGGTCGCTCCACACGGTTAACACCTCCATGATTACCAACTTGCTTTCCTAACGCCCGGGAGTTTTCCCTCGTTAGCGAGTCTTCTGAAACAAACTCTGCATATTCCGAACTCTCTGTAAACTGAGTGAACCCTTCCACAAATATGGCATCTTGTGTATTCTCTAACTTTGTACTTTTTTGGCTTCTTCCATCTTTCAACCATTGATTTTTTTGCCATTTAATATTCCCTCCTCACGATTATCATCTTACTGCTTTCTGAATGGGAAGCCAAGCAATTCCAAAAGTCTTCTTGCTTCCTCGTCCCTCTTCGCTGTTGTCACAATTATTATATCCATACCCTGGATTCTTTTAATTTGGTCTGGTGAAATCTCTGGAAAGACGAGTTGTTCTGTTAAACCAAAGCTGTAATTTCCTTTTCCATCGAATGAGTTTGGATTAAGTCCTCTGAAGTCCCTAACTTTTGGAAGAACAAGATTGACAAGTTTGTAAACAAAGTTGTACATCCTTGGTCCCCTGAGCGTGACCTTAACACCAATTGTCATGCCTTTTCTGATTTTGAAGTTGGATATACTCTTCTTCGCTCTCGTAATGAGAGGCTTTTGACCAGTAATTAATGCAAGTTCTCTTGCGTGCGCTTCAATGATTTCTTTATTTCTCGCACCTTCTCCAACACCCATGTTAATAACAACCTTAACTAGCTTTGGAACTTCGTGGATATTTTTGTAACCAAATTCTTTCATTAACGTCGGTACCACTTCTTTAAGGTATTTATCTTTCAGCGGTACGTATTCGTAGGCCATTTTTTACTCCTCCTTACTTCTTATCTATGATTTCTCCGCATTTCTTGCAAAATCTCACTTTTGAACCGTCTTCAAGCACTTTAAACCCTACTCTTGTTGGTTTATCACAGCTTGGGCACACGAGCATGACTTTTGACCAGTAAAGTGGTGACTCTTTCTCGATAATTCCTCCCTGCCTCAGCTGTCCGGTAGGTCTTTGGTGTCTCTTTACGACGTTTACTCCTCTGACAAGAATCTTCTGTTCCTTTGGGAGAACTTGTATAACTTCTCCTCTCTTACCTTTGTCTCTTCCAGAAATAACTTGAACTGTATCACCTTTTTTAATCTTCTGTGCCATCGATTACCACCCCTTACCATACTTCTGGAGCAAGAGATACAATTTTCATGAATCCTTTTTCTCTGAGTTCCCTTGCCACTGGTCCAAAAACACGTGTTCCCTTTGGCTGATTAAACTTATCAAGCACTACGGCTGCATTGTCATCAAATCTTATGTAACTTCCGTCTGGTCTTCTAATCTCTTTTCTTGTCCTCACGATAACTGCTTTGACAACATCGCCCTTCTTAATATCTGTGTTTGGTACAGCTTCCCTAACACTACAAACTACAATATCACCAACTGTTCCGTACTTCTTGTGAGAACCTCCAAGCACTCTGATAACCCTTAAAACCTTAGCACCAGAATTATCCGCCGCTACGAGGTAGCTTTCGTTCTGTATCATTGTTCACTACCCCCTTCAAGTAGTTCCGTGTCTAATACCTCTGTCTCAGGCGTTTCTCCAAGTTTTGAACGTTCAACGATTCTTACGACAACCCATCTTTTCAGTTTGCTGAGGGGTCTTGATTCTTCAATTTCAACTATGTCTCCTACTCTGCAAGCATTATTCTCGTCGTGAGCATAGAATTTCCTGGATCTTTTAACGTATTTTCCAAACTTTGGATGCTTAACAAGTCTTTCCACTTTAACAGTTACAGTCTTATCCATTTTATCGCTTACAACAACTCCGATGAATCTTTTCTTAGGCATGTGGATTACCTCCTTATACCAAGTTCACGTTCGCGAAGGATTGTTTTGATTCGTGCGATGTCCCTTTTAGTTTTTTGAATCAAGCTGGAATCTCTGAGTTCTCCCATCGCGTTTTGGAATCTCAAGTTCATTAGTGTTCTTTTCTTTTCTTCTAAAAGCTTTAACAATTCTTCATTGCTCATATTTCTGATTTCCACAGGCTTCATACTGCTTCACCACCTATGTGATGTCTTGTAACTATCTTTGTCTTTATCGGGAGCTTTGTTGCCGCGTATTCGAGCGCTCTAATGGCTGTTTCTTCGTCCACACCACCGATTTCAAACATTACCTTTCCAGGCTTTACTACAGCAACCCAACCTTCAACATTACCCTTACCCTTTCCAAGTTTTGTTTCAGGTGGATGTTTTGTATATGACTTATCTGGGAATATCTTTATCCAAAGTTTTCCTTCCTTTTTGAGAGTCCTTGTTATCGCCAACCTGCAAGCTTCTATCTGTTGTGCTGTAATCCAAGCCGGTTCTAATGCTTTAAGGCCGTATTCACCAAAGGCAACTAATGCTCCACCTTTTGCATCGCCTTTTGTTCGGCCTCTTTGCTGTTTTCTGTATTTTACTCTTTTCGGCATCAACATGGTTTTGCTAACCTCCTTTTACACCATCGTGTCACGTTCTCGAGTCGACAGTTTCAAACTAAAATTACGTCAGTAGACGTTAGTTATATGTTTGCATCGCCTTTGTATATCCAAACTTTCACACCTATGGTTCCGTATTTTGTTTCTGCTCTGGCTGTGGAGTAATCAATGATAGCTCTAAGTGTCTGGAGTGGGAGTCTTCCCTTTAAATACCACTCGGTTCTTGCGATTTCAGCACCTGCCAACCTACCAGAGACCATTATCTTTATTCCCTTTGCTCCCCTTCTCATCGCAGCAGCAATTGCTCTTTTCATAACAATCTTGTAAGAAGCCCTCTTCTCAATCTTTTGTGCAATCGATTCTGCTACAAGACTTGCCTCGGTCTCTGGCGTTTTGACTTCAACTATATCAACACCGAACTTCCTGTTGAATTTGCTCTCGAGTGATTGTCTGAGTTCTGTTATGCCAGCGCCTTTTCTTCCGATAAGAATTCCAGGTCTTGCTGCGTGGATAGTGACCAATACTCTTTCTGCATCTGGCCTTTGGATAAATACTCTTGCAATACCTGCTTGGTTGTACGTCTTCTTTATAAAGTTCCTGATGGCTTCATCTTCGAGTAAGTATTCGCTGTATTTTTTCTCATTGAACCACTGTGCGTCCCAATCTGCCGTTAATCCGAGCCTAAAACCCTTTGGATGAACTTTTTGACCCACCTATATCACCTCGCAAGCATGTTTTTGTATTATTTTGCATTTTCTTTGTATTCTTTTTCTTTTTCTCTGTCCCTAACAACAACAGTTATATGGGACATCCTTTTTTGAATGATGTCCGCTCTACCTCTACCACGTGGCCAAACTCTCTTCATTCTTGGTCCGTCGTTTACATAACATTCTGCAACATAAAGGTTATCTTCGGAAAGTCCGAAATTATTCGTTGCATTCGCTACTGCAGATTTTAGCACATTATACACGATTCGTGCAGCCTTTTTAGGCGAAAATTCAAGAATTGTATACGCTTCTGAAACATTTTTACCCCTTATGGAGTTAACAACAGCTCTTGCCTTCCTTGGAGATATGCGGACAAACCTTGCAACAGCACGTGCTTCATACTTTGGTAACGTTGCAAGAACCTCTTTACGTTTCGCATGGAACTTGGACCTTTTGAGTCCTTCTCTTTTGACGATGGGTTGCATTATATACTCCCTCCTTATTTCTTGACCTCACCTTTTTTAGCTGATTTGTTCGTGTGACCTCCAAATCTCCTGGTGAACGAGAATTCGCCAAGCTTGTGCCCGACCATGTTTTCTGTTATGTAGACCGGAATGTGTTTCATACCGTTGTAGACAGCAATTGTGTGGCCAACCATTTCGGGAACAATTGTACTTGCCCTACTCCATGTTTTTATAATCTTCTTTTCACCAGTTTCGTTAAGCATTCTTATTTTCTTTAACAGTTTCGGATCTACGTAAGGTCCCTTTTTACTGGAACGGCTCATTTATTACACCTCCTGATTGCTCAACACTTATCAGCTTATTAAGCGTTCCTTCTTCTTACAATGAATTTATCGCTTGGTCTCTTACCTCTTCTTGTCTTGTAACCCTTCGCTGGAACGCCCCATGGACTCTGTGGATGGTGACCTTTACCTCTACCTTCTCCACCACCGTGTGGGTGATCAACTGGGTTCATTACAACACCACGGACGTGTGGTCTTCTACCTTTCCATCTTTCCCTACCTGCTTTACCGGAAACTTCGTTTTTGTGGTCTTCGTTTCCTACAACGCCAACCGTTGCATAGCATCTCACATGAACTTTGCGAAGCTCTCCGGAAGGCATTCTAAGAAGTGCATAGTCGCCTTCTTTTGCCATTAATTGACAAGAAACACCTGCACTTCTTGCTATTTTAGCACCACCACGTGGGTAGAACTCTATGTTGTGAACAATTGTACCAACTGGTATGTTTTCAAGTGGAAGTGCGTTACCTGGCTTTATTTCAGCGTTTGGTCCAGCCATCACTGTGTCTCCAACGTTTAAACCGTTTGGAGCAAGTATGTATCTCTTTTCACCATCGGCGTAAACAAGCAGAGCAATTCTTGCTGTTCTGTTAGGATCGTACTCTATCGAAACAACTTTCGCGGGAATATTTTCTTTTTCCCATCTTCTGAAGTCAACTATCCTGTAAAGCCTCTTGTGGCCACCACCCCTGAACCTCACCGTAATTCTTCCGTGGTGGTTCCTTCCTCCTGTCTTCTTAAGAGGAACTACCAACGACTTTTCGGGTTCTGTTTTTGTAATTTCCGAAAAGTCTGGTATGACCATGAATCTTCTACCTGGAGTTGTTGGCTTGAATCTTTTAAGACCCATTGTTATTCACCCCTTACGCTTGGAGTTCTTTAATCGTGTAGCCTTCTGCTAATTTGACTATGGCTTTTTTCCATTCTTTTGTATGTCCTTCTCTTGCCATATAACCTCTTCTGAGGTCTCTTTTGGGCTTTGGCTTCACGATGAGTGTATTTACACGTTCTACTTTAACGTTGAAAAGTTTTTCAACTGCTTCTTTTATCTCTTTCTTATTTGCATTTTTGTCTACTTCGAACACGTATTCTCTTTCTGCTCTCAGGTTCATTGACTTTTCACTGATAATTGGTCTAATGATGATGTCAGAATAATCTTTTCTCATTTTCCGAGCACCTCCTCAATTTTACGAACGGTGCCCTCAGTAAGGACAACCTTTGAGGCGTTGATAATATCGTAAACGTTCAATCCGTCGATGTTATTTCCTTCGTTGTTGTTCGGGTTATCTGCGATGATAACCTTCACACCAGGAATGTTCCTTCCGGAAAGTTTTACATTCACGTAAGAATCCTCTTTCTTTGGAAGAACGAAAAGAACCTTTTCGTCAGCGATTCCGAGAGCTTTCAAAACTTCTCTCATCTGTTTTGTTTGAGGTTTATCAAATCGTATGTCACTCAAAACAATGAGGTTCCCTTCTCTGAATCTTACTGAAAGTGCAGACTTCAATGCAAGTCTTTTCATCTTCTTGTTCAATCTCTTCAAGAATTTCCTTGGTTTCGGACCGTGAGCAACACCACCGTGTCTCCAGTGAATAGCCCTTATCGAGCCTTGCCTTGCCCTACCGGTGTGCTTTTGTGGCCACGGTTTCCTTCCACCACCGGACACTTCTCCTCTGGTCTTTGTCGATGCAGTTCCCGCTCTCGCGTTTGTAAGTTGCATGTCGATGTAACGCCACATAACATCAAGGTTTGGTTCGATGTTAAAAACTTCGTCACTAACTTCGATTGTTCCAATCTTCTCACCTTTCACATTCCAAAGTGCCACATGTGCCATGTTCTTCTTCCTCCCTTACTCCGTTTTCGGAGCACGTCCCTGAACCACATCAGAAAGCGCCATGCTTCAAATAGTATTTAGAACAATCACTTATCCACTTTTACAGCGCTTCTGATGAGAACAAGGCTGCCCCTCGCTCCTGGCACTCCACCTTTAACCGCTATAAGGTTATTTTCGAGGTCAACTTTCACAACTTCCGAATTGAGTATTGTAACCCTTTCGTTTCCATACCTTCCAGGCATCTTCTTACCTTTGAAAATCCTTGCTGGTTCGGTGTGCTGACCGACAGAACCAAGTTCTCTGTGGAATTTCGCACCGTGTGATTTTGGACCACCCTGGAAGTTCCATCTCTTCATTGCACCTGCGAAGCCTCTACCTTTTGTCCAACCCGTAATGTCAATTTTATCGCCTTCTTGGAAAATTGCAACTGTGATTTCTTGTCCGACAGAGTATTCGTCTACGTTGTCTACTCTAAATTCTTTTAATACTCTCATAGGTTTCACGTTTGCCTTCTTGAAAACTCCAAGAAGTGGTTTTGTGAGTTTCTTTTCACTCACTTCTTCAAATCCAAGCTGGACTGCATTGTATCCGTCTTTATCAACGGTTTTTTTCTGAACAACAACACATGGACCAGCCTTCAAGACCGTCACAGGAACAACCTTGTCATCTTTCCACAAACGGGTCATTCCAATTTTTCTAGCAATTATAAATTTCATCATAAAACACCTCCGAGGACTCACAGATTGATTTCAACGTCGACACCTGCTGGAAGGTTTATCTTCATCAGAGCGTCAATCGTTTTTGAGTTGGGTTCAATGATATCTATAAGTCTCTTGTGGATTTTCTTTTCAAATTGCTCACGTGAGTCTTTATGTTTCAATGGGGATCTTAGAACAACGTAAAGCGTTCTTTCCGTTGGTAGTGGAATTGGTCCAGAAACCTTCGCATTTGTCTGTTTAGCTACTTCCACTATCTTCTTAGCAGATTCGTCTAGCAATCTATGGTCATATGCCCTGAGTCTGATTCTAATTTTCTGTCCTGGCATGTCTTACCCTCCTTCTTAGAAAAGGGGGGGAACCCCCCCGATTACCGTTTTGTCAAAGAGCCATTTACTCTATTTACATAATCAAGTCCTGAAAAATCAGATTACTCAATTATTTCAGAAACAACGCCTGCTCCAACCGTTCTTCCACCTTCACGAACTGCGAACCTCATACCTTTTTCGATAGCAACTGGGTAGATGAGTTCAATTGTCATTTCGACGTTGTCACCAGGCATAACCATTTCTACACCAGCTGGGAGGTCAACAATTTCACCTGTAACATCCGCTGTTCTGATGTAGAATTGTGGTTTGTAACCTTTTGTAAATGGCGTGTGGCGTCCACCTTCTTCTTTCTTCAAAACGTAAATGTTCGCTTTGAACTTTTTGTGTGGTGTAATGGAACCTGGTTTTGCAAGAACTTGTCCTCTTTCTACCTCGTCTTTGTCAATACCTCTGAGCAGACATCCAACGTTGTCACCAGCAATTGCTTCATCGAGTTCTTTTCTGAACATTTCAACGCTTGTGATAACTGTCTTCTTAATTTCGTAGCTCATACCGATAATTTCAGCTTCAACACCTGGTTTAATTACACCACGTTCGATTCTTCCTGTAACAACTGTACCCCTACCTGTGATTGAGAACACGTCTTCAACTGGCATGAGGAATGGTTTGTCAACTTCACGAACTGGTTCTGGGAAGTAGTTATCCATTGCATCAAGAAGTTCCTTGATTGGTTTGTATGCTGGGTCGTTGGGATCGTTTGGTGCTTCTACTGCCTTGAGAGCGGAACCTCTGATTACTGGAACTTCGTCACCAGGGAATTCGTATTTGCTGAGAAGGTCTCTGACTTCCATTTCAACAAGGTCAACAAGTTCTGGGTCGTCGACCATATCAACTTTGTTGATGAAAACTATCATTGCTGGAACGTTAACTTGCCTTGCAAGAAGGACGTGTTCTCTTGTTTGTGGCATTGGACCGTCTGTTGCTGCAACAACAAGGATTGCACCGTCCATCTGAGCTGCACCTGTAATCATGTTCTTGATGTAGTCAGCGTGTCCTGGACAGTCGATGTGTGCGTAGTGTCTCTTTTCTGTTTGATATTCAACGTGTGTTATGTTGATGGTAATACCTCTTGCTCTTTCTTCTGGTGCCTTGTCAATCATTTCGTATGGTGTGTACTCTGCCCATCCAAAGAATGAACAGTACTTTGTGATAGCTGCTGTAAGTGTTGTCTTTCCGTGGTCAATGTGTCCGATCGTACCGACGTTCATGTGAGGCTTGGTTCTTACAAATTTTTCCTTTGCCATACCTTTGACCCTCCTTCTTCACCTATGGTGGAGTATAGTTTTGTGTTCTTATTAATTGTTCTTAAATTAAGCACCTTTCAGTATCTTTTCCGCAACTTTGTCAGGCACTTTGTCGTAGTGTGAAAGAACCATTACGTAGTTTGCTCTTCCTTGAGATAGCGACCTGAGTGTTGTTGCGTAACCAAACATTTCACTTAGTGGCACGAGCGCCCTTATAACTCTCAAGTGTCCCCTGTTCTCGAGTGCATCGATATGCGCTCTTCTGGAATTCAAATCTGCAATGATGTTACCCATGTATTCTTCTGGTGTAGTGACTTCAACTTTCATTATCGGTTCCAGAAGAACTGGTGCACCTTTTTCCATCGCTTCTTTAAACGCCATGCTTGCCGCTATCTTAAACGCCATTTCTGATGAGTCAACTTCGTGGTAAGAACCATCAACAAGTGTAGCTTTGACTCCTACTACCGGATAGCCTGCGAGAACACCAACTTGCATTGCCTCTTTGATACCTTCCTCGATTGCTGGGATGTATTGTTTTGGTATCACACCACCAACAGTTCTGTCTTCGAATTCAAATGTCTTGTCAAGGCTTAGAGGTTCGAATTCAACAACAACGTGTCCGTATTGACCTCTACCACCGCTCTGTCTAATGTACTTACCTTCCGCTTTCACAGGTCTGGTTATCGTTTCTCTGTAGGCAACCTGTGGTTTACCAACCCTAACGTTTACGTTGAACTCTCTTTTTAGCCTATCCACAATGATTTCTAAATGGAGTTCACCCATACCTGCAAGAATTGTTTCTCCAGTCTCTTGGTCAACATATGCTCTAAGTGACGGGTCTTCTTCGAGAAGTGCTTGCAATGCTTTTGATAGCTTTGTTTCGTCGTCTTTAGTTTCCGGCTCGATAGCGATAGATATAACAGGTTCAGGAAATTCCATCTTTTCAAGAATTACGTGCGTTCCTTCTTCACACACAGTATCGCCTGTAATTGTGCTCTTCATTCCTATAACACCAACAATGTCTCCAGCCCTTACATATTCAACGTCTTCTCTCTTATCTGCGTGTAAGAATATCAACCTTGAAACGCGTTCTTTCACACCTTTAGTAGTGTTAATAACGTAACTTCCTTTTTCCAAACGTCCACTGTAAACACGTAAGAATGTAAGTTTACCAACATATGGATCAGTTTGTATCTTGAATGCGTAAGCCACAAAAGGTGCATCTTCTTTTGGAAATACCTGAACTTCGTTACCGTTTTTGTCGTATCCTCTGACAGGTGGCAAATCAAGTGGAGATGGGAGATACCTGATAACTCCATCCAAAAGTGGTTGAATGCCTACATTCATCTTGGCAGAACCACAGAACACTGGTGTTCCAAGGTTCCCTATCGTGATTCTTCTTAGAGCGTCGTGAAGCTGTTCTTCTGTAGGCTCTTCTCCTTCAAGATAGAGCATCATTATTTCATCGTCTACTTCGGCTATTTTTTCAATCATGTCTTCCCTGGCTTCTTCTGCTTTTTCGCGCCATTCTTCAGGTATCTCTTCGTAAACATATTCCGTACCTTCTGGATTCAGCCACCTGATGGCTTTCATTTGAATCAGGTCAATGATACCCTTGAAGTCGCTTTCAGCCCCCATCGGAATCTGGACTGGAATAGGATGGGCGCCAAGCCTTTCAACCATAGTCTGAACAGCCATTTCGAAATCCGCACCGGTCTTATCCATTTTGTTCATGAATGCGATTCTTGGAACGTTGTATTTATCAGCTTGTCTCCAGACTGTTTCAGACTGTGGTTCAACACCAGCAGTCGCGTCAAAAACAGCTATAGCTCCGTCCAGAACCCTTAGCGACCTTTCCACTTCGATTGTGAAATCCACGTGTCCTGGTGTATCGATTATGTTTATTCTGTGACCTTTCCAGAAACACGTTGTTGCTGCTGATGTTATGGTTATACCTCTTTCCTTTTCCTGTATCATCCAGTCCATCGTAGCTGTTCCATCATCAACGCTTCCGATGGTATGCTTTCTTCCAGTGAAAAAGAGAATACGCTCGGTCGTTGTTGTTTTACCGGCGTCAATGTGAGCCATTATTCCGATATTTCTAAGCTTATCCAAGTCAACGTATAAAGCCTTTATCTCTTCCATAGTTTCCTCCTCGAAGGCACTTTCTCTTTTGTCTTTTTAAATTACCATCTAAAGTGTGCAAATGCTCTGTTAGCTTCCGCCATTTTGTGAACGTCGTCTCTCTTCTTAATAGCAGCACCTGTATTGTTGTAAGCGTTCAAAAGCTCTTCTGCAAGCTTCTCCTTCATTGGTTTACCCTTCTTCGACCTTGCAGCCTCAACTATCCATCTAATTGCAAGCGCTGTTTTTCTTGGTTCCTGGACTTCAACAGGGACTTGATATGTTGCACCGCCAACCCTTCTTGGTCTAACTTCAACGACAGGTTTGACGTTTTCTACTGCTTGCTTGAAAACTTCGATACCACTCTTTCCTGTTTTTTGCTCAAGAATTTCGATTGCGCCGTACACTATTTTCTGAGCGATTGACTTCTTTCCGTCCCACATAACTTTATTAATCATTTTAGTTACAAGGACTTCACCATAAACTGGGTCTGGTGGGACTACCCTAACCTCGGCTCTTCTTCGCCTCATCTAATTCCCTCCTTATTTCTTACCCTTAGCTGCCGCAGCTGCACCCGCTTTTGGTCTCTTGGCACCATACTTACTTCTGCTCTGGCGTCTGTTCTCAACACCAGCTGCGTCGAGGGTTCCACGGATTATCTTGTATCTAACACCTGGCAAGTCCTTAACCCTTCCACCTCTAACAAGCACGATAGAGTGCTCTTGTAGGTTGTGTCCTATACCAGGAATGTATGCGGTAACTTCTATACCGTTTGAAAGTCTAACCTTTGCAATCTTTCTCAAAGCGGAGTTTGGTTTCTTTGGGGTCATTGTGGAAACCCTAACACAAACTCCTCTTTTCTGTGGGTGTCCTTGAAGCGCTGGTGACTTAGATTTCTCCTTAACTTTCTTCCTACCATGTCTCACTAACTGATTAATCGTTGGCATCTTAACCCTCCCTTCAAACTCTACATTCGTGAGATATTATAACCACGCATTTTCAAAAATACAATAAAGCCCGTGTGAATTTTTTGTTTCGAACACTCAGTCGGGCGTTTTTGATAAGGGTATAAAATATAAATACAACCATAAAAGAAAATCCAAAATAAAGGGCGCGAATGCGCCCAACATTTTTCTAAGCTTCATTTGGAAGGTTGGCTGGGGCGGTAGGACTCGAACCTACACAACTGGAGCCAAAGTCCAGGGTCCTGCCAATTAGACGACGCCCCAGCGCTTTGTTTTTAAACGCTCATAAAAAACTGGTGGGTGCGGCAGGGATTGAACCTACGACCTCTTCCGCGTCAAGGAAGCGCTCTCCCACTGAGCTACGCACCCACACTTCGTCAAGCGATACACATTTTACTATGATACTCTAAATCTGTCAAGGGGATTTTTTGATAATCAGAAAATTAAATTAACATCGCGGCTTCTATTTCTTTTATGGCTTTTTTTATAACTTCTTTTGAATATTCAAATTTTTCCTGTTCGTCTTTTGCTAACTTTAGATACATTATCCTTTCAACGCCTTTCCTACCTAAAACCGCAGGATATCCGATATACACATCATCAACATACACTGAAGGTGTCCAGACTCGATGTTCGTTTTTCCAAATACTATCTATTAGTTTTGCGGTAACAGCACCTATAGCAAGATTTGTTGCACCCTTTTTCTCAATTATTTTGTAGGCAGCCGTCCTTACCTCATGTGCTATTTTTTCGAAAGAAATGCATGGAACCGTTTCGCTTTCTCTTCTCTCACACTTTTTACAAAAGTCTGTGAGTGGCACCCCACCAACCATGGCATTCGAAAGCGGAATAAATTCACTATCTCCATGTTCTCCAATAACGTATGCATGAATACTTGCTGGGGAAATGTCTAAGTTTTTTGCCAACAAAGCTCTCAATCTCGCCGTATCAAGTGTTGTGCCAGTGCCAAATACTTTGGAAGTGTGTAATCCAGAAAATTTCCATATGAAGTAGGTTAAAACATCGACAGGATTTGTTATGTTTATAACTATGCTATCTTTCGAATACCGTGCAATATTTTCCGATATTTCTTTTATTATCCTAACGTTATCAACAAGAAGCTCAAGTCTTGTTTCACCCGGTCTTTGCGCTCTACCAGCGGTGATGATAATAAAGTCACTATCTTTTGTATCTTCTGGCTTGCCGGCATAGATATTGCAATATTTGAAAACGGCGGATGCGTGAAGTAAATCTAAAGCCTCTCCTTCAGCTCTGGCTTTGTCAATATCAACGATAACTAATTCATCTGCAATGCCATAATGAAGTAACGAAAACGCTACACTAATTCCTACACGCCCAGCTCCATATATGCTAACTTTCATGCTTATCACCTCCAAGACACGCGCATCGAAATTCATATGACTTTACAAATTTGTTCTTTTTAATTATATCATACTATTTTAATTAGTGCTATCTAATTCCAAAGAATTTTAAGAGTCATAGAAACAATCGAATAGGAGCTGGTCAATTAGGTATTTACTCAAAGTTCTTTTACAACACTGTACATACCGATCGGTATACTGGGTTTCCTTGGTTGTCATGCGCGACTGCGCACTGGATTGTGTTTCTCGAACCGTCGTTGATGGAACTAACACTCCTTGGTTTTCCTCGGGTTTCACCCTTCTTTCTCCAAACTATTCCTCTACGGTTCAGCTACTCATCACTAAGGCAGACTTCCACTGACAAGCTATCTTTTATGCCTGGAGCAGTAAAAAAGCGCGCTCAAGTGAGCGCGCCTGTAGTTTTTATTTGTGGTATTTAATTACTCCCAATTAACAAGAAGAATCACAAAATCGCCAGGCATCAGGTTCACAGGAATGTTGTTGCCAAATGAGAATCCCATTTTCCTTTTCCCATGCCTTGTTACTACAGTTACACTTTTTACTTCTATGTTCCTACCAACTGTTTCGTTCACAAGAATCTCTATGTACTTTTCGTGTACGAAATCCAGGTTTCCAAGTACTATAACTCCCTTGTCTCCTTTCCAATAACTGTAATTGGCAGTTGTTCCATCTTGGTAATTTAAGTAGACGTATCTAAACTCCGAATCCATGAATTCAGAAATCTCATCCCTTACCTTCAACACCCATTTTAAGAAGTTGTACATATCATCTTTAGCTTTATCCCAGTGTAGAGCGTAATAATCAAAAAAGGCAAGTTTCCCATAAAATTGGTCATCAGGTGGTAAGAGTGTTTTCCCATAAATTGTGTTGTCGAGCCCGAGATTCATGGGCTGAATTTCCTCTATTTCCTGACCGCTGTTGATGTAAGCTATTGAATTCGGTGACAAATACAGCAAAGCCGGTGCAAGGTATTTAAGCTTGTTCCCATTTTCTCGTGCAACGACTCTCGGAGTATCGGGTGTTTCGCATGAGGCTATGTAAGGAACCTCAAGATTAGGTGTTATTTCTTCAATGAATCTGTAAAATTCCGAAGGTCTTGCGACTGCATACCAACTGTTTCCAAGAATACAGTCATAACCTTCAGCTTTTGCTTTCTTGTCGTTTTTCATTTCCAGTTCTTCTGCAATAAATCCAAAAGCCGGGTCTATTTCTCTGGCTGCTGAGATTATCATATCTTGAAGCTGTGGGGGTAGCGCATGTCCCATGTCGATTCTCGCACCGTCGATGCCATATTTTTTCTGATAAGTTGGTATAATGTTTGCTATGTATTCCCAAAGTTTTTTGTTTGGCTTATTACCAGGGAACTTACTTGATTTTATAACATCAAATAATACGTATGGTGGCTGGTCTTTGCTTACATACTTTGCACTCGCCTCTGGATGGTCAAGATATAGCCTAAGAAATGTTACATCGTCCCAAGTCGGTTGTGGGTCATTCACCCAATCTGAGAAGCCTGGAGGCGTTATAATTCCAAATTCTCTGGCTATATTTGAAAGTATATCCCCTTCCATCTTCTTAACTTTTTCCCATTTCTGCTTGTCAATTTTGTCGGGCGACAACGTGAATTTGGATAGGTGTGTTTTAACTTCATCCGATGAATATATAACCTCTAAGTCTTCAAGCTCTGGTATTTTAAACGGGAGTTGTGGTATATGTGGTGGTTTGTAGCTTGCCGCTTCTTCAATTTTAATCCAGTAGAACCAATCAGGATGCGACTTTATTAAATCGCTGTCCCTTGCGGCAGTGCGTGGAATGAAATCCAGCACGACTCTAATCCCAAGCATATGCGCAGCCTGCACCAATGCTTTGAATTGTTCTTCCAACTTAACCCCTTCAAGGAGTGGATCCGCGTAACTTTCATCTAATTCTATCGGGTTCTTTACAGCGTATGGCGAACCAACCTCTCCTTTTTTGAAAACATCGCTCATCTTGGAGATAGGAAGCATGTAAAGTACGTTTATTCCCATTTCTTTTAGATAGGGTAAAAGTCCTATCATTTTAAGGAACGTTCCAGATTCTTTGTAACCGAAGATGTCTTCAGGCTCAAAGGCACCAAATCCTTTGTGGTTATAAGCTGTTGTCGCTCTTGGCAACGCACCGTACATCTTCGCCTTTCTGAGCCAGGTCGCATCCTTTTCTCCATTCAGCGTCGCAAGTGATTTTGAATAATCTAAACCTTTGTCGTTTTCTAATATTGTGTCAATAATTATCGAGTAATATTCATAAGGGTCAACAAAGTACCTTCCATCCTTCATGGAAAGCTTTCCAGAATAATTGGGAATAATCCACTGACGTGGTAAGGCATACAAGGTCTTCCCGGTGATTTTCCTTTTGAGATACTTACTTAGTTCCCTAAGTTCTTTCATTTTCATACCTCCTTTATCCACAAGCAGTTTCTGTTTATATAGCACAGCTATTGACGATACCGAAGACTTGTTGTATAATCTTTCATGCTGGACGGAGGCGTGTCCGAACTGGCTAAGGAGCCGGTCTTGAAAATCGGTGGTGGTCAAACCACCGTGTGGGTTCGAGTCCCACCGCCTCCGCCATTTTTTATTGTCCATTACTCTCTTTGTTCATCACCCGTCTCCACATTAACTACCTGGTTAGCTATTTCCATAGCAAGTGTCCTCATCTTTTTGTTAAGAGCCTCAACTTCTATTTCAAAATACCATGCTGAGAGCATGAGCAAAAATCCACAAGCAAGCCAAAAATACGCGGTAACTTCCAAAGCTGCTCCAAGCGTTTCTAAAGCTACAGACAAGGAACCTCCAACAAACCTGCCAATTCCAGTTCCCACCGAGTCAGTAAGGTTAAAGATTGAGAAGATACGTCCTCTGTCCTTTGGTTCATTTACGTTTAGTAACATCATTTTCACATTAGGTCCCGTGTATGAATCCATAGCAGCTGCGATAAACCCTAGCATCCCGAACGTTAAGAATCCTAACGCTCCACTAGATACACCGGATGCGTAAGGATATCTGAAGACACTCACGGTTAGGAAAACTCCTAATATGGTTGTAATTGCAGACACGAATGGAACCATTTTTTTTGAACGTCTGTATATTTTTTCACCGGTAAAGCCACCTACAATATTTCCAACTATACTTCCTAATGCAAAAAGTAAAAACATCGTCGTCGCTTGATTCAAATCCATAGATTTTTCTCGTCTAAAGAACTCTATCATGAAATATGGGATTGCCCCCCATGGCACTGTCCCAGCAATACCTTGAAGAAAAAGAAGCAAGTTAGTTTTAACCCTGACCAGTTGTGCGTAATCTGAGAGTTTTGTCACATATGAATACTCCACACCAGATTCAGAAAAACCTTCTTCACTTGCTCCACGTCTTGGTTCTTCAAGGAGGTTGATTATCAAAGGTATTAAGAGAATGTTTGGAGCTGAGACAAGAATGAAAGGTATCCTCCAACCAAAGATATTAGCCGTGTAACCTGCTACAAGCATTCCAATTATGCTACCAACGGTTGAAGCAAGGCCCAATATAGATACCACTTTACCTCTTTCTTTATGGCCAAAGAGGTCTCCAACAAGTGAGTAAGATATAGGAAACGAAGCCCCAACTCCGATTCCAGTTAGCACTCTCCAAAAGAAAAATTCACCGTAAGAACCTGAAATAGCAGTCAAGAGACAGGGAATCTCTCCTACAAGTATGGATGAAACCAAAAGCCATTTCCTGCTGTATTTGTCTGTAAGATAACCCCATATAAGACTAATCAAAGCACCGACTATGCTGAAAACCCCACCGATAAGACCTATGTGGGAATCTGTGATATTGAATTCTTTTTCTATCATATCAATTACAGGACTCATGACCATCTGGTCGGCATTCAGTATTACAAGCAATAAAAAAAGAAAAAACACTACTTTTTTCCTGTCTTTCACAACCTCCTCCATAAACTTCCCCCCATGTATTGTTATTTTATATCAGCTTCTGAAGAGTACAAAATAAGCCCAGAAGGGATTCGATAGTATTATATCATAACCCGAATTTCAAAAATCAAAAGAACATCTAATTCCATAAGAAGAAATTCAAAACCTTCAAACACCTGGAGACATCGTTTAAAAACAAGAGGCTCAGGTTATCCTGAGCCCCTTTATCAAGTTTTTTTAAATTAGAAGAGAGGTTCAAAACCTTGCTGATTCCAATAACTTCTTTTTGCTTCCTCGTAAGCCTCTTCTAAAGCTTTCTTGTGACCGTTTTCCCAAGTTCCAAGTAAATTCAAAATCTTTTTCATTTCAGGATCCGATACCTTCTCTGCACTCTCTTTGTAAAATTTTTCAAAGTCTTCTTCGATAAGGTAGGCCATTCTCAATATGGCAAGGTCGTTTGCCATCTGGTCTAACGAACCATTCACCATCTCCGATTTCTCTCTTCCTTCAAAGAAATCTGTTCGAACTATTGCTTGTTGCGCATCGTCAAGCGTCACTTCTACGTTGTTTTCTACTTTTTTCATCAAATTCTCGATAAACTTGATGTGGTCCTCCTCCATGTATGCAAGCCCTTCCAGAAGGTCTTTGATTTCTTTACTTGATACCTTCTTTGCCTTCTCTTTGTAAAATTCCCTTCCTTCAATTTCTCGCATCAATGCAAATCTTAAGATACCTATCACTTTCTCCATAAACCACACCCCCTTGTGAAAAGTGAAAAAGCGAGTTTTACTTTCTGTCTATTCTATACCAAGTATATCATACATTCTTTGAATGTATTCTCTTATTTCAAATTCAGAAAAGTTTCTTGCAAATCTTTTTAGTTCATTTCCCTCACTGTCCACGAATATTATTGTTGGCACTGTGAAAACCATGTTCTGACCAGCTATCTCAGGTTTTTCAATCACATCCACAACTTCCAGGTTAAGATTGTAGTCCTCGGCTATTCGCTTCATTTTTGGTAGAAATGCAACACATACACCACAATTATCGTTTTTGAAATACAGTGCTTTTATTTCCATAACCTCTCGATTTCCCTCCTATTTTCCTATTTTTCGTTTTCTTTTTCACTAAAGAAACCATTTTCCAGCATAAAATCGAATACCTTACGAGCAACCGGTGCAGCGTTATGTCCACCGCTTTCTCCGTTTTCTATCAACACAGCAACAGAATACTTTGGATTCTTGGAAGGTGCAAACCCAACAAACCATGCATGGGGAGGACCACTGTGCGTTTGAGCTGTACCTGTTTTACCTGCAACGGTGATTTTGAAACCTTTGAAACTTTTCGCAGCCGTTCCACCACTGGAAGCGGGTCCTTGGACAGTTGTCACTTGTTCCAGTCCGTCTATTATGGTATCCCATACGGGTTCAGGAATGTTTAGCGCTACTTTTTTGGTTAAAACTTCCTCGTTCAAAACAAGTCTTGGTTTGACAAATATGCCTTTGTTAGCTATCGTGTTATAAAGGCTGAGAATTTGAATGGGTGTAAAATCAAGAAAGCCTTGGCCAATCCCAAAAAGAACTGTGTCACCAGGGTACCACTTTTCGCCGAATCTTTTTAATTTCCACTCTGGTGATGGTAGAGTCCCGGCAACTTCCCCTGGTAAACTGATACCAGTTTTCTGGTCAAGGTAAAATGCCTTTGAAACACTCACAAGCTTATCGATTCCAACATCCAAAGCCGCGTTGTAGAAATATACATTACATGATACACGTATCGCTTTTTTTAAATCTACAACTCCATGTCCAGTAATAAGCCAATCTTTGTAAGTTGCTGTAATCCTTCCTTTTGAATCTCTGTAGTGAAACACTCCACTGCAAGAAAGTGTAGATGGATGACCGTAGAGCATCTGAGCGATAGCCGTAATTACCTTAAAAGTAGAACCAGGTGGATAAACGTTTGATATGGCTCTGTTAAGCAATGGTTTGAGCGGGTCATTAACCAACTTCTCCCATGTAAGCGTATCAATTTCGTTTAAGTCCACATCCGGTGTAGGATAAGAAGCCATTGCAAGGATATCGCCTGTTCGGACATCACTTACTATGATAACAGAAGGTGTAGCAAGTTCTGTAAGTAAATCGTATGCAAACTTCTGGAGCTTAAAATTGATTGTAGTCTGGAGGTCCATACCATTTTCTCCAAGATTCTCTAAGATGTCTTGACTATATTTTCCACCCGGCGACCTAATACCGTATGACACTGACAATTTGCCCTTGAGCACCTCATTATAAACATACTCAAGTCCTGCAATACCTTCGCCATCTTTATTCACACTACCAACAATGTGATAAAGAAAACCATACGATTTGCGCTTTTCAATGGGAATTATTTGATAGCCCTTGCTTTGCAAAACAAACGCCTGTTCCCATGTAACTTCTACACTACCGCTGTTTTTCAAAACAGCAATTTGAGAGTCGTCGATGTACTTTCTCAGTTGTTTCTCATCTTCTGCTGTGTATTTCCTCAAAACGAGTGTTGGTATCCTTTCACTCCAAGCAAGTTTGACTCCATCTGATGAATATATCGTCCCGCGAAGTCCTCTGTTGTAAAAGCTTCGGGCAAGTAGGGAGTTCAATAGTGCTACGTGTTTCGGTCGGTCTATTATCTGAACTTTTACTAGTCCAAAAATTAAATAGAAAAACATGCCAAAGAACATGAAGAATGGCATGTATCTCCTCATCGAACTCTCAGCCACTGGCAATCACCCACATCAGTTAAGGTAACCCTTATCGATTCGTATTTTCAGAAACTTCCGCTTGTTTTATTTTATTTTGAGTTTCTTCGAATATCTTCTCAGCAGTCGAAATTTCATCAAGACTTGGGTTGTCCAATTTCATTGCATATAACTTTTCAAGAATTTCGTTTATCAACGGACCTGATTTAAGGTTGAATTTCTCCATAATGTATTTTCCAGTGACTTTTTCGAGTTTTGTACTAAGAATAGCATCGATGTATCTAAGAAGATACTGCTGCCCCTCGTCGTCTAAGTATGCGGAAAGATGTATAAATATATACGGATTTCCCTTGCCAAGCACTTTGTAAATATCTGAAAAAGCCAGTTGTGATTCAACCATCGATTTCAGTGGTAACATCATATTCTCAGTAAATTTCAAACTCTCGATGAACTTCTTAGGATATCCATAACGATTTCTCATAAACTCTAACGTTTCCTTGTCGTAAAACTCCAAAATCACCGTTGATATAGCATAGAAATCGCTTATATTCTGATACCTTTGCTTAATCAACGGCAAAAATCTGAAAACTCTTTCCAACTTCTCGTCCATCGTTGGTGTGTAATAAGTTTTTGGAAAAATATGTTTCAAAATGCCAAGTTCTGCTAAGCGCCTTATTGCAATCAAAGGTTGTTTTTCTTCCAATATTTTCTCTATCTCCTGTCTTATCCTCGCACCGGATACTCTTTCTAAGTAATTCGCTTCTAAGTTTCTTTTCAGAATCTCGAGCGTATGCTCTTCTATTTTGAAGTTGTACCTTGTTTCAAATCTAACCGCTCGAATCATTCGCGTTGGGTCTTCGATAAAGCTAAGGTTGTGCAAAATTCTTATGATACCCTCTTCTAAATCCTTCTGACAATTGAAGAAGTCATAAAGAACTCCAAACTCATTAGGGTTTAATTTTATAGCCATTGCATTTATCGTGAAATCTCTTCTGTAAAGGTCTTTCTTTATCGTACTCACATCAACTTGGGGAAGTTCTCCTGGTTTTTCGTAATATTCTGTTCGAGCTGTAGCTACGTCTATTTTAAACCCATCTTTAAAGACAAGCGTTGCCGTATAGAATTTTTCATACGGAACTACAATTGCATCGAGCTGTTTTGCAACGTATTTTGCAAATTCTATTCCGTTCCCTTCCACCACTACGTCGACGTCGTAGTTTGGGATATTCAAAAGCAAATCCCTAACAAATCCTCCAACTACGTAAACAGGCATTTTCATTTCATTTCCGTACACGCCGATGAGTCTTAATAAGTTGATAATTCTTCTATCGAGTCTTTCATAGATAATCTCGGTAATGTTTTTGAAATTAAAGCTAGGTTCATGCTCTTGAGACGTTTGCACGAGCTGTTTTTGACTTGCCCTTATGATATCGGACCTTGTAACTATTCCAACGAGTATATTGTTTTCATCCAAAATCGGAATCCTTCCAACATCGTGTTCAATCATGAGTTTTTTTAGAGTGCTCACGGGTGTATCTGTTTTTGCTGTGATGAGTTTCGATGTCATCACCGATTTTACGGGTCTTTTACCTAAACCATGGTTAATTGCCTTTTCTATTGTTTTTTTAGTTACGATTCCAACAAGTCGGTCTCCTTCAACAATAGGTATACCGTTATGGCCGGTTACTTCCATTATTTTGTTTACCTGTTCTATAGTCTCAAAAGCCAAAGCTGTTCTAACAGGTGAAGACATTATGTCTTTTGCCTTGAGACCCGAGGAAATATACTTTGGAAGTAAACTCAACACTTTGTGTATAACCTCTTCAACGGCTACCATCGAAAGGGTAGCGGAAGCTGCTTGCCTGTGCCCACCGCCTCCAAACTCACTTACCAATCCTCTTATGTCCACGTCGGGTGATTTCGTCCTTCCTACAATAAAGACTTTCTTACCCATCCTCACCACAGCGATAAGCGTTTCTGGTTCTTGTGCATACCAGTATTTCGCAACCACTGCCGAAAGTCCGCCAATGAATTTTTCTGTTTCAGCATAGGTAACTGTGATCACATGATTGTCAATTGTATAAGTATGAGTGTTTTGAAGAAGATTTTGGAGTAGTAACTTCTGGTCAATTGTCAGGTCGAATTTTATGTATTCGGCTACTATCTCTACTTCCAACCCATGTTCGAATAAATACCTTATTGCATCAATATCATCCAAAGTAGTGCTTGAAAATAACAAGCTACCAGTGTCTTCGTATATACCGATTCCAAGTAACGTTGCCTCCAGTTTATTTGGTTTGATTCCATGTTCCTTCATCATTTTTGTAACTATACTTGCAGCCGCACCGGTTTGCCGGATAATTTTAGTGAAACTATAAGTAGTGTTACTGACTGGGATTTTCGAATCTTCATCATTTCTAATATCAGGGTGATGGTCAACCACTGTTATCTTGGCATCAGGCTTTAGTTTTCTTTTAATCTCATCGCCAATCCTCTCTAGACCTGGAGTATCAACGATAATTAACTCTTCTATCCCCTCTTCAACTTTTGCAATTTGTTCGCTTGTTAAATAAGGGAACGCATCCTCGTATAATCGGAGGTATTCTTTGAGGTTTTGCATTGGAACCCCTGAAATGACAATTTCAAAATCTGGGTGAAGTTTTTTCATTCCTACACAAGAAGCAAAACCATCGAAATCGGGATTATTGTGGGTGGTTATAACCTTCAACTAATCACTTCCCTTTTTCTGAGTTTATTAACAGAGCCTGTAATAATCTCTATTTCCCCGGAATTTTCTACGCGCGCTATGGCGTAAAATATTTCAAAGTATCTTTGAAAGATATTCCTTGATTTTCTCTCAACAACTGGCTTCCAAGAACCACAGTTAACATAGAATTTCACGTCGTTTCTTATCTTAATCAGTTCAAAACCCGGCTTATGATTATGCCCCATCACAATTCCTTGTATCTCTTTGAAGTGTTGAATTTCAGTCGTGTCAACTTTATCCAAATACCCATCCATATTCTTGAAAAGCCATCCCGGCTCTTCAAATATCTTAATTGCCGCTTTTTTTAGGTAATCGGTTTTCTTTAAGTTTCTGGTTTTCATAACAACACGTACTAATAGTTCTCCCAGTTTTATACCACCAATTTTGTTCAAAAAGAGTATCGATAATTTACTCAATAATGGATAATTCTTTTTCATCCAGTATTTAGCTTCTTCCTCACGCATCATTGTTATAAAATTGTCTATCCACAATTTAAGCAAATCGACACTCGTCTCATACACCTTGGAGATTTGTTCGAGCCATTGAAAGACGTCAAGGGTAGGTCTAACATTATCGTAATCACTAACCACTTCGTCAGGTAAGTATTCTTTCAAGACATCGTCGAAGTTTACCATCATATACCTTGATATAAAATCTCCAAGCGGTGGAATTATCTCGCCGTTCACTTCCAAAAACCTGTTGATAGCATCGAATTGGTTACCGTGAACTGCGAGGATGTGCGTTTGTTCGTCGTAGTAATACGGAACGATTTCCAAATTCTCTATTCGTTCTTTCAAGCTTTCTTGCAATTTTTTATTTTTCAAAATATAGTAATCATGATTGCCAATCACGTATTTAATTTTCCCCTTGAATTTTGAAAGAGCTTCGAATACCTTTGGATGAGCACGTTCTATAAGTCTTATAAGCTTCCCATCGAGTGAATGAACAGTCTCCCAGAACGGTTTTAAACCCGTATGGCGAACTATTTCGGATTCGAGTATTTCAAATCCGTCACCTACGATTACAAGCTCTGGGTTTTCCAAATTATTCCACTCGTTTATGAAATTGTTGAAAAGTTCATCTTGGCTGAAATCATCTTTGCTATTCCCATCACCGATGTGTAGGTCACTTATGAATATTATATTTCTCAACGCTCAGCCTCAACTCCTTTTGCACTTGAAGACTCACCACGTGAATTTTTCAAAACTCGAACACCCTTTCGGGATGAACATACAAAATCTTTGTGCCAGGAATCTGCATTTTCCTGATGACCTTTTCTATGCTCCTTATGTACCTTGATGATATATGATACAAAATAAGTGTTTGAACGTTTGCATCCTTAACAAGTTCTATCACTTCGTCCAAAGAAGCGTGGTTGTTGAATTTTCTATCTTCTTTTTTCAAAAACGTACACTCATGAAAGAGAATCTCCGTATCTGCTACATCTTCCTTTTTTAGTAAAATGGTGTCGCCAGATACGGTGAGAATCTTCTTTTCGTACGTTTCCGTTACACTCTCGCTCCCATATGATTTCACGAGCCTTGTTATCTCTTCTTTCGGAAGGTTTCTGTATTCTTCCTTCAATCTCCTGCGAACTTCGATTAGGTGATATCCAAAAGCCGTTTCGCTGTAGGTATGAACGACACTGAATGGTTTTATGTAACGATTCGTTGTTGTCGAATTTCTCAAAAGGACCCTTTCTCCATCTTTCAATGGGACAAAATCAAGTTTGAACCGTAGCTCGCTATTTGCTCTCCTAAGGAAGTCAGCATATAATTCAATTCCCCTGTTACCCGAAGGATAATAAACAGTCAGAGGTTTTTCTCTATCTCCCATTGCGTTATTTCTAGTATTGATTATTGACCATAAACCTGCTATATGGTCAACATGTCCATGTGTTAAAAACACGTGTCGAACCGCGTAAATTTTGTTTGTTAGCATTGTCGCAACGCCTTCACCAGCATCGAAAAGAATGCGTTCCGGCGAATAATAAATCCATGTGGAATAGAGTGCCTTGGAAAACGCTATTATATTCATATTTAGACTCTTCAACTCCTTTTTGCATGAGCTATTTTATTTTTTATTTTTTAATCTTCGCTCTTTACTACCTCCACCTTTATCTTTCCAGAAACACCACCTGGTAGTTTAACAACCACGTCATAAAGCCCCACACTTTTTATGTGAGAATCAAGAGATATCCATCTTTTATCAAATTCCTTCCCTAACACCCTTTCTATCTCTTCTGCAATGTTTGAATTGGTCAGTGAGCCGAATAATTTACCACCTTCTCCAGCTTTTGCTTTGATTTTGAAAACATGTTTCTGAAGTTCGGAAAGGAGTTCTTCACTTGCCTTTCTTTGTTCTTCTTGTCTTTTTCTTTCCTCTTCCTTTTGCCTTTCCAACTCTTTAATAACTTCTGGTGTAGCTTCTTTGGCTAAACCTTTTGGGATAAGGAAGTTTCTTGCATATCCATCAGAGACGTTGACAATTTGCCCTTTCTTGCCAAGTTTGGGAACATCTTGCATCAGGACAATTTTCATACACGATTTACCTCCTTTTTTCCAATCTTGTCACTTACCTTGTTTAACCCCTCTTGTTCACAATCAAATACCTATCTTTCCCTGCGAGGTCTTTTAACACTTCGCCATCTGTCAGCGCTTTTAACTTCTCGCCTTGGTCTTCCCCTATTTCCATTATAACAATTTTACCTGAGGTATCGTAACGTTTGAAGAATTCTTTGTAAAACTCCAATCCATCCTCACCACCAAAAAGTGCTTCCTGTGGCTCAAATTCAAGTTCTTTTTGAAGTGTTACATCTTTTCTCACATATGGCGGATTTGAAACTATGATATCTATACTGTCCCACTCATTTTTAAAAGGTTCTGCAAATTCTCCTAACCTGAAATCGCAATTTACTGAGTATCGCCTTGCGTTCTTTCTTGCCAACGTTATTGCCTTTTCACTTACATCTGTTCCAAAAACTTCCACCCCTAATGTGGAAAGTTCTTTGTCGTTGGCACATTCTAATGCAATTGATATAGCAATAACTCCACTGCCAACTCCGATATCCAGAACCCTTCTCAACTTGTATTTTCTTATGTATTCCAAGCTCAAATCAACGAGCCCTTCGGTTTCCCACCTGGGAATAAGCACGCCTTCTTCTATGTAGAACATCCTACCGTAAAACTCTACTTCTCCTATTATATATTGGAGTGGGTATCCTGTAAGTCGCTTCTCAAATAGTGTTATTATAGAGTCAAGGAATTTCTCAGGACATTCGTCATATAAATGTGCAATTACGTATTCTTTTTTCTTTCCTATCACTTTCCCAATCAAAAGAAGAGCCTCCCGCTCGGGAAGCCCTTTATTTTTGTAAGCCTGCACAATTTCAGAAAACTTCATAGAGCATTCACGTCACCCAAACTTATGAATTCGAATACAGGTTTACGGTACTTTTACTAAATCCCGAGTTGTTTTCGTATGATAGGGTCTATCCTATCTGGTGTCCATGGTGGGTCAAATGTTAATTCTACTTCGACATTGTTCACACCTTCGATTGACCTTATTTTCATCTCAGCATCGCTCATAATTCCACCAGCAAGTGGACACATGGGGGTGGTCATTGTCATAAGTACTTTGACGTTGTTTTGGTCATCGACCTGGATATCGTAAATAAGGCCAAGTGTTACTACGTCAAGTCCTATTTCCCAATCGATGACCTCTTTAAGCTTGTTCCACACTGCTGTTTTCAATTCTTCTTTTGTCATGCGTTTTCCTCTCCTTTCACAAGTTCTTCTATCTTTCCAGCTATCTCATATGCAACATTGTTGATATATTCTTCGTCTGGTCCTTGGACAAAGACCCTTACAAGTGGTTCAGTTCCGGAAGGTCTGACAACTATATCAGTATCCTCCCGCTTGTATTTTTCAATAAGTTCTTTTACATCCTTGTGTTCCACGATGAGTTTGTTTTTGCATTTGATATTAAGCATAACTTGTGGGTAGTCTGGTACTGCATCAGCCAATTCAGAAAGTTTTTTGCCACTTAAAACCATCGTTCTTATTGTCTCCAGCGCAGTTATTAATCCATCACCGGTTGTAGATTTATCCAAGAAGATAATATGCCCGCTCCTTTCACCACCAAGATTTGCTCCGTGCTCAAGCATTTGCTCAAGAACGTATCTGTCCCCAACTTTTGCTCTCAAAAGCTTGATACCATGTTTCCTAAGGAAGACCTCAAGTCCCATATTGGAGAGTACAGTCCCTACAACGATGTCGTTTTTCAATCGTCCTTCATTCTTCATTTGAACTGCGCACATTCCCATTATCTTATCGCCATGGACTTCTCGTTTTCTCTCATCTAACAAGATACACCTGTCAGCATCCCCATCGTGAAGTATCGCGAGATTGTGACTAGTCATCTTTTCCATGGCATGTTCTGGGTTTGTAGAACCGCAATTTACGTTTATATTATAGCCATCCGGGTTATTATTAATCACTTCTACTTTTGCTCCGAGTTGTTTTAAAACATAAGGTGTGGTTTCATACGCTGCTCCATTTCCAGCGTCAACCAATATCTTTAAACCCGACAAATCTAAATCTGGGAATTGTTGAATAACGTAGTTTGTATATTCCTCAAAAGCAAGCTTGTAATCAACGACACAGCCTATCTCATTGTAAGGGACATAATGGAGCTCTTTCATCCGTTTTTCCAGATTGTCCTCTATCTCATCTGGCAACTTAAAACCTTTCGAGATAACCTTTAACCCGTTGAATTCAGGAGGATTGTGTGAAGCGGAAATCATTACTCCAACTGCATCCTCAAGTTTGGTTATAATCGCCAGTGCAGGAGTTGGAAGCACACCACATCGATAGACTGTTGCTCCTGCAGCCGTTGCACCGGCTATGATAGCGGCCTCCAACATATCCCCGCTTGCTCTTGTATCTTTGGCTATAAATATTCTGTTGCTAACGTATTTTCCAAGAGCATTGCCCAACCTAAACGCTATTTCGGGAGTTAGTTCCTCGTTAACAACACCCCTTATACCATCAGTCCCAAACAGCTTCATAAAAAATCCTCCTTTGGTTCGTTTTCACTTCTTTTATACTTTCATTGACAGCATTACCTACTTCCAGTCTCACGAGGAACTAATGACTTTATCCATTCTACAAACGCCGGATAATTTCTCGTTTGAACATATACCCTTCCTGGTCCTGTGAAATCGCAAACAAGACCTTCTCCACCAAAAAGTGTAGACTTTATCCCACCAAAAGTCCTAACGTTGTAATTAACACTCCCGTCAAAAGCCACGACATGTCCTGTGTCAATTGTTATCCTTTCTCCAACTTGTAATTCTATCATCTTAATAGCCCCAAAGGAAGAAATGGCAGCATCACCGTATCCTTGAAGTTTAAGCAAGAATATTCCCTCACCAGCAAAGAAGGATTT
Organism: Fervidobacterium sp.; assembly: GCF_059913585.1. Lineage (NCBI taxonomy): Bacteria > Thermotogati > Thermotogota > Thermotogae > Thermotogales > Fervidobacteriaceae > Fervidobacterium > Fervidobacterium sp. Next base: position 256,685 of record NZ_DBOLZL010000023.1, read on the forward strand.
AAAACCTCCGAATGAAACATCTAAATCCACTTGAGCATCACATGCCAAAAATGATGTTGACTGAACAAATAGCGTTCCGTTCACTTGAACAATCTCTATATCACCGGGCAGTTCTGGAGCTATACCGATTTCTCCGTTACCGGAGGAATAATATGTGTTCATGAAAAAGCTTTCCCCCCCAAGCACTGCTCGTTTCAATGCTTTCCAAACACCACCTGTCGACGTTTCGACATTAACAGGACCCTTCATATAAACCATGGCACCGGGTTCTACCTTTACTCGTTCACCAGCTCCAAGATATACTTTCAAAAGTGCATAACTTCCTCTAAATTCTATCTCCCCTCTCATAAATCTTCCCCCACTTTCAATATGTAAACACCGTCCTCACCGTCAACCTCTTTCAATCTGACCTTGACAATTTCCAGTTCTTTTGAACTCGGGATATTCTTACCTACGTAGTCTGGTCGTATTGGAAACTCCCTATGCCCCCTATCGATAAGCACAGCAAGTTGAATGGATTTTGGTCTACCACGTGAGATAATGGCATCCATTGCCGCCCTAACCGTTCTACCTGTGAAGAGAACATCGTCAACAAGAACCACCTTTTTGCCTTGCAAACTGAAATCTATAATACTCTTATCTTCTTCCTTTGAAGTTCTTTTTTCGTCGTCCCTAAAAGGTGCCACGTCTAATGCTCCAACAGGTAATTCCACACCTTCTATCATCGATATATTTCTAGCTATCCTCTTAGCAAGATACCATCCACGTGTAATGATACCTATAATAACCAAATCTTCGGCACCTTTGTTCTTTTCTAAAATCTCGTGTGATATACGCATCAACGACCTTCTTATATCATCTTCGCCGAGTATCTTCACCATGCTTTCTCACTTCCCATATTTAGTATGAACATGTCTTACATGTTGAACGCAAAGGTCATTTTCAGTCCATATTTTGATTTCAGCTCTTCGTAACTCGAAACACTCTCGCTGAGGTTGTAAAAACCACTTATTTCGAATATATAGCTGTCAACTATCAAATTGGTCTTACCATAGATACTGTGGTATAACATACCACCTGACAATGAATACACTGGCACATATGAAAAAACTATCTCGTTGAAAGGTGCTATTTTAGATATGGCTATGCCCAATGTGAATCTCAGATAATCAATTCCGATGTTCCTGACACCAATCTTTACACCAGCTTGGTTTGTCACAGACCAGTTGAAAATCGCCTCTAAACTAGGCAAAGAGTTCTCTTGTTTTTCAGAATAAAGGACTAGGTTGTATAGTGCAAAACTTAGAATTGAAGAATCCGACACCTTTATTAATCCACCTGCGTCCAAACTCAACATTTTAGAATCGAGTGGAAGTATTTTGAACTTAATATTAAGTGCATAGAATTTTGATATGTCCACCAGTCTGTAATTGACAACACCAGTCGCATAGGTTGAATCTGTAGTATAGCCAAGTTCTCCAAAGAGTTTCTCTTCTATTTGTCTCCAGTATATTCCTAAATTCCAACCCGTACGTTCTTGGGCTGTGAGTGAAAACGCAAACGAATTATTGCCAGATAAGAAATAAACCGGGTTTTCGTTAAAGAACGAGTATCCAGTAGAGGCTAAAATTAGTAAGAACAAAATAATCACATTTTGGTAAAACTTACCCCTCCGAAGCTGGCTTTTCATACGTCTTCTTCACCTTCTCTCGAAATTCGTAAAACGTTTCATTTTCTATGCTTTCACGCATCTTTTCTCCAAATTCCATCATGAAATGTATATCGTGAATTGTTAAAAGTATCTGGCCCAATACTTCTTCTCTGTCAAAGAGATGCCTTATGTATCCTTTTGAAAAATTACGACATGTGTAACATGTGCAGTTTTCATCTATGGGTGTTTTGTCGTATTTGTATCTAGCTGAGCGGATATTGAACTTTCCATTCCAGGTAACTGCTAGTCCATGCCGAGCAACTCGTGTTGGGAAGACACTGTCGAAGATATCAACACCACTCGCTACTAAGTCAACTAACAAATCTGGTGAACCACCACCCATGAAATACCTGGGCTTATCTGGAGGCATTTTTGGACCTATAAACTCAACCATCTTTAACGTTACTTCGCGAGGTTCACCAACACTTAACCCACCTATAGCAAATCCATCAAAATCAAATTCAGTAATCTCTTTCAAACTTATCTCTCTGAGGTCTTCGTAAATAGCGCCTTGGATTATCCCAAAAATCGCTTGATGAGAAATCCTTCTCAAATGTTCTAAACTCCGTTTAGCCCACTTCGTTGTAAGCTTAACAGACCTTTTCGCCTCATCGTATCCATCTTTTGGGTCGGCACAATAATCAAATGCCATAACGATATCTGAACCAAGGGTTGCTTGTATCTCCATCGACAACTCCGGGGTTATGTAATGCTTTGAACCGTCTATTGGAGACATAATCCATACACCATCGTCAGTAATCTTCTGACCCTTCTTGAGACTAAACACTTGAAAACCACCACTATCGGTTAAAATCGGTCTGTCCCAGTTCATGAAGTTGTGAAGCCCGCCAAATTCTCGGATAACATCTAATCCCGGTTTCAAATACAGGTGAAATGCGTTTGAAAGAATTATTTGAACGTTATTTTCCTTTAGAATGTGCGGGGTTACCAACTTAACATTTGCGTTCGTACCAACCGGCATGAATGTAGGTGTTTCAACAATACCATGTGGGAGGTACATCCTCCCACGTCTCGCATTACCAACAGTTTTCAAAACTTCAAATCTTAGTGAACCCATTTTCTTTTATCAACTCCTGTATTCTTTCGTAGTAAACTTTTGCCTCTCCCATAACCTCGTACATTTCATCGAGGACTTTGTTTTTAAATTCTTCATCTGTTATTGACTTGAGATTTATCATTACATTGTACTCACCGATTTTACAAGCAGCCCTTGCTAATTCCGCAGCACTGTACGCATCGGATACAGCATTTTGGTTACCCCATTTTGCAACAATTTCACTGTATTTTAGAATATCCCTTGCACACTCAACAAGTTCAAAAGGTGTTTCAACAGCTTTCTTTAGTGCTTCTTGAAGTTTTGTCTCTCTTTCTGGGTCTTCTTTCGGTAACTTGTAAGCTTCCATAACTTTATCAAAAGCTTTAACATCCTCAGAAGCTAATCTGAGGGCTCTTTCAAGAACGAGTTCCATATTCTCCAATACTTCTTGCATAAGTCCCTCATAATTTTCGTATTTTTTCTTTCCGAGTGTAAGATTAGCAACCATTGAATTAAGTGCGGCTCCGAGTGCAGCAACAACAGCACCAACTGCTCCGCCACCAGGAACAGGGGTTTTTTCCTTTACTTTATTACAAAGTTCCTCAACTGTTAATTTTCTGATATCAATATCCATAGGCTTGCCCCCTCCTTTTTGATAGTGAATGTAAAAACTCTACCTTCATACAAAAACATTATACCACAAAAAGTACAATTGAAAAATCTAAAAAACGTGATACAATTCATTAGGGTGCCGTACTAGGCGGGGGGTTGGTGGTCCCCTGTAACCCGAAACCCACCTTAGCGGGGCCGAATTCCCCGACTGAGGCTGTCCGGGTTCGGTTCCGGCACACCCGGTGGCAACGAAGGTTGGGTCCCACGCAACAACTGCCTACGAACCGGGTCAGGTCCGGAAGGAAGCAGCCCTAAGTAGGTAAGTGTGTGCCGTGGGGGTGCCCGGCTGGAGCCATGCAGGGTGTGTACGGCCGGGTCTGGACAAGTCGAAGCGGGGTGTGCGGCACCCTTTTTTATTTTATATACCCAACAATTATCAACCTAACCGAGGGGAGCTGTAAGCCGGATTCTGTTTCGACAGGCATCTGTCTATGCGGCCTACCCGGGGGAATATGGGCGGAGCCACCCGACCCCCTGCTTGGCCTTGCTCCGGATGGGGGTTGCCAAGCCGGTGCATCACTGCACCGCTGGTGAGCTCTTACCTCACCTTTCCACCCTTGCCCTACAAGAGGGCGGTTTCCGTTTCTATGGCCCTATCCGTGGCTCGCGCCACCTGGCCGTTAGCCAGCATCCTGCCCACGGAGTCCGGACTTTCCTCAGGTCAGCCTTGTGCGGCTGCCCGCGCCTGTCCGCTCCCCTCGGCACTTTTTATTATACCCATTTCTTCAAACCCGAATAATTATATATCGTCCTCATCAATAATTCAAGAAAAACGCTTCTTAGAATGCTTTAATAGTATTTTTTTGCGTATATTTTTCGTGATTGTTGGCTTCTCTATATCAAATGGACTTTACCATCCCCCATAACTTATGTTAGAATAAAAACGTATTGTTCGTAATACGAATTATCTAAAATTTTTAATAAAAGGGGCGTGTTCTTTAAGTGGCTCGTGTTGATGTGCTAAACCAACGAATAGAATACTCCATCTTTCATTTAGCTTGGCCATTGATAATCTCAAATTCACTTCAAACTATCTACAACATTGTAGATTCTTACTTTCTTGGAAAACTTGGACCAATCCAGTTCTCCGCATCAACCGTCACTTGGCCCGTTATTTTCACATTCATTTCCCTTGCGATGGGTTTTTCACATGCAGGCGTAGCGATTGTGTCCCAATATGCTGGAAAAAAAGATACCTTAGGTGTAAGGAAATCATCCGGTCAATTGTATTTAGTAACGCTTATAACAGGCCTTCTTTCTACAATCTTAGGACTTTCCTTCACAAAACCCATTATTTACGGCATTGTTGGTTCTAAAAACCCGCAAGTTATCCCGTATGCGATTAGCTATTATGTTGTTGATATGATAGGTCTGCCCCTTGTATTCATACTCAACACGACTACTTCCGTTATGCGTGCAATAGGAGACTCACAATTCGGAATGCGTATGATACTCTACATGAACGTTATCAATATGATTTTCGACCCTCTTTTGATTTTCGGAATAGGTCCATTCCCAAGGCTTGGTGTTGTTGGAGCAGCATGGGCATCGAATATAGGCAGACTCGTGGCAGCAATAATTAGCATTAATCACGTTTTTTCAGAAAGGGCTGTTGTAAGAATCGAGAGGAAGGATTTCAAACCCGACTGGAGGATGATATCCCTAATTTTGAAACTTGGGCTTCCCAGTGCAATAGGCATGTCAGTTACATCTGCCGGTTTTGCGGTTATCATGAAATACGTAGCGATGTTTGGACCTGCAGTGATAAGTGCATACGGCATAGGGAACAGGGTTATTAACCTTGTATCAATGATTTCCTTTGGTTTAGCTGGTGCGGTATCAACCATGGTTGGACAATTCATAGGAGCAAGAAGATTTGAAGATGCTGAAAGAACGGTCAGGACTGCCTTCTTTTGGAATGTTATCATTATAGGTTTCCTTTCTGTCCTCACATTTGCTTACGCAAAGCAAGTCACGAAGTTCTTTATCAACGACCCTGAAGTTATAAAGATGGGAGACATATTTTTTAAATACATCTCATTCTCAATGCCGATATTCACATCCTACATGATATACAACAACGCACTTGTAGGTGCTGGCAAGACCGTGTTAACAATGATAGGTGATATACTAAGGCTGTGGGGTATTAGAATTCCAATAATTGCTTTGCTTGCAACAACCATGGGATTCAAGGGGATTTTTGTTGGTATGATAATAAGCAATTTGATAGTCTTTTTCGTAACTTACGCCTTTTTCAGGTTCTCAAATTGGAAGAAAGCTGTTGTTTAATTAAGGAGGTAAAAGAATGGAGAATAAATCTATCGATTACATAAAATACATATTCTTGGACTACGACGGAACTATCATAGAAAACGCGGAATCTGAGTTTTTGAAAGAATATTTCACTTTGCTTTCGAAAAAATCAGGCACTGAATTTAACCAACTCTTGCAACTGGTCATGTTCTCTGTTGAAGAAACTATTAAAAATACCGCAAATGATAAGAAGCTTTTTGAAAAGTTCAGCATAGCGATTTCTCAAAATTCAGGAAAACCTCGAGAGTATTGGGTAAAACTCTTCTACGATTTCTATGAAACTGAATTCGACCAGCTCTCAAAAATTGTTAAACCTAAGAAAGAACTAATTGAACTGATGAGAAAGACCGACAAAAAGTTGATATTTGCATCTAACCCACTCTTTCCAAAGACTGCAACTTACAAACGTATAAAATTTGCAGGTTTAGAACCAGAAATGTTTTTATATGTCGCTCATATGGAAAATAGTACGTATGCTAAACCAAATCCCATGTTTTTCAAAGAGATAATGGCAAAGCTAAGTCTCTCACCAGACGAATGTGTGATGATAGGTGATACAGAATTTGACATGGCTTGCGAAAAGGTAGGAATCAAATTTATACACATCAACGAAACAGAAAAATGGAAACAGACATTTTAATAATCCAATGAAAAAAGCCCTGAGGATTCATCACCCTCAGGGCTTTTTTAACCAATATTTGGTTTAATTCAAACAAATACAAACACTATAAATCAATCAGAATAACACCAACGCCAAGTAATCTATTGCAGAAGAAACGATTAAGTGGTAGACTTCCCTTGGAATTTGGATGTTCAGTTCATCGTAAAGCTCATCCATAAGTTCCATGACTTCAGCTTTCTTCTTATCTCCTTCACCAGGTCTTTCAACAAGATACATGAAGAGTTTGAGAATATCCCATATCCACTTCATCCCGCTCACCCACTATTTTCAAACTCTTAGAGAATCAAATTAACCAAAATCTGCACATTGGTTTCCGTTAGTCTTGCTTCGTCTGGTTCAAATCCCTCAGGTATCACGCCGAGTTGCTTAAGTTGTTGCATGTCTTGTTCAAGTTCTGCAGGATTAATATTGTCAATAGGTTCTGGGATATTCAGCCTGTAAGTTCTCGTACGAGTTCCTTCACTTTTCCTAAACATTAACGTGAGTCTTTTCATAACTCATCACCCACACTTTCGGTCGTGACAATTTGAGCGCTTTCGCACATGTATTTTGAATATTTGTCAAGTATCGAAACAACCGTTTGCGCATTTTCTGGACTAAAAGCATCCGAAACTGTTATGTTTTGCCTTCTATAGATAGGTTCGTTGTTTTCATCAAACCCTACTACCCATCTCAAAACCAACCTCTTCATAAATACACCTCCGCTTACTAAAAGTTGCATCAACGTTCTTGCCTGCGCAGGCAATGAGATGTATCTACGCCAGATGGGCTGTTAACATGAAATTTACAAACAAAAAGCCCAGGTTTGTTAATCCCTGGGCTTTTGCATATACTCTGTTTATTTATTTTTTCTTCCATCCTTTAACTGCACTGTAGATTATCCAAACCAAAAAACCTATGGCTATGATAGGCACAAGTGCAGCCAAGAAAAGGGATGCGAGAACAAGCATTATTAGAAAAATAATGATACCTATTATCCAAACCAGCAACGGTGTCAAAAATGGAAGTAACGAAATCACTAATAGCGCAACAACCAAAATACCTATGAGTGTGAATATCCACATTTGTTTTCCCTCTCTTCTTGGGGAATTATTTTAAATCCAACAGCTTGTAATCCGGCAGTCCGTTTCTGAACGGTGGATATGGCTCTCCTTGTATCAATGGTAGTGCGTATTTGAAGAACTTTTCTGTCACCATGAACTTGTCGAAATAGTCTTTGGGAAGCATCCTCGTCTGTTCCGCAACCAAATTTAGTGGAACGGAAGAGTATCTAATTTCATACGGTTCATCTGAAACGCGCTCCATAGTAACCATAACACCGTAGTTATCTTCCAGTGCATACTTAACTGCCATTCTTCCACACATCTCAGCTTCTTGGACATCTGTCGCACTTGCAATATGTCTTCCACTTCTTTGTAGATAATCAGGGATTGCAACGTGGGTTTTTAGTCCTAACTCAGACCTAACCATACCAGCAATCGTGAATCCGACACCTCCAAGTTGGCGATTACCAAAACTATCGGTGTATCCCATATCGGAGACAAAGAACCCGTCCGGATATTTCAAACCCTCGGCAACAGCGATAGCACAGTAACCTTTCTTGGAAACGATATTATCAACAGCAGAAATAAATTCATCTTTATTAAACGGCTCTTCTGGTAACAACACAATATCTGCTCCGATACCGTTTACCCAACCCAACGCAGCGGCAGCTGCTAACCAACCCGCGTGTCTTCCCATGATTTCCATGACGAAGACCTGAGTGGAGTCAACATACATGCTTCTTAAATCAAGTGCAGCTTCCATCATAGCTGTTGCGATGTATTTCGCAGCGGAACCATAGCCGGGACAATGGTCTGTATGTGGAAGGTCGTTATCAATAGTCTTGGGAACTCCAACAACTTTCAGTTCGTAACCTCTTTTTTGTGCTTCGACCTGCAATCTCCAAGCGGTGTCCATAGAATCGTTGCCACCGTTGTAGAAGAAGTATCTAATATCATTTTTCCTAAAAATCTCAAAAAGCTTCTCTATATCAGCATCGCTTTTCAACTTCTTTCTACAAGAACCAAATGCGCCGGCCGGTGTGTACTTCAAAAATTCTATATCAAGCTCCGTTGCATCCAAAAACTTCTCCCTCAAAATACCCGTAACACCGTTGATTCCAACGTATACTTCCAGCCCGTTCTTTCTTGCTTCATCGATAACACCATAAGCACTTGCGTTAATAACGCTTGTAACACCTCCGGACTGTGCGTAAAGTGCCTTCATAAGCTACCCCTCCAATCCTTGCTTATTCCTTATTCATTGAATACACTTACCGATATTTTACCACAAAAGTTTGAAAGCAAAACAAAAACCCCGGGCGATTTCCAAGATTCCAGCCCGGGGTTGTTGTTCCTAAAAATATTCAATTCTCTTAGAATTTGACAGCCCCGCTAAGCGTCAATGTCGTTGAGGCAAGGACATTAGACAAATCGTTAAAGGAAATCTTCAAATTAAGCTCCTTCTCTTTATCAAATGTCCCAGCTAAGAGCGAAATTGCTTGTGTTGAAAGTGTGTAACTTAGACCAAGTTTGTAAACATTATCTTTTGCAACAATTTCAAAAACCAAATCAGGCGTGGAAATGTCCAGCTCTCCTTGTAAAAGAACATCGTAAGATGAAATTTTGGAAGATGCATAGAAATTCATGAGTGTGCCATCAAATCCTGCTCCGAGTGCGAATTGTTCTGTTCCAAAATCAAATCCGAAGTAGTATGTATTATCAAGGCTGTACATTCCAGTAAGCGTGAGTGTAAATGGCACTTCGAGTGAATATTGGGCAAGGACAGAGTAATTGTTTGTGAAATATCCCTTAGCACCGTATACACTTATTCCACCGAACTGGACACCTGCGATTAATGGAAGTTCAGAATTTTCATATCCCAAACCGAAGACCAATTTCGTGTCCTTTGAGATGTCGTAGGAAAAGACAATTCCGGTATCCTTACCTATCACTGGGAAGTTCCACGCAGTTTTGTAATGGAAACCGACGGTGAGTTTGTCATTTGCCAATTTAAAGAGTGCACTGTCTATACTTGCTCCACCATAAGCAATTGTCAAAGTAAGGTCTGGATTAGGGTTGAATGTCAGTGTCAGTTTGTTTGTCGCACCGCTAAATACCAGAATTTTATTTTCGTCCGTGCTGAACGAATACGTGAACTCGTATATACCTTTTACCGGTAGTCCCCCTGCTTGCGATTCTACTCCCTCAATAGCAAGCTTGCCATCTTTTTCAACGAGTTTGAATACACCGTTCTTGCCTCCAAATCCATCAGGTTCATACGCTGGGGCAAGTGGGTCTTCCTCCCAAACATCGTTCCCACCAATCACAAAAACGAATTTATACTTATGCACACCTGGCTGGAGAGCGAGTGTTGCAACCCAATAGCCGTCGACAAGTTGCATCTTTTGTGCCCTTGGATTCCATCCATTGAACGAGCCCGCCAAGTACGCTTCCTGAGCGTTTTCCTTCTTAACTGCGAACATAACCTTACCATCAACGACAGACAATCCAGGCGTAATTTTTCCTGTCTCTACAACTGCCTTCTTTTCTTCCACTTTAGTCTCCTCTTGCTTTCCTTCCTTAACAGCTGTTGCTGGTGCCCTCACAACAAGCTTTCCACCTTCTCGTGCAACTTCGATAACTGCATTCAACCCACCAAAGCCATCATCGGTATATGCGAACGCATTTGGGTCTGGTATCCAATTACCATCGACAACGAACTTGTATTCGTATACACCAGGTTGAAGCTCCAATACAGCCTCCCACCATCCATCTTCAATAAAATACAGTGGAGTATCATCTGCTTTCCAATTGTTGAAAGAACCGGCAATGTAAGGTTGTTTTGCATCTTTGTTGTAGTAACGGATAATTACGTAACCATCTGCGTCGACGAATATCGTGTTCTCTCTTTTTTCATTAAGTATATACTTTTTTCCGCCTTGCTGAGTTTGTGCTTGAGTCGTTCCTTCCGGAGCTGTTATCTTGCCATCATCCGTGAGTGTAAAGATTCCGTTTTTGCCACCAAACCCATCATCCACATATGCGGGGGCTTCCGGGTCTTCTTTCCAGGTCTTGCCATCTATAACAAACTTGTATTGATATGTTCCTGGTTTCAGTTCAACCTCATATACCCAAACCCCATCAACTAACTTCATCGCCCATGCTGTTGGACTCCAGTTGTTAAATGTACCTGCCAGGTAAACAACGTTAGCTTGTGCTTTGAATGTGAATATAACCTTTCCGTCTTTGTAGGTAACACCTGCAAATGTCAATGTTGAAATTAAAACAATTAAAGTAACAACAAAAAATGCCTTTTTCAAGTTTGAAAATATCGAAAGCTTCATCAACCGCACCTCCTAATCCTCACTTTTTATTTCTTTCCAAAATTACCACCAAGCGTTGATTTTAAACGCAACTATGGGTTTGAATGGATTATCCCCTGCAAAATCTCCATTCCCAAGTTGAATTGCAAAATCTGCGTTTTGGAAACCAGTGAACTTAAGTTCTCCAAAGAAAAAGTCCTTTTCTTCGTAGTAGCCAATTATTTTTTGATACTTGGCAAATAAGTTTATATTTCCAAACGAACGGCCAAGTTCTACGTAGTAAACTTCTCCGATTGTATTAACTACATTATGTGCAGGTTTTCCGAAAGAATAGGCAAATTTCCCTGAGAAGTTCATGAAGCTGAACGTAGTTCCAAGGCTTATATTGAATTTCCCCCACTCCGTTGGCATTGCTCCTGTAACATCTGCAAAACCTGTCTTTTTAAGGCTAACGAATGCACCACCGTAATTTACATCCATACAAACTTCAGTGTTTTTTAACACGTCATCGGAAAACTTCTCAAAGCTGAAATTCGTATTCATGTATGTGTTGAACGCTGGTTGTGAACCGAATTTATACCATGCGCTGAATGTATTTTGATTGCCAATGTATTGGGAGCTTAGTGCGAGACTTGTGTTGGTAGCACCTGCTAACAAATACCTTATCCCCCAGTTGTAATTACTTTCAGCAACAGAAAGCAACGCAACAGCGTTTTTAGTGTTGAAATCTTTCAAATCTTGCTGAATGAGTTCGTAGTTAACGTTCAGTCCTACAAGCTTCTGAAATCCGTGTAATGCAACGTCAAATTTATCGTTCCTTTTTCCAACTATCAAGTTCAGTCCCTGTATGTAGGGAATTTTTACCTCTGCATACATTACATCACCAGAGAGGACAAACTTTGCATCGGAAGTCATTATATTTAGCCCATCCCTGCCGCTGTCAATCTTGTATAAAATCACAGGGTCAGAGGTCTTCACGAACGAAATGTTTTTATACAGCTCAACCTTGAAACCTTCCATTTTTAGAGACAACCTAGCGGATTCAAGGTCTGCGTCTTTCAAACTAACCGACAGGTCATATTCCCTACCCAACGCAGACGGATTCATCCTGAATTCAGTGGAAATTGACCCTTTAGGTTTCTCATCCGAGAGGTCGTACTGGAGTGAGAAATTCACGGAAAAATTTGTCTGAAGAGCAAAGAGACTTGATAAAACAAACGTTAGTATAATCAAGATAAGGAGTAACTGACATCTTTGATTTCTCACGCTATCATCACCTCACAAAGGTAATTCGTTTAATCATTTACAGTTACTTTTTCGTGTAAGTTACCGTAAGGATGGAAAATTTAGGATTATACGTAAACTTCAAATCGTATGTTCCAGCCTCTGGCAACGAAAAGGAAGCATCTTGTTCCGGACCTGCATCGTATTTCTTGCCATCGAAATTCATTTCCCAAGGTTTCCAATCATTGTCTGTTCTTGAAAGCTTGTATTTGTACTCTTTTTTTTGACCCGTGAAGTTTGTTTTTTCGTAAACAAAGACCTTGTTCGTATCATCCCAAGTCATTACTCCTTGAGCCAAATTCCAATTGTTGATTTCACTACCAATTGACCAACTCTTCTGAGCCGTTTTCATCTTCTCACTATCACCAACCCCGACGGCTAATCCATTTGTCATGATTGTTGGTGTTGCGTAAATGGTTAACTTTGTATCACTGTCAAGGTTTTCTTTCCAAACAGGTATTGCGGAAGAAACCTTTGTAACTCCTCCTTGTTTGTAGATTACTTTATAGTAACCAATCGAAAAATCATTGCCACTCCTACTTGGATTAAACGTGATTGAAGCAACTGGCAATTCAAATACATATGCATCCTCTGAAGTGCTGAATGTCATTTTGTCATTCTCCGTTGGAACCCACTCGTTCCAATCGCCGACAACGTAAACACCATCGGGAATTTGCAAATTTAAGACTTTCATACAACTTGAAACGGTTCCAATGATAAATAAAACTAAAAATGGGACAGTAATCGAAAGCGTTGTTTTGAATTTTGATAGATTTTTCAAAAAAATCACCTCCAAAAAAATTGAAATTTCATAAAAGAAGGGGCTTGTGCCCCTTCTGAGTCTTAAAAACAGGAAGGATTATTTTGTCGGATTAGAAATTGTCTTTTTGATTACGAGAGGTTCTGGATAACCGCCATCTCCTGTTTCAAATCCTTGGTTCGGGTAGAAGTCTCCAGCCCATTGTTTTCCACCGCCTGTTCCACCTGTGAGAACAAAGACCGCTTTCACTGAAAGTTTGTTAGCATCGGTAACACCAAGTGTTGCAAGTGGCACAGCGATTTCAACTACTTTTCGTCCACTTTCTGTCGTTGTTGCAGCAAGCGTTACTTCTACATCGGTTGGAGTTGCTCCAGTGGATGGGAATCTCCAAGCACCATAACCATCGCCCCACGTTTCAAGCATGAAGTCTACGTCGCCTTTTTCGAATTTGTATTTCCTACCCCATGGATGTTTTGAAGTATCAGCAGCACCATTTACTCCGGAAAGGTCAACTATAACTGCGAAGTTGTTCATATCAGCCTTTGTAAACTCACCGGCAATGTAGAGGTTTGTTGCATCGAATAGTATACCTGCTTTGTAAATCTCGTTGCTATCTCCCCATTGGGAATCTGTTGCGTTGCCATCTGCGTAGACATACTCTCCCCAGTCAGAAAGGTTGCCGTCAACTGTTACTGTTTTTAGCAATGGTGGTTTTTCAAAGAGTGCACAGCTTGTGATAAGTAATCCAACTAAAACCGCCATAAATACCCAAAGAACCTTTCTCATACTCCATACCTCCCTTTTCAAAAGTGGTTTTAAAAACCCTTAAAGTTACCAAAGATGTTACTTTTGAATGAATCGAACACCACAAATCTCTCCCAAAATTGTATTATACACCTTTCCTATGAAAAAAGTTCCAATTTGGAACATTTCCAAGGAATATTGCACAACCTTTCATTAGTTTTTCACAAACACATATACTTGTCTTGGGTTAATTGTCCAATTCGCATCGTTGGCTAATGGACTTTCGTTCTTTGGTCCGAATTCAAAAAGTTCGTTATTAAAGAATGCATACCACACCCATCTGTAACCTGCTGGCACGGTGTAGTTGTTGGACCATGTTGGGTCAAGATTGATAAGAACAAGCACTTCTTGGGTTCCATACACCCGTTTTATCACATATAGGTTCTTCCAATCTCTTTCTATTGTCAATGAACCTTTCGACAGTGCCGGATAATTCGCTCTCAAGGAAATGTATTGTTTGAAGAAATTGAATATACTGTAGCCTGCTTGTTGTTCTTCCACCGATACTCCATCGTTTGGGTCATCATACATCGCACCATCTTCATTCGCATTACCAAAGGTTATGTTTTTCTGTTGATATATTGGCTTAGTCCACCACGTTTGTCCTGCACCTTGCTGACTTGCATACCATTGCATCGGCTCCCTCACTGGTAAATCCCAAGGGTCACTATTCCATTTCCATCCCCTCAAGCCTATCTCGTTACCATAGTAAATCACTGGCATTCCATTAAGTGAGAGTAGTAACGCATTTGTCAACAAATATTGCCTTATACCTGCTTGCGTGTTACCTTCGTATTTTCGGTCAATCAATACGGAAATCCATCTGTCTAAATCATGGTTATCAATAAACGGAAAGTGTTTTACATTGAGATAATACGCTGGTCCGTCAACCCAAGAGATTGTCTCTCCGAGCAAATTGTCTTTCCCTTCGTGATTTCCTGTGATTCCATACATGAACGTGAAATTGAATGCTGGCATCGGAGCAAACTGAGAGAGCACTGACGGATTTCCATCGTATACCTCACCAACCACTATCGCGTCGTTCCCAAGCTTGCTTCTGATATAATTTTCTATCTGCCCTGCATAGTATGCTGAACCTGCTATATCATCATTCCAGTCCCAACCTTTGTAGTGTTTCGGTGCATCGAGTCTAAATCCATCAACACCAACGATAATCCAGAAATCGATAATTCTTTTTATCTCCTCCATCACCGCTGGGTTATCAAAATTCAAATCCGGCATCGATGAGTCAAATAAACCAAAGTAATAAACTTTTTGACCTTTAGAGTTTATCTTCCAGTGCCAATGGTTCCACCCATCTCTATTTTCTAATGTCATGATGTAATAATTCCAATACTTTGAATTCGTCGTATTTTCGACTGCATCGAGGAACCAAGGATGCGTATCGGAAGTATGATTTACAACCAAGTCCATGACCACCCTGATGCCGTTTTGGTTGAGCTCTTTTATCATATTTTCAAGGTCCAGGAAACTACCGTAATCCGGTTCCACATCGTAATAGTCCTCAACATCGTAGCCATGGTATGATTTGGCTTTGTTGAAAGGAAGGAACCAGACTGTGTCAACTCCAAGCGATTTCAGATATCCTGTCTTTTGAGAGACGCCCCAAAAATCACCTATTCCATCACCATTTGAATCGTAGAACGAACGTAAAAAGAGCGTGTACATCGTTGAAGATGTTAGTGGTACATTAATTGATGTGATATTGATGTTTGATTTATCGATATACTCTATCCTACTTTCCTTTCCATTGACAACTGCACGAACACCAATTTTTTGCAAATCCCAAAAATCCACGCCATAGAACTCTTTTGTAATTGATTGTGCGGTCGTTATGTCAAAAATAGAAAGGGTGTTGTTTTTATCCAAAAGATAAACGTAAAATTTCGCGTTAGCTATTGTCGAAGGATAAGACCAATTTATCGTTAATTCGTTCGTATCAACATTGTAAATAGCACCAGTAATTGTTGGGGAAAGTGCTCCGAATTTGAACGTAACCTGTGGATAACCCTCTGCTGGGTCAAAGAAAATCCTAAAGCCATCTAAAACACTTGGAAGCCCTGGTTTTATTTCAACACTTACAGCTGTTTCGTCAAAATTGTTACTCCATTCTTCTGAAGTTGCCTTATTCTTCAGCCTTGCAGAAATACCAACAGAATATACCTTCGGATAGCATTCGATAGAGAGGCTTAACCTCGTAGCTTGTGGTGTTATCTGGAAGCTCTCATCTTTGATAACGGTACCCGAACTGTCTTTTAGAAGAGCTCTTAATTCCTGAACATCATACATAACCAACAACTCATCATCTAAGTCTACAAAGACTGTGAGATAACCATTTACAAATTTTGTATCGATGGTAATTGTGTAACTTTGTCCTGATTGGAGTGTTTGAACCTTCTCACCAGTGAAGACTAAGCTGTTGTCCTCTCGTTTCCCATTTACAACGAACTTGTAGGTACCACCGCTTGGTAATTCAAATGAAAAAGATATATCGTTGTTTTTGTTCACACTTTGCCTAAGGACTTCTGCGTTCGCTGAATTGTAAACAACCAACTCGACACTCGATACTTCATCGATGTATGCATTAATCTTATGTTTCGTGTCCTTTGTTTCTACTGGTTTGGGGGTATTAACGTTTATCGAAACTTGTATCTTGCCAGCAGATACTGTTTTCAAAGGATAACATGCGGAAAGAGTCAGAAAGATAAGTAAGAGAACTAACAGTGCAAGAGATAAAAAGGAGAGCTTGTTGATTTTGTGCACGCTAGCTCTACCTCCTTGACAGTTTATTGGTTTTACTATCTTATTATTTTATCATTCTGAGAACCAATTATTTCACGGTCTTGGAACTTTTTCCAAAAAAGAAAAACCCCTTGTTGCCATTTCTGACAACAAGGGGAATATTATCTTATTATCTAATCTTGATTTACTTTATCTTACCTTCATGCACCAAATAACAGGCAACATAGTGACCTGGTGCAACTTCCTTTAGTTCTGGATGCGGGTCTGTTTTACACCTGTCCACTTTAAATGGACATCTGTCGTAGAATCTACATATCGGTGGTGGGTCGATTGGTGCACTGATGTTACCGATGATGTTTGGTTCGTTTCTTTTGTATTCTGGGTCTGGCACAGGGACAGCATCCATGAGTGCTCTTGTGTATGGGTGCATTGGATGGTGTAACAATTCTTCTGTCTCGGCAAGTTCTACAATCTTTCCAAGATACATAACTGCTATCCTGTTAACCATATACCTTGCAACAGCAAGGTCGTGCGTTATGTATAGATAACTCATCCCATGGATTTGTTGTAATTCCATCATCAGTTCCATAACTGCCGTTCTCACAGAAACGTCCAACATCGATGTCGGTTCGTCTGCAACAATGAGCTTTGGATTCAAAACGAGTGCCCTTGCTATGGCAACTCTTTGTCTTTGTCCTCCGGAAAGTTCATGAGGATATCTCCACAAAAAGCTGTCAGGTGGCGTAAGACCAACTTCCTGGAGTAGTTGTGAAACTTTCTCTTCTCTATCCTCAAGTGTTCCGATGTTGTGTATATTTAGTGGCTCTGCGATTATATCAAATATCGTCATCCTTGGGTTCAGTGATTCGTATGGATCTTGGAATATCATTTGAACCATCGCATGATATTCCATCCGTTCATATTCATCGATATTTTTTCCAAGCACTTTTATCGTTCCATCCGTTGGTGTTTCCAATCTTACTACCATCCTACCCGTCGTTGTTTTTCCACAACCAGATTCACCAACAAGTCCCAGCGACTCGCCTTCCAAAATTTCGAACGATACGTCATCTACTGCGTGTACAAAGTGTTTTGCCCTGGAAAAGAGTGCTCTTTCAGCCGGAAAGTATTTTTTCAAATTCTTTATTTCAAGTAGTACATTCTTATTTTCTGAACGCATCTCTTCTCACCTCTTCCGTCAGTGGGTGCCAGCAGGCTACGTAATGTCCCTTTTCAACCTCTTTGTATTCCGGCTCTTCGGTACGGCACTTATCTGTTGCCCATGGACATCTTGGTGCAAATCGACATCCTGTAGGCGGATTAAGCAAGTTTGGTGGCTCTCCAGGTATTGTAAACAGCTTTTTCTTCTCACCAACGTGGCTCGGGAATGCATTCATGAGCAAGAACGTGTACGGATGCATCGGACGTTTGAAGACAGTTGTTGCATCCGCTTGTTCAACAAACTTCCCTGCGTACATTACAGCTATTTTATCACTTACTTCTGCAATAACAGCAATATCATGAGAGATGTAAATCATCGCCATGTTGAGTTCTTTTTGTATTTTCTTTAATTCTCTCAATATCTTGTCTTGCACAATAACATCCAATGCAGTTGTAGGCTCGTCCGCAATTATAACTCTTGGGTCACAAGAAAGTGAAAGTGCAATCACTGCTCTTTGTTTCATACCGCCACTGTATTGGTGAGGGTATTGGTCCATACGTTTTGGGTCAAGTGTAACTAATTCAAAAAGTTTCGCAACCTTTGCCCTTGCTTCGTCGATAGGTGTATCTGGATAGTGGTTGAGTATAGCTTCGACGATTTGGTCACCGACTCTGTACACTGGGTTTAGCGAATTCATTGCAGCTTGGAAGACCATTGAAATACCTTTCCATCTATAGTGACGCATTTCTTCTTCCGACAAACTAACGAGGTCGACCATCTTACCATTATCGTTAAACCATACATGCCCACCTTTGAATTCTGCGTTTTCGGGCAGTATTCTTAGTAACGTCATAGAGACAGATGTTTTACCACAACCAGATTCTCCGACTATACCAAGACTTTCCCCAGCTTCCAATTCAAACGATATCCCATCAACGGCTTTTACATAGCCCATTTTTGTTTTGTAGTGCATCTTTAAGTCTTCAACTTTCAACACTGCCACAACAATCACCTCTTTCTAAGTCTTGGGTTGACTATTTCTTCAAGTCCCCTACCGAGGAAGTAGAACGCAGAACAAAGGAGTGTGATAGCTCCACCAGCTGGGACCCACATCCACCAGTAAGCACCAATATTACCAGAACCAAGGTATCCTGAACTCCAAACGGTATTTATCATCAATCCCCAAGACATTCTAACTTTCATAAGTCCGAAGAAGCTAAGAACGGCCTCAGAAAAGATAGCACCAGTTACGTTAAACATCATGTAAAGGAATGAGAGTGGCATGACGTTTGGAATTATGTGGTTAAAGATTATGTACCCATGGCTACCGCCAGACACTCTTGCAGCATCGATGTAGGGTTTTACCTTAATTGTAAGTGCTTGGGCTTTCAAAACAAGCGTGATACCGCCAAAACCACCAAGTAAACCAAGAATAACGGCGAGTTTGAACAAATTCATCGTCATGAAGCCTGAGAGGACTATCAAGAATGCTATAGATGGGAAGAGCATCATTAAGTCAGCTATACGCATGAATATAACATCAACTACTCCGCCGTAATATGCCGATGCAGTCCCAATTATCGTACCTATAACAACCGTAATGAGTGCGGCAAGTACACCCAATACGAACTCACTTGGTGTACTAACCATTAGTTGTACTAATATATCCCTTCCAATAGGATCTGTTCCAAGCCAATGCCATCTACTTGGTGGAAGCGGATGAGCAACTCCGATTTTATTGGTAAGAGATAGGCTATTGAATAACTCAACAAGTTTTTCCTCGGCAAACTTTTTGTTCCACTCTACGGTTTTTGGATTCATTTGCGCAATAGTTTCCGAAGAGATCTTCTTCCAGATTCCAGTGTCTTCCAAATAGGTCTTGTGTTCATCTATCATTTTTTGGTATATTTCCTCGTTGATATCTCCTTGACCAATCAAGAAGTTCACCGCTTCGATTGGTTCCTTATTTTCATGCGATTTCAGTTTTTCAACGATATCTAGTCGTTTGAAATCATCCAACTGTGAATCTTCTATGTTGGAAATAACTTTTTGTAGTTTATTTGTTCCTCCAAAAGCATAAGCCATAAGAGATGTTACGGGGTCAGATAACACTTTTACGACCTGACTACCAAGTATCTCGTAACTGTCAGGAACATTAGTATCATTCAAAAGCATTGCCATCATTGACCGTGCCATAGCTATATCTTTGAATATCTTGTTCATCTCATACACATATGATTTATAGGTTTCTTCCGAGTATTTTCTTATCTCATTCTCAAGTTTAGCTCTTGTTTCTGGACCAATATCAATAGAAACCTTTGCCAGTTCAAAACCTGCGTATGCTTGCAGGAATTTTTCTACATCCTTGTAAGAAACTTCAACGCCAGCTTCTTTCATTTCTTCTTCAATTGTTGTAAGCGTTGCTTTGGCTTTTTTCAAAGCAGGTTCGAGGATTTCCTTCTTTGAAAGATCAGAAAGCTTACTCTTTGCAATCTCTACAAGATGATTGAATCTGGATGCGTTTAGTTTTTCAGTTATTTCTTCATCCTTGTATCCTATTACTAATAGTTCCTGAATCAACGGAAACACGGCTGCATTAACCAAATCGGAAACACTAACAATATCGTTATTTACTACTTCTGAAAATTGTGAATCCGAACTTACAAATAGCTGTTGCCCAGCACTTTCAGAAACCAAAGACCTTGCAACTTCTAACACTTTATCTTCGGCTTCCTCAACTTGCTCTTGAGGATACTCGGCGGATAATTTTGTATTGAAATCATCAACAACTTCCGGCTTATCTCTGTTCAAACTTCTGAACCAAAGCATTACTCTTGAGACTTCATCTGAATCTTTGTAAGGCGATAAAGCAATCGCCAAAGTTGTGTAATCAACTTTTTGGAGCAACTCGGAAAAATTCTGGAAAGAGAATTTATCCCTGTTTCCTATATCTTTAACACTAACTAACGCCGAGAACCTAATTATACCTTTTTCAACAAGCTCTGAAATGCTATTTTGGAAGTACATTCTCTCTTTGGCAGGGATGTAACTGTCGGATATCGTATCAAGCAAATGCCTTAGAGCGTCTGGAGCGTAAGTGGTCATAATTTCGTATTGGGAGTTTCTCACAAGGTTCTCCATAGTCTCTTTAAAGGCTTCGCCTTTATCCATAAACGAATAAACCCATATTTGAGCTGTTGGAATTTCGATTCCTTTGACTAAGTTTTGAGTTGATAGATAATCGGTGATGTACTTGCTGGAAAGTATCCTTGGATCGAGACCCGTGACAGGGTCATAGATATTCGGGTCAAGTATGTTAAGGGCAATGGGAGATAGTGCCCCAAATATACCAAAGGCTATGATAACCCAAAGCCCAAACATTCCCATTTTGCTCTCTTTGAAGAGTGCCCAGTTCTTTTTGAAATTTTTAATAAAAAGCTTGAATTTTATCTTCAGTATTGATTCTTTAAGTTCAGCGTTTTTAGTTTGTGCCATCTGCTATCACCTCACTTAGTATCTGATTCTTGGGTCTAAGAATGCGTAAAGTATATCAGCAACCAGGTGGGCGATAAGTACCAAAACACCTGTAAAGACAAGACACCCAATAGCTAACGGTGTATCTTGAGAAGTTGTTGCCTCAAGAAGGGTTAGTCCCATACCTTTCCACGAGAACATCGTTTCTGTGATAACTCCTCCACTCACTGTAGAAGCAAGACCTATAACAAAACTTGTCATTAAAGGTAGCAAAGCAGTTCTTGCGGCATGTTTATCTCGTATAACCTTATCTGGAAGTCCCTTTGCTCGGGCGGTTGTAATATAGTCTTCTTTAATGACTTCAAGCATAGTATCACGCATAACAAGCATATCTCCTGCAAAGTGCAATGTCACAAGTGCAATTACAGGGAGTGCAAGGTGGTAGATTATATCGAGCGCATACGTTCCCATTTTATTCGTAGTCCAGTAAATCACTGCCAGTATTATACCAACAACTATAAAGGACCATACAGCAATTCGTTTTGATTTGATTGTTTTCAACTTCGAAGCAACAATCACACCAGCTATCCACATAACGAGCAAAAAGAATTCAGTCCACAGTAACCTTATAAACACATCTTGTGCACCAAACGGGGCATCAAACCACTTTGCAGGGGTAATAAATCCAGAAAGTGGGAACCATTTCAGTGTAACCGCGAAGAACCATATAAGGATAAGCATGTAGAATGGAGTGAAAATCGTCCAAAAGACAATTCCCACGAACGTGGCTGCCTTATCTATTAACCCTCCTCTTCTCCATGCAATTCTCTTCCCAAGGTCAAAACCAAGCA
This sequence comes from Fervidobacterium sp., assembly GCF_059913585.1. NCBI lineage: Bacteria > Thermotogati > Thermotogota > Thermotogae > Thermotogales > Fervidobacteriaceae > Fervidobacterium > Fervidobacterium sp. The sequence continues at coordinate 278,584 of NZ_DBOLZL010000023.1, forward strand.
GGAACGAAAGAACAGAACTTGCAAGGAACAGAAACAGAGTCCTCGGTAACCTTTCGGCGATGATTTCTTCAACTCTCCTAGGATATTCACTGAACGATATACCCATCTCCAAGTTAAAGAAATTCCTCATGTGTTTGTAATACTTAACATACCACGGGTCGTCTACACCAAACATTTTTCTTATTTTTTCATACATTTCAGGATTTCTCATCAACTTTGGATCCAAAAATTTCGTAGTGTAATCACCCGGCATCGCTAAGAAGATGAAGAATACAACGGTGACATATATAACAAGTAACAGAACAATCTGTGCAGTCCTGTTTCTGATAAACTTAGCAAGTCCAGGAAGGTCGAAGCCATAAAAGTATATTATCGGAGCAATGATGAAGTTGAATCTTGGACTAAATAGATAAAGATACTTAACATTAAAAAGAGCTCCGTAGTATAGTGCAAGTGAGATTGCAAGGAATATGTAATTCATAGGTTTTTTCCCTTTTTTCAGAGAGTAATATACTCCTATCAAAGGTATAACGACTGCAAACACTATCAGCTCCCAGCCTCTCATCTTCACCTCTCCCTTTAATCAGTTTGGACACGTTTATATGCTTTGGGAAGTTTTTTGTATTTCTAATTCGGAATCTCTCAAGCACCTCATTTAATAGTCCCCCCTTGCGGGGGGACCTCAAAAATGAGTTTTCGGAGTTAAGTGCTACTTATTTTGTTTTATTGAACTCTTCTCACACCTTCTGGGAATCCAGAGTAACCCTGGATACCATCGAGCACCTGATCAAACGGGAATTGGATGGATGTTCTGTAAGCTTCAATCAATGGGTTTGTGAAGAGGATTATATATGGCAAATCTTCTGCAAGTATCTTCTGCGCTTCGAAAATAGCTTTTCTTGCTTGTTCGAACGTATCTGCGTATTCGAATTCTTCAACAAGTGCATCGAATTCTGGGTTAGCGTAACCTGGTGTGTTGAATCCGTCTGGTGCCATTTCAGAGCTGTGCCAGAATGACTTGAAGTATGTTGGAACTCTTCCAATACCCCAACCAAGTATGTACATATCGAAGTCGACATCATCAAATGCTTTCGTAACGATTTCATTGAAGTCTGTGAGCTTCAAGTTGAGAGGTATGCCTATGTTCTTTGCCCACTGTTCGATGTACATAGCTGTCTGTGCTCTCATTGGGTCGTAGTCCATACCCGGTGAAAGGAGTGTGAGTGTTGGTACTGGTTTTCCGTCTGGACCTTTCAAACCTTTACCAGGTGTCTTAACTGGGTTCTTTGCGTCTTTTGGATCGATAACTGGCTCTGTATCCCATTTGAATCCTGCTTTCTTGAGCAGACTGACTGCAAGTTGATATCTCTCACCCATGCTGAGTCCTTCTCCGATGGTCTTGACAGCAGAGTTATACCAGAAGCTGTTTGCTGGTGGTACTGGTGTTGCAAGTGGGATTGCCCTACCCTGGAGCACTTGGTTACAAATGAAATCGCGGTCGATAAGTGCTGCAAGAGCTTGTCTGAACTCTTTTACATTCATTGGGAACTTTCTCATATTGAATGCAAGGTACCTGAATCCAAGTTGTGGGTTGGAAACAATCTTTATATCCTTTTGACCTCTGAGTTGTTCAGCTTCACCTGCTGTAAGTCCGACTGGGTTGTAAATGTAGTCAATGTCGCCAGCAATGAGAGCTTGGATAGCAACTTGTTTGTTACCGAAGATTTTGTAAACAATGGTATCTACGAACGGTCCGTTAACAACTTCAAGTGTAACAGGTTGCTTCGTATCGCCTGTTGACCATTTGAACCCTGTTTTTGGGTTAACGATTGAGAATCCGCCACCTTTGTAGTAAATGTTCTTTTCACCGTATGCCCAGTATTTGTCATTTGGAACTTGTTTTACAACTTGCACAAACGCACCTTTTTCAATCTTTCCAAGGTTCAATGCAGTTATACCTGGGTCAATAACTTCTTGTGAAAGTAGCCATTTTACTGGGTCTTTTTGTTTCTTTGCTTTTTCTACTATCGGTTTCCAGTAGTTGCTGCAAACAATAGCTGTCATAAGTGTGTCGTAGTAAATCGTCATCGTTTTCTTTTCTTTGAAGTAGAATTTCACTGTCCAAGTATCTATCTTTTCGACTTTTTCTGGTTCGTAAGCTCCACCCCAGTTACCGCCTGGAATTTCCATCTCTTTTACTGTTGTGTAAGTGAAAACAACGTCATCTGCTGTGAATGGAGCACCGTTTGACCAGCGCATGTCTTTTCTGAGTTTAACCGTAACTGTATACATGTTTCCTTCTTTGACAAGTTTGGGAATTTCAACAGCCGCGGATGGTATGAGAGCACCATCTTTGTTCATACCAAGCAGAGAAGGATATTTCCAAATTTGAACGACGAAGTTCCAAGTAGACGAACCTGAGCCCAGCAAGTTCCAGATGTTCGTTGTCGTAATATCAGAGAAGATACCGTAGTTAACCTGTACAGCGAAAATGGACAGTGCAACAAGCACCAAAAGTCCCACAAGAACCTTTTTCACAGCCAACCCCTCCTTTTATTGTGGTGTGGGAAATCCCCCCATTTTTGAATGAATTGACACAGTTGAATAAGTAAAGTTAAAACACAAAAGCCGAACGTCTTACAATTTTCGTATTAATTATACAACATTTTTGCCATTCATTGCAAGTAGGTGAAAACGACAAATACCAAACAAACAAAAACATTTTTTGCAATTGCTGCAATAATATATGCAATTTTCGTTGTTATATGGTAAAATAACAGTACAACCAGATTTTAACAGGAGGCGATAATTGTGTATCACAAGGTTTCAAGAGACCCAATTTATTCTGAAATTATGCTTTATCCAATCGAGATATTAATTATCGATACCAAAGCAATGCAAAGGCTTAGATACCTTAGCCAATTGGTAGGTGCTGAATACGTATATCCAGGGGCAACTCATACACGTTTTGCACATTCGCTTGGCGTGATGCATCTTTCCGGAATCTACGCTGAACATCTTTACGATACTCCAGATAAAGTCCGTATTTTACGCCTCGCAGGACTCCTCCACGATATCGGTCATGGACCATTTAGTCATCAATTTGACGATGTTGTTTACAAAAGGCTTGGGTTTAATGATGGACACGATGAATATCGAACTAGATTGTTGAGAGAATACTTTCCAAAAGAATTAAAAAAGAAGTATGAAGAAGCTCCATCAGCTCTAAAAAAGGCTGTGTTAGAAGATTTGGAGATAACACTTGGTGAACTCTCAACTAATATGGAAGAGAACTTTGCACAGTTGATGGAAGAAGTGATAAAGGTTTACGAAGGTGAAGAAAAAGGAACGATTGAATTTGCGGTTGTCCAAGGTCCACTTGGTGCGGACCGTCTCGACTTTGTTCTGAGAGATTCATACTATGCAGGAACAAGAGGGTTCGGTACAGGTTCTATAGACAGATTGATAAGGAACTCGAAAATAGTTGAAAAAGATGGGAAAGCCATACTTGCTTACGATTCAAAAGTCGTCGATGAGATTTACACAATATTGTTTGGTAGGTTTATGATGTACAAGAACGTCTATTTCCACAAAACTTCAAGGGCAGCAGACATGATGATACAAGAGCTCTTGGACCTTTCGTACAAGGCACTTAAATTAGACGAACGCGTTTTGGATATTGAAAAGTTCTTGGACCTTACTGACCAAACAATCATTAACGAAGTTATATTCAATTTTTACAACCTTGTTGAACAATACGGTGGTGGAGAAGATACAAAGCAAGCGCTTTTGAAATACGAAATAGACCTTCAACCGCTCGAGCTTGACATAGTAATGGCTTACGAAATTGTCGAGAGATTAAAGTCAAGAAATCTGTGGAAAGTAGTTCTGGAAACTCCATTCTCTATTGAAGGAGTCGACCCAACACTTGTGAGCCAAGGCATCGCCGGAGACTTGCTACAAAAAATTCGTCTGAGACTTGAAAGATGCTTGGAAATCGCCGATGAAGAAGACATGAAAACAATCAAGCACATTCTCAGCAACTTTGACGAAATTTTCAAAATAGATACTCCTTACAAGCTTACAATCGTTCATCCTGAAGAGTTTCTGAGAAGTAATATATACATACTTAAAAAGCACAGCCTGATGACATTTGAAGAATACGTTAGGCAATACCCGGCTTATAACTTCATGAAAAGCAATCTGATACAAATCGTAAGGATATACGTCACAAAAGATATACGCGAGATTCTGGAGAAATACAAGATACTTCCTGAAACTGCTGTGGAAGTAACCACGCGATGGTAAAGATTGTAACTCGGTAACACGCGAGGAGGTCTTCTAAATTATGGTTTTGTTGTTCGATGTTGGAAATACACATACAACAGTCGCTCTAACAAGAGAAGGTAAAGAATTCGAAAAATATCGAATTTCAACCTCAAAGTATGAAACCGAGGATGAACTATATGCATTTTTGAAGAGCTTTTTCAAAGACTACGTTGAAAATTTGCCGATAGTTGTTTCTTCTGTTGTTCCTTCAGTAAATGTTGTCTTTGAATATTTTGCTCAAAAATATGGAAATGGAGAAGTATATTTTGTCAGAGCACAGGATTATGATAAAATAATATGGAACGTGCATTATCCTAAAGAAATCGGTGCAGATAGAGTTTGCGATGTTATAGCTGCCAAAAAGGATTACGGGAATAACTGTATTGTTGTAGATTACGGAACGGCGATAACAATTGAGGTGCTTCGAGACGGTGTCTACGAAGGCGGAGCTATAATGCCTGGTTTTGCAATGATGGTAAACGCGCTGTTCAAAGGCACCGCGAAGTTACCATTAGTTGAGCTTAAACCACACCCAACGTTCATAGGCAAAGACACTGAATCGAATATACAAATTGGTGCTATTAATGCAACAGTCGGTGCAGTAAAATATGTTGTGGAGAATATAATCAAAGAATTCAAAGAAACTCCAAAGATAATACATACCGGTGGTCAATCTGTTTTTGTAAAGGATATAGTTGATGGAATAATCGACAAAGATTTGACACTGCGAGGGATGTACTATTTCTATGAAGAAAAGAAAAATATTACTCGTAAATCCTTGGATTGAAGATTTCGCTGCTTACGACTTTTGGTTGAAACCTGTTGGCTTGCTATATGTGGGGAGCTTTTTGAAAAGTCTTGGCATAGAAGTCGAACTAATCGATTTGATGAATAGATACGACCCCGAATTGCCACTGTATACAAAAGTTCCAAAAGACAAATTTTACGGCACAGGGAAGTTCCCACACATCGAGATAAAAAAACCAGAAATACTACATTTCATGCCAAGAAAATACAAAAGATACGGAATGCCTGAAGAACTTTTTAGGAAAAGATTGAAAGAAGTTAAAAATGATATAAGTGTAGTTTTCGTAACGTCTACCCTGACTTATTGGTATCCTGGTTATTTTGATACTATACGTGTTTTGAAAGAGGAACTTTCCGTTCCTGTTGTGATTGGGGGGTTCTTTGCAAGAAACCAGCCTCACGTAGCCAAGAAATCTGGTGCTTATGTTTTTACAAAAACAGACTTGAGGTACTTACCTCACTTTCTTAACGATTTACTTGGATGGGACATTCCTAGCACAGATATTGATTGGTTCACAGACCTATCACCTGCTTATGAGTTGTATAATAGTGTAGGATACGTTGTTTTGTTAACAACACTTGGTTGTCCTTATCGATGCACATATTGTATCGCCCATAGAAATTGGGAAACTATGAAATTCAAAAGTCCTGAGAAAGTAATAGAGGAAATAGAAAAGTTCTCTGAGATACTGAATATCAAAGATATAGTCTTTTTCGACGATGCGATACTTATCAATAAAGAAAAACACTTTAAACGCATTTTAAGAAAAATCTTAGAAAAAAATCTCCATAAAAGAATCAGGTTTCACTTACCAAATGGCATACATGCACGGTTGTTAGACCAAGAAACTGCGGATTTACTTTTCGAAGCCAATTTCAAAACAATCAAACTTGGATACGAAACATCCGGTGAGCTTCAAATTAAAACAGGTGGTAAAGTTAGAGACGAAGACATTGTTCGTGCATCTGAAATCCTACACAACGCAGGTTTTACACATAAAGAAGTTAGTGCATATATTATGGTTAATCTGCCTGAGCAAAGCGTTGAAGATGTCAAAAACGCAGTAGATGTTTGTGCAGCTATAGATATAGACTTTTCCATTAACGAATTTACTCCTATTGTAGGAACGGACATATGGATAGACTTGGTAAACAAAGGAAAGCTTACAGGTCTTGAAGATCCATTATTGCTTAACAATACTGTGTTACCGTATTGGTGGAACAATATGACTTACGAACAGATACATGAAGTGAAAGAATACGCCAAACAAAAGAAACTCGAACTTGGGTGGAGTAAGACAGAAGTTTGACTCCACAAAAGTAAAAAGTTACTGCGTTCATCTTGTTCTAAGCGCAGGGGAGGGGGACTTGTTTGAACCAGCTTGTTATCTCTGCTTTGAAAAATGTGTTATATGGTTTTGCTGCTTACGTTTTAATTAGCTGGCCACGTGAGTTTTTCAGATGCCTATTTTATAGAATAAGTGTGGGGTTGTATGACCCACCGAGTGGATTTTTCCCACTTCTGAAAAAATCACCCATCGGATATGTCGACCCCGTTGGATTAATAACTTTTCTGTTCTTCGACTTTGGTTGGACTAGAGCTCCTTTGATTGATTACCTCAAAATCAGAAAAAGAAGGTTGTTGCTTTTCTCAATTTATGGTATTGTTGCTAGCTCTTTGATAGGAGTAATCTACGGGATATTGAGTAGATTTTCAAACTCCCCAATACTCTTTAACCTTTTCTACACTGCTTCAAAATGGAGCTTTACTTTATCCATAGTTTCTTTGATACCTCTCCCCCCACTTGACGGTTCAAGGATAGTCTTGGCGTTTTTGCCAGACAAGTCATACGAATGGTACATAAAATTTAATTTTTATGGTATCCTATTCATGCTGGGACTTCTTGTCTTATGGATTTTACCAATGATAATGCACCCGTTAGTTATTTTTATTACAAACGTAACAAACTTTATCGCTTTCGGAAACTGGTAAAACGCAGGGGAGCGTGGTATAATGAATGAAAAGGTGCAGGAATTGGAACGTTTGGTAGAGGGTATAGTAACAAGTTACGTGGAACTGAAAAAAGAAAACGAAAAACTATGGAATGAGCTCAATCAAGCAATTGAGAGAATTAGTCAATTGGAAAGAGAAAAGAACCATTTAGAGAACCTGCTTAGAAACAACGAAGAAATCATAAACAAGCTTGTTGTCAGAGTCAAAGACTTAATGCGCATATTGGAAGTGAGCGAACATGAGGAAGGTTAAAATATCTGTTTTTGGTAAAGATTACGAATTTGCTACTGATGGCTCTGACGAACTCATAGATTACGTACTCAGAAGGCTTAAAGAACTTCAAATATCTTACAGAAGCCTCTACGACGAAATTCCATTTGATGAGCTCTTAGTTCTCATGCTTTGTGACTTACTCGAAAATGAGTACAATACTCAAAAAGAAATTGACCAACTTTATAACCGAGTGAAAGAGAAGATTAGAACGTTGGGTTAAAAACTCATAACTAAAAAAATCTTACCATGGAGGGGTATAAGAGCAAATGAGAATTGGACTATTCGATTCAGGAATAGGGGGACTTTCGGTCCTAAAAAAATTGATTGAAACCCTACCAGCTCATTATATTTATGTTGCAGACACTATGCGTGCTCCATACGGCACGAAACCACGTGATACAATAGAAACTTTCAGTAGGGAAATCATTGGTTTTCTGATGGAACGAAAAGTTGAGCGAATATTTGCAGCATGTAACACTTCAGATTCAACAATAGCGAAATATCGCCATGCTTTCAAAATTCCATATCACAGCATCATACAAGCAGGTGTTAACGCCTCGAAATATGAGAGAGTTGCGGTTATAGGCACTCATACAACCGTTCAGAGCGGTATCTATAAACATGCTCTTGAAGAAAGAGGGAAAAAAGTTGCTCAAAGGCCCGCTCAACTTTTCGTTTCATTGGTTGAAGAAGGCATATTCTATGGCAACATGGTTGAGGCTGTTGTTAAATTCTACCTTGAACCGTTTAGAAAGTTTAAACCCGACGAACTGATTCTTGGATGTACACATTTCCCATTCCTTAAGGACATAATAGCACGAGTTATGGAAAACGTTAGAATCATCGACCCTGCTGATGAAATGGTTAGGGAAATATCGCACCTTGTTGGTAGTGGAAAGCCGTTTGTTGAGTTTTATGTAACTGGCAATCCAGAAGAGTTTGAGAAAAAGATTAAAAAGATTGGGTTTAGACATCCTTATCAAGTGAAACATCTTGAAGTCACAGAGTTAGAACAGAAGGTGGTATACTTTGAAAGAGCTTGTGATATTGACAGGGTACTCGGGAGCGGGTAAGTCTACAGCAGCTGGCTTGCTCGAGGATTTGGGTTTCTTTTGCATAGATAACCTTCCACCGGAAGTTACATATCAGGTAGCAAGTCTTGTATTACCGAGCGTTGATAAGTTAGCAATAGTCATAGACATTCGAGGCTATATGTTTGGCAATGTTAAAAAGACAATTGCAGACGTCAAAGAGAGATTTCCTTTCACAAAGGTGGTCTTTTTAACAGCTACAAAGCAAACTTTGGTCCAGCGATTTGCACACACTAGAAGAGCTCACCCACTTTCAAAACAAACGACATCCGTGACGGAAGCCATAGACCTGGAAATAGAAATGATGAAAGATGTTCTTGAAATGGCAGATATTGTCATTGACACCTCTCAACTAAACCCTCATCAATTGAGAGAAAAACTAACTAAGCTTCTTGGAAGTAGCGAAAGCAAAGATTTTACCGTACACATCATCAGCTTTGGATTTAAGTATGGGATACCACTTGATGCAGATTTCGTTTTTGATGTTCGCTTCTTCCCTAATCCTTTCTACATCCCTGAACTTCGCCAAAAAGATGGACGAGACAAAGAAGTAAAAGAATTTTTGAAAAATGTCGATGGAGTAAACGATTATCTATGCCAAATTAAATCCGTTGTTTCCTTTGCTATTAGCCGATACTGTTCAGAAGGTAGACGAGAGTTGGTGGTTGCAATAGGATGCACCGGTGGCAAACACCGGTCTGTTTATTTTGCTGAGGAATTAGCTTCCCAACTTGAAAAAGAAAACTTCAAAACAACAATTGAGCACAGGGATGTGGCTCTTGGATGAAAGTTGTTGCTGTTGGTGGTGGCACAGGTCTCTCAACGCTACTAAGAGGATTAAAAAATTATCCATATGAGATAACCGCTGTGGTTACAATAACCGATGAAGGTGGAAGTTCTGGTATACTCAGGGAAGAATTGAACGTTCCACCTCCAGGCGATATAAGGAACAACTTAGTAGCACTTGCAAATTCTGAAAGCATTTTGAGTGCACTGTTTAACTATAGATTTCAAAATGGTTCTTTGAAAGGGCACAGTGTTGGTAATATCATTCTGGCGGCATTAACAAAAATTACGGGAAGTTTTGCAGAAGCCGTAGCAAGGGCTTCTGATATTCTTGCAATAAAAGGGCGGGTTCTTCCTGTATCTCTGCAAATGGCGAGATTGTTGGCTGTCTTCGAAGATGGAACACACGTAGTTGGAGAAACAAATATTGTTGAATATTGCAAAAAGACAAAGAACCGTATAGTCGAACTGAAACTACATGAACCTGCGAGAATAAACCCGGAAGTTCAGAAAATATTAGAAGAAAGCCATGCAATTATCTTCGGACCTGGGAGTCTGTATACGAGTGTCATTGCAAACTTGGTTGTGGAGGGTTTTCAAGAAGTTCTCAAAAAGTCACGTGCCGTAAAGATATACATAAGCAACATCATGACACAACCAGGAGAAACCTTTGGATACACTCTCAAAGACCATGTAAAAGAAATTGAAAGGTATGCAGGAGTGTCTCTTGATTACATTATTCACTCATACACTCCAAGAAACGAAGAGGTTCTTAAAAAGTATATTGAAAAAGGTGCCGAACCTGTAAAAGTGGATATCGACGATAATCGTGTAATTCTGGGGCATTATGCTTCAGTAATATTTGAGGGTGAATATAGAATTCGTCACGACCCTGTTTTAATATCAGAAATATTGTTTAATTTATTGAACTCAGTTAAGAACCAAAAACTCGAAAGAAAATCACCAGATTTAGAGGTGAAGCTGTGAGATACACATTTTCGGAAGAAGTTAAAGGCGAATTATGCCAGGTGGAAGTTCTCAGCCCAGATGAGGCACAGGCTGAGATTATTGGTTATTTAAAAGGTAAAGGTACGTACGTAAAAACTTCTGTTGATAGTTATGTTTTGCTTGAAGTTGGATTTATACCTGCTGCCAGAAGGGTTATGAATTTATTACACCTTTTGGGTATAGACAAAAAGAAGCTAACACTAATAAAGAACAAACTCCAACGTAAAAGAGTTCAAATTTTTATTCCGACCAATATACTTGAGAAACTCCAATTGTCAATTCTTTCAATGCCCAAAGAAATACAAGAAGATATCGGATTATTCGGTGCATTCTTGCGCGGATTTTTTGTTGCTTCGGGTTCCGTGACGGACCCTGCAAAAAACTATCACTTTGAACTTGTTTCTTATAGTGAGCAATTACTTTATTTTGTTGACGAAAAGTTGGAAGAATTTCTTGGTGTGATTGGAAAAATCACAAAGTTGAGGTATAATTATAGATACTACTTAAAACGTGGCTACGATATACAAGAAGTGTTGGAGCTAATGGGTGCAATTCGCGCAGCGTCACATATAGAAAAAATAACAACATCTCGTGAAATAAGGGCGGATATAAACCGCACACTTAATTTTTTAAGTGCCAATGCTAAGCGAACAGGTGAAAGTAACGCAAAACAACTAAAAATCATCAATGAAATCATAGAAAAAATAGGATTAGAAAATTTACCAGATGAGCTAAGAAAACTTGTTGAGCTAAGATTAGAACACGAAGACCTTCCATTATCCGAACTTGGAGAACTCTTTGAGCCACCGCTCACAAAAAGTATGGTATACAATAGATTCAAAAAATTGGAAAAACTTTTGGAGAAGGCAAAAGGAAGTGGTGAGCAAATATGAGGTGCCCGTTCTGTGGATACGAAGACACAAGGGTGCTTGATTCGAGAGAACTTAGCGAAGGAAGAGCGATAAGACGCAGGAGAGAATGTCCTAGCTGTCATGCAAGGTTCACTACATACGAGAGGTATGAAACTGGACCTATTACGGTTATTAAGAAAGACGGTAGAAGAGAAAAATTTGACAGGAGAAAGATATTAAATGGTCTTCTGAAAGCTTTTGAAAAAAGACCAGTCACATTGGAAGATATAGAAAGGATAGTAGACAACGTTGTCTCCACTTTGCAGAAAAGCGGAACGGTTGAGGTAAGTACTGAGCAAATTGGCAAAATAGTTATGGATGAACTGAAGAAAACCGACCAGGTCGCCTATGTCCGTTTTGCATCTGTCTACAAAGATTTCAGAGAAATTGATCAATTTATAGAGGTCATAAAAGAACTGCGCCAAGAATCACAAAAGAACGGTGAATAAATCTCTAAGAAAAAAAGACTACTCATGATTTCAGGAGGGATAAAGTGATGGAAAAAGTGAAGTTAACAAGAGCGGGTTACCAAAAACTCAAAGAAGAACTCGATGAATTAAAACGCCAACTCATGTTTGAAATTCCAGAAAGGATAAAAGCAGCAAGAGAGCTCGGTGACCTTTCGGAAAACTCAGAATACCAAGAAGCAAAGAATGAACAAGGTAGAATCGCTTCCCGTATCAACGAACTTGAACAAATGCTCATGAACGCTGAAATAATAGCTGAAGCCTTCGATTCATCAACAGTAAGTCTTGGCGATTGGGTGCTATTGAAAAACCTCGAAACAGGTGAAGAATTAAAAGTCCAGCTTGTTAATCCACAAGAAGCAGATATATTTGCAAATAAAATAAGTATCGACTCTCCACTTGGAAGAGGAATCAACGGTGCAAAGAAAGGTCAAACAATAAAGATTAAAGCACCAAAAGGAATTGTTAAGTATCAAGTGTTGGACATAACAGCTGAGTAATAAGGTAACAATTAACTAAAGGAGAAAAATGGGCAAAAAGTCGAAAGAACAATGTTTTTAGGAGGGATTTTGCTTGCTTAAAGATTTCAGAGAACAGAGAATCAGAGAAATTGAAGAACTTCGAAAGATGGGTATAAACCCTTATCCATACTCGTATCCAAAGACTCACACAACTGAAGATATAAAGAAACAGTTTGAACACCTTGCTAACGGAGAAGTCACTGACCAGAGAGTATCCACAGCTGGAAGAATAATGTCAATAAGAGAACATGGTAAAAGTGCGTTCTTCCACATTAAAGATACTTACGGACGTATCCAAGCTTATGTACGTAAAGATAAGACGGAAAACTTCGACTTTTTCAAAGAACATGTAACAATTGGAGATATAATCGGTGTTGAAGGAGTTGTATTCAAGAGCAATACCGGTGAAATAACGATACTTGTCGAAAAGTTCCAGCTCTTGGTCAAACCACTCAGACCTATGCCAGAAAAATGGCATGGTATAAAGGACAAAGAAATTCTATATCGTCAAAGATACGTTGACATGATTGCAAATGACGACACCATAAAAAGGTTCAGAATACGCTCTGACATTATTAGAATGATACGCGAATTTTTGCACCAGAAAGGTTTCTATGAAGTCGAGACACCTATACTACAATACCTTACAGGTGGTGCTTCTGCACGTCCATTTGTCACGCACTGTAATGCATTAGATATCGATATGTACCTGCGAATAGCAACAGAACTACATTTGAAAAGATTCATAGTTGGTGGATTTGACAAAGTTTATGAAATAGGTAGAATCTTCAGAAACGAAGGTATTTCCTACAAACACCACCCAGAATTCACTTCCATAGAGCTCTATCAAGCTTACGCAGATTACGAGGATATGATGAACCTCACCGAAGAGCTCATAACCTATATTGTTGAGAAACTTTTCGGAACAACGAAAATTACTTACCAAGGTCAGGAAATAGACTTCACAAGACCTTGGAGAAGGATAAAAATGAGAGATTTCATAAAAGAAAATCTTGGTGTGGATATACTTGAAGATTCTGACGAAAAGATGCTCTCTGTTCTAAGGGCTCACGGTGTCGATGTCGAGATTGAAGATAGGGGTCACATGATAGAAAAGCTTTGGGACCTTGTGGAAGACAAGGTTATCCAACCAACATTCTTGCTTGAGCACCCCGTGGAAATTTCACCACTCGCCAAAAAACATCGGGAGGACCCAAGGGTTACTGAAAGGTTCGAGTTGATAATTTACGGTCGAGAGATGGCAAACGCATTTAGCGAGCTCAACGACCCTGTCGACCAGCTTGAAAGGTTCATGAACCAATTAAAATTGAGAGACCTTGGCGATGAGGAAGCGCACATGCTCGATAAGGACTTTATCAGAGCTCTTGAGTACGGAATGCCACCAACAGGTGGACTTGGAATAGGCATCGACAGGCTTGTTATGTTGTTGACAGATAGTCCTAATATACGCGATGTAATAGCATTCCCACTTGTTAGGCCTGAAGGTGATATCGACATAGAAGAAATTGAAATCTCTGAGAAAGCAGAAGAAGGGGGAGATAGAGCATGAGCAAAGAAAGCAAAGATGTAAAACTCAGAAAGCACATAAGTAAGTGGCAGCAAGTATTCATTTGGGTTATAGCTATCGCATTCATCGCAGGTATAGCCTTGTGGGCACTGGCAGTCAACTACACACCGGGCGCGAAAAAGATTAAAAGAACGCTAGAAGAAACTGTAGGATACTTAACCAAAGATGGAACACCTCTGAAAAATGAAACATACTGGGTATTTCCAGAAAATGTTGAAGAAATCTATGGGAACCTTTTAGCTCAATATGGCAATCCATCGCTTGACCCCGTAATCGAGGAACCGTACGTCAAAACGTTAATCACTGTCGATTTACTCAACAGAAAATTGATGCTTTACTATGCGGAAGTTAACAAAATCAAACCGGACAAAAATAAAGTAAGAGAAGAAATCAAAAAAGCTATCGATGAAGTAAAGAAAGATAACGCAAAGCTCCAGCAAATTAAAGTTCAATACGGAAGTCTCACAAACTACGAAAAAGAGCTAACACGCCAAAAGGAAGAAGAACTAACAATACAAGCTGTAAAAGACAAACTTGGAATGGTTGCCGACAAAGAAATACAGGATTATTACAACAAAAACAAAGAAGATATTATAAACAAATACACAAAAGCAGAAACTTCTTATGTTACCTTCTCCACCAAAGAAGAGATGGAAACGTTTGTCAAATCGGCAATGGAAAAAGGTGTAACCCAAGCTGCATCCGAAGCATCTCTGACAATGACAGATTACACATTGAACAAAGGCACACTTCCAGAAGAGCTTGAAGAGATGATTTTCGATGCTACATCAACAATTGTCTCATTCCCTTACAACGACACTTACTTTGTTTTCAATGTTAAAAGTGTGCAAAAAGTTGACACGTTCGAGAACTTCAAAAAATCAGATGCATTCAATGAAATCGTTACAGACTTAAAGAACGAAAAATTTGGTGAAAACTTCAAGAAATGGAAAGAAGAAAACAAAGTAGCATTTGAGATAAGGGATGCCGTTTACAAAACATGGTACGAAGCATTAACAACTGAAGGAAAAGATTTACTTACCGCCTACAAGAAATTCTATGAAGAGCTATTCACAGAACAAGAAGAAGTAAGAACCGACATTCCAGCCGAGCAAAAAGCAGCGTTCTTAGTAGTTGCAGATAGAATCGCAGCTAGCACGGATACGTCATTAGATGTGGTAAGGGAAGATGTTAAAGAGTTCGAAAAGAAGATAATCCTATCCATTTACGACCAAGTAAAAGGTTCTTCTCTCGAAATACTTAGAAGGATGAAAGAATACTTCCCAGATAAAAAAGATGTAGCATTTGATTATTACTCGAAATTGTACGACACAATCAAACCATATCTTTCAATAGGTGGAGCCTATTATGTAATGAACCAACTCTTTGAAGTTTACCAAGGATTTGCAGACTTAGCTGAGGCAACAGATGTTGATGTGAAGATAAGAGCAGATTCTTACTACAAATTGTACGAGATGAACAAGTTACTCGATGACCCAAAGACAGCAAAAGGTTACTTACAAAAGCTTAAAGAGCTCAAACCAGATTACAGTATAAACTTTGATTCGGCTGAAAAGGAACTCGAAGATATGATTAAACAAAAAGAGGCGCAAGCGACACAACAGTCAACGCAAACAACAAACGAATCGACACAAACAACCACCGAATCTACACAAACGGCAAATAACGAATAACAGCGAGAATATCCCCCGCAAAATCTGCGGGGGATAATTTCATTTGGTAAGTTACGCTTTGTTCATAAGATTTGGTTTCAAAAATCTACTGGAGGTGTTATTATGAAAAGGTATTTTAGGATTTTTAATCTTTTACTAGTATTTAGTATTTTGTTTGCTAGTTCTTTGGTATTATCAAATGACTTACAAAAATTTGC
Source organism: Fervidobacterium sp. (assembly GCF_059913585.1). Classification (NCBI taxonomy): domain Bacteria; kingdom Thermotogati; phylum Thermotogota; class Thermotogae; order Thermotogales; family Fervidobacteriaceae; genus Fervidobacterium; species Fervidobacterium sp. Next base: position 294,270 of record NZ_DBOLZL010000023.1, read on the forward strand.
AGCATACCTTGAGAAAAACGGAAGCATTATTGCTGGAATTAGCCAAGAGGATATCGATGAATTGTACCAGCTTTACGAGCAGTACTATGGTTCCTTTGACCCTCTGTTCGAAAAACCTTACGTTGAAGCTTTAGTAATGAAAAGACTTTTAGAAGACAAATCTATTGATTATCTATCTACCGCAGAAGGTTTATCACTGGAAGATTTCAGGTCTTCCCATTCGGACGTTTCAGAAGATGAAATGAGAGAATATTACGAGAACAACCGCCAGCAAATACAAGAAGAAGCATACGTTGATTTTGATTACGCCGTTTTTGAAACTGAAGAAAAAGCTAAAGAATTTTACAACAGAGCGAATGAAGTTGGTTTCGAAAAAGCAGTCCAAGAGCTATCTGAAGCTTCCCCTTCAGAACTTTTGGATACCGATACATACTTAGGACTTAAGAAATCAGAGACCTCGGAAGCGTTCGTTAATGTTCTCTTCACACCATCGGAAAAACCACTCAGAATGCATACAACTGACAATGCGAGTTTTGTATTCTACATAAGAAATTTGAACGACCTTTCAACATTTGAAAAGTTCAAAGATTCTCCAATGTACGAAGAAGTTATGAGCAGTCTTTCGGAAAACAAATTCCAAAAATATGTGGAAGAAAAAATCTCAACCGAAAATATAAAATTCATAGTTCCATCACAATACGCAATCTGGTTTGACATGGTCCAAAATGTCCCTGCTGAAAAATTAGCGGAGAAATATTACTCATCTGTATTTGATAAGTCAGGAAACCTTCTTTCAGTTGAGCCATTAGAAATTTCCGGGTTTATCACTGTTATTGAAGACGCTAAGCTGGACGAAAAGTACAAAAAAGAATACGAACTAGCTATAAAGAAACTTTACGATATGGGATACAAATCATTCTTAGTTCTTACAAGACTTAGGAATTTCGACAATTCCGAAAATGTTGTGTTAGAATACAATGTAGAGCTTTCAAAGATTTTGATAGGCTATATAAAGAACGGAGACACACTTTCCGTACTTCAGTACATATATTCAAACCTTTCCGAACTTGAAGAATTAAGCAACTCTGAAAATCCCGAGATAAGACAAAAAGCTCTTGAATATCTGTACAAAATGAATAAGATACTTGGAGACGAAGAAAGCTCAAAAAAATACTTGGAAAAATTAAATCAGGAAAATCCAAATTACTCAGTTGAAGACGAAGAGTAAAAAAGACAAAAAAATCTAAACCTTAGGGGGGAGAATATGCACTGGGTCATCACGGGTGCAAATAGAGGTATTGGATTAGCGTTGACAAAACAGCTCCTATCACAAGGTGAACGTTTAACAGTAGGTGTCAGGACTTCTATGCCTTTTGAACATGAAAACCTCAAAGTATTAAGAGTGGACACTTCCAATCCTGTTTCCATAGAAGAATTCGTTTCACAAATAGAAGAAACTATAGACATTCTCATAAACAACGCGGGAGTACTCATTGAAGAAAGATTTCCCGAAGTTACAGAAGAAGGCATGTTATTATCATTCAAAGTCAACACAATGGGACCATACATGATTGTACAAGAAGCTTACAAGCAAGGTAAACTTAAGGATGGTGCCAAGATAATAAATATTTCCAGTATCCTTGGTAGTATCGCAAGCACAGGTGGAACTACTTCTGTGCCATATTCCGTTTCAAAAGCTGCCCTAAACATGGTGACAAAATTGCTTGCTCATAAGCTGAAAAATATGTACGTTGTCTCTATCCACCCGGGATGGGTGAAAACAGATATGGGTGGTCCTGAAGCGCCTTTGCTTCCCGAGGAATCCGCTGCTGGTATAATAAAAGTGATTCGCAATTTAAACCAGTCTGGGGTTTTCCTTGACTATACAGGCAGTATCCTTCCTTGGTAGTTACGTGGGAGCTATTTCTAAAAAGCCTCGATATCACTACAGCTAACGTTGTGTAAATGTTGTCGGGGGGTGGGGACATATGAAATTTTTCATAAAGAACTTGTTTATAGCCCTGGCTGGTTTATTTACTATATCCCTAATAGTTGCATTCATGGGAGCTTACAGAAACGTTCCTGGGATAGAGGAATTTAACGATGCAAAAGTTATAGTTAACGGCGAAGAAAAGCCATTCCCTTACTTCGTTGCGGACAAAGCCAACAACCATTACATCATGCAAATCGAGATAGATGGAGCCAAATACAAAGGGAAGACTTTGGCCTTTTCAGTAACAGCTAACCAGTATTTAAATGTTTATCAGAACGGTATGATAGTCTATTCTATTTCGTCAGACAAAGGTAGTGTCAATCCATGGCATAGGTATTTTGCTCTACCCTTACAAGGAGATGTGCTCATTGAGCTTTCTTTCATTTCAAACGGTGGCATTGAACGAAAATTCTACATAGGTGAGCACGATGATATCATAAAATTCATCGAACGTGCTAACGTTATTGAAGAATCGATGTTTTACTTAGGCTCAGGTTTTATGATTGGGCTTTTCATCATCGTCCTTTTATTATCACTCGCTCTCAAAGAAAAGATTTTCTCATACGGAGCCATAGTGGTAATCTCACCATTATTGACGAGTATAGATGAGATGAACCTGTTTTTGTATCCTTTCATACTCTGGAAAAAACTAGCAATATTGGGAGCAGCTCTCAGTATGTATTTTGCGTACCGATTCATAAACGAAATCTTCAAAAGAAAGCCTACGAAAGTCGAGAAAATTTACATTTTGCTTTATTGGTTGTTGTTCATCCCAGTAATCTTGGCCAGAAGCATGACACAACTTAAGAATTCCTATGCAATTTTCTATCTTTATTCACTCGTTTTACTTTTGTCGATTCTTGGAATACTCGTTAAACGAGTCAAATCCAAACAAGAACAACTGATACTCTTTGGATTCTCAGCTGTTATAGGTGCAACGTTCTTGTCATTACTTTCTGTAGCCAACGTCGTTAAGATAGAATTTATGTTCTTCAACATAGGTCAACTTTTCTTTGGACTTACAATAGCCATATACGTTTCAGCAAGAACTATAGAAGTCTTTAGAAACACAAAAAACATGAACGAAGCTATCAGTAAACTTATGGAAGAACAAACAAACTACATTCAAAATCTTGTCGCATCAAGAGATAAGGTGAATGAACTTTCAACGTCTTCCGTGAACTACTTTGAAGAAATCGAGCAACTGTATAGAAACCTTGGCTCTTCTGTGAAAAATGCTGAAAACACCCTTGACAAACTACAGAACACTGTTGAATACTTCGAAAATTTCTTAAACGAAATGGTAAAAACCTCTTCATTGTTGGAAGAAACCGTTGGTAAATCAGATAAAGTTATGTCCGACATCATCTCAATATCGGAAAGCAGCAAAGAAAACTTTTCTGAAATCGAAAATATAGTCACAAACTTTAATCAAATGAGCAATAAATTGAAATCAACATTTGATGAGCTTTACAACGACTTTGCAAAAATAAAAGATATATCGAACCTTATAAAATCCATAGCAGTTCAAACGAACTTACTCTCCCTCAACGCATCTATCGAAGCAGCAAGAGCTGGAGAAGCAGGAAAGAGCTTTGCTGTAGTTGCAAATGAGATTAGAAAACTGGCAAACGAGGCATCTGAATTCGCAGAACGAATAGAAAACAACATCACATCTATCTCAAGAAGATTTGAAGGTTTTTCAGCAGAACTGCTCAATCTGTTTAAAAACGTAGAAATCATCAGCGAAAGTAACAGAAAATTCTCAGAAGCTATTTACCAATTCTTTGATAGCGTACACTTGCTAACCCAAGATTTTGAGAAAGTAGAAGCAAACTTTGAAAAACAATCCTCTGAAATCAACAATCTAAAAGACAGCATATACGAGATAACAAAAATCTCACAAGAATTAAAACAAGCCCTTGAACTATTCGGCGAAACACAAAAGAAAATAGAAGAAACATTCTCCATTATTATGAACCAAATCGTAGAGGTTCAAAAAGCTCTGAAAATTTGAAAAATTGACGTGGGGGTGATTTTTTCGTGAATATCAAAAGAGCTTTGATAAGCGTCTCTGATAAGACGGGCGTTGTTGAATTTGCGAAAGAACTCCAAAGTCGTGGCGTGGAGATAATAAGTACAGGTGGAACGGCAAAACTTTTGACAGATGCAGGCATTCCTGTTAGGCAAGTCTCAGAAGTAACAGGCTTTCCTGAAATCCTTGGTGGTCGTGTAAAAACTTTGCACCCTTTCATTTTTGGCGCTATTCTTGCCAACTTCGATGAACAGTCCCATATCGCAGACTTAGAAGAACACTCCATCGTTCCTATTGATATGGTTGTCGTCAACTTGTACCCATTTGAAGAAGTTCAAAAACAAACACGTGATGAAGACACTTTGATAGAAAATATCGATATCGGTGGGGTTGCACTGTTAAGAGCAGCTGCAAAAAACCATAGAAACGTAGTTGTTGTGTGTGACCCAAACGATTACCAGAAAATCATAAAATTGATAGATTCGTGTGGTGACGTTCCTCTTCACGACAGAAGAATGTTCGCTCTCAAAGCATTTTACTACACCATGAAATACGACTCCACAATCCACAAAGTTCTCTCAGAACTATTCGCTTCCGAAAAATACGAACATATGACATTTGAAAAATTCTCCAGCCCACAAACTAATTATGAAATCCTCGACAACGTAAATGAAAAACTCGTAAAGCTCAGCAAATACACCGAACAAGCTACCACAGTAACATTAGGAGCCATTGTCGTTGCAAGCGAACCTGATTTAGTTATTGGATTTAATGATTCATTGCCTCTTTCCATGGTTAACTTAAAAACCTCTGGTGGAAGAATATGCGACCTTACTGGGTCAACACTTGTTTTGAGAAAACTTACAAACGACATGGTGAGAAAACTCAGAGAAAGTACGTTCACCACAATCGCATTTGAAGAAATCGAGGATGAAGAATACGCAAAAGATACGCTCAAAGGAAAAGAACTAATTAGGTTTTCTTACACAATCGATATCACCGAAGTTGATAAAATACCAGTTGCACAGATGGTTGGAAATATGATGTTGAAAAAACTTGTAAAACCGTGGAATATATTCCAACTAATTCTAAGCTTCATGCCAAAGAACACATTAATCGCTGAGCAAGATGATGGATTCTTCAAATTTGAAATATGTACAACCAATGCTTTGGAAATCCTTGAAAGGCTTCTAACTATGACCGAAAAGATGGGAACTAAGATACTAAATATTTACACGAACGCGGAAGTTGATAGTTTGTTCACAAAAATTTGTGGTGAAAGGGGTATTAACATTTTCACTTTCTGAAATTTAAAACCTCAGTTCGACGAAACGGTTTTCAGAATAACCCCCTTGGCCAGGCTTGCGAGCACGCTCGCAAGCTTTTTTGTTAATTCATACAACTTGCCTAATTCTCCTTTTTCTTCCGCCCTTTTGAAATCTTGTATAGTGGCTCTCTTTTCATATAGTATCTGCCCAAAAACCTTTTTAACTTCCGCATGTATGTCAAAAAACGTCGAATAGGAATACATTAGATATCCAATGCCTATTCGCTTGTGTATCTCCGATTAAGCTTCTTAAAATCTCTGATTGTTCAACAAAATCCATGCCATTGTCTGGAAAGCGAGCATATACAAGAAATATAGCCCACACAGGAAGTCTACCATCTTGAACAACATGATTTGGCGAAAAACTTATTCTGCTTTTTCTTATCAAATCTTCATCAATATTTATCCTTGCCTTACCCGTCAGGATAAGCTCTTCTGTCACATACCTTTGCTCATTGTAAGCTCGTTTCTCCAAATATGTGTACTGCCTTATCTCAACAAGCTTCTGATAATCAAATTCCGGAATAGATGTAGCAACCAAAAATGTGAAAACATCATAATTGCCCCACGCTAAAATTATGCAAGAGAATACCAGGAGCACTATTACAATCGTAATCAATATTATTCCATGATTATACATCAGAAATGTCAGAAAATGCCAACTTCGGTGTTATAATACATGTGTATACTGCCACAAAACAGCACAACCATACCGAGGTGATTGCCGTGAGGATTCTTCACACATCCGATTTACATTTAAGAACAGATACGCTTGAAAGATGGGAAGCACTTGAACTCATAGTGGACAAAGCAAAGGAGAATTCAGTTGATGTTTTGGTAATTTGTGGGGACTTATTTGATAGCAAAGAAGACGCTACGAAGAGCTACGAAAGACTAAGAAAAATATTCTCGGAAGCACCTTTTCAAACTCTTATCCTACCTGGCAACCACGATGAAACATTTTACGAAGACGGTCTTTATCTTGGAAACAACGTCACTATTATCTTGAGTGAAAACAATGTCTTTGAATTTGGTGATGTGAAAATAATCGCCGTTCCATTTAAAAAGGAGCATTCATCTTCTAAGGAAACGGTTAAGGTAATTCACGAAGCTAACACACATACATCCCATACCAAGCCAAACATCCTGCTTTTCCATGGAGAGCTGATTGCTCCATTCTACGAACCTGACGACTTTGGTGAAAGAGGCCGTTACATGCCTATAGATTTGAGTATCTTCAAATCACTTAATTTTCAATATATTCTGGCAGGGCATTTTCACACAAAACTCAGCATCTTGAAAACTTCTGATAAATTCTTCATCTACCCTGGTTCCCCTGTATCAATCACCAAAAAAGAAAGAGGCAAAAGAAAAGTCAATTTACTGGAAGTAGGCAAAGAACCCCAGGAATTAGAAATCGAATCATTTTACTACGAAGAACTCGAAATCAGACTGAGCATATTCGATGAACAAAACCCTGTTGACAAATTCATAGAAAAACTAAAAAACTTCAACACTCCAGCGAACTGCTCACCTATCTTTAAAGTAACCGGTCACTTCGATGGTGCAAAACACGCTCTTAGCGAATCAGAATTAAACTCCAAACTACAAGCCATTGCGAAAAACTTTAACCCAAAATCTGAAGTCGAATTCTTGGCAAAGGACCTGGGAAGACTTAGCAACAATCCTGTATTCGAAAAAATTCTCGAGAAGGTTGGAAAAATAAACGACGAAGAACTCAACGAAGAAGATAAAAGACAACTCATCGATATATTCATTAACGCCATGATATAAAAACAAGCTCCTATCGGGAGGGAACTATCGTGAGAATAAAAGAATTCCACATTAGAAAATACGGACCTATCATGCTTTCAAAAACATTCCAACTAAGCAACTTCACAATATTCTACGGAAAAAACGAAAGCGGAAAGACTTTAACGATAGAAGCCATTCTAAAAATGCTCGTCGGTAAAAAAGAGGCAAAGGAAAAATATTACGAAAACATTGACCGAGTAAAAGAATTTCCCACTGGTTATCTCATCTTGGAAGATGGTGAGAGGTCAATTCGTGTAGAGAATGGAGAATTTTTAAGACAGTTCAATCTATCCCACGAAGAGCTCAAGAATACAATCATCATTCGAAACAGCGATCTGAGTATCGAAAGACCTCAGAAAAACAAAGAATCAGATGTATACAGCATAGTCACTGAGAAACTAGTAGGCTCAAGGATATCAGAAATCCAGTCCATTAGAGCGAAAATTTTGGAAAGCAGCATCATCACAGAAAGCGGAATATTCAAAGATCAAAAAGATGCAAAATACAAACAACGTTACGAAAAAGCAGAGACTATAATCCAAGAAATAAATGCACTATTACCTACACTTGAAAGTGCCGATTATTTCGAAATAGAAGAAAAAATAACAAAAATACAATCGGAAATCGAAAAACTAAAGAAGAAACTAAAAACTTTGGAGCTCGTAAAACAAGAAAGCTTTTACAAAGAACTACTGGAAGATATCCATAAACTCGAGTCGGTGGTAGAGAAGCTAAAAGAATACAAACCTTACACAAACGAAAAATTGCAAAAACTAATCGAACTCGAAAACGAAATCAAAAGCTTTGAGGCAATGGTAGAAGAACTAACAAAAAGAGCGGAACAAACAAAAGAATCTCTCGCAAAAATTACAAGCGAGCTATCGGGTATACAAAAGAACATTCCAAGGATACGAGAACAATCCGAAACTGCAGCAAAAATAAAGGAAAAAATTTTGATTTACGAATCACAAAGTTCAAGGTTTGAAAAATTAAAACGCAGCAAAACTCTCTGGCTCATTTTAAGTATATCTATGCTCATCACTGGAACATTTTCTCTCATATTTGCACCAGGGGCTGTCCTCAAAAGCGTGCTTTCTTCCATTTTTTATGGAATTTCTATCTTCATGCTGCTAAAAACTTTCGAAGCAGTTAAATTAATCAACGATGTGGAACAAACTCGGAGAGAAATTCTAAAAGATGGAATCGAACTTTTCAGAACACCATTCAATGATGTTACTGAAGTTAAAGCCAAATGCTTCGAAGCTGAATCTCAGTACAACGAAATCCTCCAAACAGAAAGCCAACTTAGAACAAGTCAAATTGAGATTGAAAATAGCAAGAACAATTTGCTCACCGAACTCGAAAGCCAAAAAAACACACTTTCACAAGCCCAGAAAGAAAGGGACGAACTATTAGACCTATTATCCGTAAAATCACCCAGTGAACTAAGACAAAAACTCGACGAAAAATCAAAACTCGAAGGACAGTACCAAGCACTAAAATCCCAAATCCTCACGAAATTGAAAACCTTCGCCGTTAAGTTTAACGAACTTCCAAACGACTTACCAGAACCGTTCGATACGGAGGTAATTCGAAACTTAGAAAACCTAAAATATATTATCCACAATTATCTGAAGGAGCTCAGTATCAGCAAATCAAAAGAAAACGAAGAAACAGGAGAACCTAGCGAATTAGTGGAATCAGAGGAAACAATAAAAAGTAAAATTGACCAACTCCAAAAAGAACTGGAAATCCTAAAAAACAATCAAAGACAACAGCAGGAGAACATGAAATTTATCCTCATTAAAGCGCAAGAATCAAAGCTAATAGACGGCCTATTCGACGAAATACCAGACGTTGTATACAAATCTGACCTTGAAAAACTTAAATCACAGCTTGAGAAGTTAATCAACTACATGGATAAACGAAAGAAAATCGAACTGACCGCTCTTAAGATACTCCAAGAAACCGAGGAGGAAGAAAAGAAAAACATATCCAACATCTTCAAACAAAGCAACTTAATAAAGCTCTTCACAGAGATTACCGATGGGCGTTATGTAGATGTCTCATACGAAAGTAACCAAGGTAGTGGGAAAATAAAGGTCAAAGATATATCCGGAGTCGAATTCACACCCGAACAACTCTCAGCTGGCACATACGACCAACTTTATTTCTCCATTAGACTTGCACTCGCAGAACATCTCTTTGGAAAAAACAGCGGAGAAAGAGGTGAAAAAGCGTTCTTTATCCTCGATGACCCGTTTGTAAGATATGACAAAAATCGCCTTGAAAAACAAATCAAAAAACTTGTGGATTTATCAAACCAAGGCTGGCAATTTCTGTATTTCACAGCGAAAGACGAAGTTGTTGAAATAGGAGAAAAAATGGGTATCGATATTATCAAACTCGACGAAGTTATGGAAGAAAGGTGACAGCAAAAAAGGTAAATGATAGAATTTAAAATATCAAACTCGAAATCTACAGAACACAGGAGGAGATATTGTGGCAATCTTAGTAGCCGGAGGCGCAGGATACATAGGTTCACATGTTTGCAAAATGCTAAAAGAAAGGGGATACGACGTAATCATACTTGATAACCTTTCCCATGGACATCGTAGCTTTGCAAAATACGGCGAGTTTATATTAGGCGACATCGCAGATGAGAACTTGCTTGATTTAGTATTCACAAACTACAACATAGAAGCCGTAATGCACTTTTGCGCTTACATCGAGGTAGGAGAATCCGTCAAAGACCCGAACAAATATTATAAAAACAACGTTTCAAACACCATCACATTACTGAACGCTATGCTGAAACACAATGTAAAATACTTTGTATTCTCATCAACCGCTGCAGTGTATGGTATGCCAGAGCGTATCCCCATAAGAGAAGACGACCCAAAAGCACCAATTAACCCATATGGCAGAAGCAAATACATGGTTGAACAAATACTCGAAGACTACGACCAAGCTTACGGATTAAAAAGCATTCGCTTCAGATATTTCAACGCAGCAGGCGCTGATGAATCCTTGGAAATCGGAGAAGCGCACGAACCAGAAACACACCTAATTCCTTTAATACTCGATGCTGCTTGCGGAGTAAGAGAAAGTGTGAAGATATTCGGGACAGATTACGAAACAAAAGATGGCACTTGCATAAGAGATTTCATTCACGTTAACGACTTAGCGGACGCACACATAAAGGGTTTGGAATACCTTATGAGCGAGAACAAAACCGATTACTTCAACCTTGGCAACGGTTCAGGATATTCCGTTAGAGAAGTCATAGAAAAAGTCAAAGAAATCACAAAGATTGATTTTAAAGTCGAAGAAACCGACAGAAGACCAGGAGACCCTGCATACCTAATTGCCGATAACGAAAAGGCAAGGAAAATACTCAATTGGCAACCAAAATACGACCTTGAGGCTATTATTAAAACCGCTTGGGCTTGGCACAAAAAATTGAGAAAAGATTTTTGTAAAAAGAACTAACATATCATAAAAAGTAAAAAGGCTTCGGTTCTTCCCCGAAGCCTTTTCGTTATTTTTTTGTTTGATTATCTTCTGTATCCTCTTGCATGCATCGGTCTTTGGGCTTTTCTAACTGCACTTGTTCTACTTGCCTGCCCTTTTGGTCCTTTCAAACTTGCCGTATCAATAACTTTTCCATCTACCGTAAATTTTTCAGCTAATATAAACTTACTTTCCCCACTTGTTGCTAACTTTCCGATAATTTCTATCGATTGCCCTGCTTTAAGCTCAACTGATTTGAATATCGGTCCTGCGTGAACATCATATACCTCATCTCCAACTTGCACTTTGAGTGTAAAGCCGTTGTTTACATCCCATGTGTATTCCTTGACCGTTCCTTTGAATGTTTGTGTTTCACCGAGTGTTGTT
>NZ_DBOLZL010000024.1:0-13679 GCF_059913585.1 Fervidobacterium sp.
AAAAGACCCCTGCAAATGCAGAGGTCAAATGTTTTTTTTATAAGTCTGGGATGTGCGGTATTAAATAAAAACCCCAGCGAGCTTTTGCCCACTGGGGTTTTTATTACGTTTTATTACATTTGTTCACTCGGATTTGCTCCACCTTGAGCTTGTTGTTTGTAGAGGTATTCGCCTATCTTCATGCTTTCTCTTTGCAAGTCGTCGAATAGTATCTTGACTTTTGCGATATCGTCTCTGTTGATTGCGTCTCTCAAATCCTTAATGATTTCTTCTAACCTGTTCTTTGTATCTGCTGGTATCTTGTCACCGTTTTCTTTGAGTATTTTTTCGATGTGGTAAGCAAGGTCGTCCGCTTTGTTCTTTAGTTCGACTTCTTCACGTTTTCTTCTGTCCTGTTCTTCATACATTTGCGCTTCTCTAATCATTCTTTCAATATCTTCGCTGCTTAGTTGATGTCTACCAGTGACAACCATGGATTGTTCTTTTCCAGTGCCAAGGTCCTTTGCTGAGACATGGACTATACCATCAGCGTCGATGTCGAACGTAACTTCGATTTGTGGCACTCCCCTTGGTGCCGGTGGAATACCTACAAGTTGGAAGCTACCAAGGAATATGTTATCTCTTGCCATTGCACGTTCACCTTGATAGACTCTTACTTCAACACTTGTTTGACCATCTTCAGCTGTTGTGAATATTTTGCTCTTTCTAACAGGAATTGTTGTGTTCCTTGGAATTATCGGTTCCATCAATCCACCCTTGACTTCAACACCGAGTGTGAGTGGTGTAACGTCTACAAGTACTACGTCTTTGTCTTTTGCACCTTCGGTTCCTGCCAAAATCGCTGCTTGGATTGCCGCGCCAATTGCAACAGCTTCGTCTGGGTTCACACTCTTGTTCGGTTCTTTTCCGAAAATGTCCTTGATGAACCTCTGCACCATCGGAACTCTTGTCATACCACCAACGAGAATTATTTCGTCGATGTCCTGTGGCGAAAGTTTTGCGTCGTTAAGTGCTCTTTCAATTGGTTCTCTTGTTTTTTCAACAAGGTCTCTTGTGAGTGATTCGAACATTGCTCTTGTGAGTTTCATTTCTAAGTGCAGTGGACCTTCAGCTGTAGCTGTGATATACGGCAAGCTTATGTCCGTCTCAAGTTTTGTAGACAATTCTATCTTTGCTTTTTCGGCAGCATCTCTGATTCTTTGGAGCGCTTGTTTGTCGTTTCTTAAGTCTACGCCATGTTGTTTTTTGAACTCGTCGATGATGTAGTCCATTATTCTTTGGTCGAAGTCGTCACCACCGAGGTGGTTGTTACCACTTGTTGCGATAACTTGAATGACTCCTCCACCTATCTCAAGTATGGAGACGTCAAACGTTCCCCCACCAAGGTCGTAGACCAGAACCTTTCTTTCACCTTCCATTTTGTCAAGACCGTAAGCCAATGCTGCAGCTGTTGGCTCGTTAATTATCCTGAGCACTTCAAGTCCAGCTATGATACCAGCCTCTTTGGTAGCTTGTCGTTGAGCGTCGTTGAAGTAAGCTGGACAAGTAATAACTGCCTTTTTAATTTCACCACCGAGATATTCTTCTGCGTCTTTTTTGAGTTTCTTGAGTATGAGCGCACTGATTTCTTGAGGTGTGTACTCCTTGTCATCGATCCTCACCTTGTAGTCTGTTCCCATTTTTCTTTTAATGGATTTAATAGTTCTTTCCGAGTTCAAAATGAGCTGGCGCTTTGCTGGTTCACCAACAAGAATCTCACCGGTTTTCGTAAACGAGACTATAGACGGTGTCGTGCGACTGCCTTCTGCGTTTGGAATGACTTCGACTGTTCCATCTGGTTTCATCCATGCAATAACTGAGTTGGTCGTGCCAAGGTCAATTCCAACAACAAACTCTTTCTTCGCCATATATATCCACCTCCGTAAAATTTTTGTTTTTTGTTTGCCGAATATATTCTATCAAATTAGCACTCATTTGTCAAGAGTGATAATCAAAATTTCTAAAAAATTTGGGGTGACAGTAGCACCCTAAATGTGATTTGGTGTGAGGATTTATCCTATGTAAAATACTTTGTTTATCCTATTCAGCCATCCGTTCAAATACTTGGGATTTTTGATACCAATGCGTTTGGCATGTTCTCTGAAAGCGAGTCTTAGTTTTTCAATAATTTTGGGAAATTCGGGGTCAGAATCACGCAATACGATGAGTTTTTCCTTTGGAACTACAGAATAGGCTATTGAGAAGGCTTTGTTGCCAAAGAGCACACACATGTGCATTAGAGCTACTTGGAGTCTTACGCTTTGGTATTTGTAAAGGCCGTTGGGAAGGTAATAGCGAACGTATAAGATATTGAATGCGTCTTGCCTTGTAATACGGAAAACATCGATATCGGGATTGTATTTAGAAGATATCCCGTATTTTGTGAATCCTCCTGCTTCATCAAAAGTCAAGGCTTCCCCTTCGTAGTCAACAACGCTATAAATAACGTATTCAACTGTTCTGTCTCTTGCCAATGCCTGCCTCAGGCTTTTCAATTCTTCTTGCATTTGATTGTATCTTTCAATTAGTGTTACAGTATCTTCTTGGGTGTCTGTCTCAAACTCAGTGTAAGTTTCGGTAATAACAAGCTCTGTCGACTCTGCATTATGTTCAAGCGAGGCAAAATAAGGCTCACGTATGTCTGTCTGAGTATATTGATTTTGAGCCTGCAGTGTTTTGCTGTTTAAAAACGTGCCCAAAATTGAAAAGGTTATTATGAAACTTCCAATAATTATCAAGTAAAAAAGGCTATTTTCAAGCTTTTTGGAATTGCGCAACTTTCCGCCTCCGTTTTTTCCGAAACTTACAATGTGAATTATATCATATGGTCCATCCAAAACTTTTGCAATTTTTATTCTTCCAATTTGAACGAAGAAACAAGGGGTTTGGTCTAAACATATATAACGGTGGGTAATCCCACCAATTTTTAAAAGGGAGATGAAATTATGTTGAAAGGGAACAAAGTGGTTTTCTTAGCTCTCGTCATAGCTTTGATTTTCATCGTGCTCTCATGTGTCCCAGTAACGCCACCCAGCACGGCAAAAGAAGTCGTTATTCAAACCTCAAGACATGGGCATCCCACAAATGCTCACTTGGTATATGCGAAGGATGGATTGACTGGTAGTTGGACAAAGTTAACAGGAACAAACGGTCTTTACAAGTTCACGGTTAACGACCCGCAGGGACTTTATTCAATCGCTGTTGCTGAGCCTGAGTTTGGATACAAACCAAAAAGTGTTCAATTTTTCCACGCAAAGCTTTCTGAAACAAATTATGTGTATATAGACGTTGGAAACGCCACAGATGAAGATGCCGCAACACTCACAATAAACATGCCTGGTGGGTATGACGACAAACAACTGTGCGTATTCTTCCATCATGAGCACAGATTTCCAATGGTTGAATCAAACAAGGCTGTTGCTCCAAACTTACCAAAATCAAAAGCAGATTTGGTAATCTTTGTAGGAGCGCCTTGGTCAGAGTCTGGAATAGAGAAGGTTGCTATTATTAGAGATTTTGTACTGGACGCCGATAAAGAAATTTTCTTAACCGAAGAGATGTTAAAAGCGCCTGAAAGTGCAACTAAATTTGATGATATTTTTGTTGAATGGCTCATAGGCGGCACTACCGAAATTTTCGGCGTTGATTCTATTAAGATACCAACTGCATTGAAGAGTGATAATGACCTTTATATTTTGGGTTTTGCTGACTGGAATCGAGGGTTTATTTATACTGAATATCAAAAAAACTACCCAACAACCACACCATTTGCAACAAGTTCGATTAATCCTGCAAATCTCCCAGAAACAAAAGTAAGCACTTCCGTTGAGGATAATAATCTTAAAATTGTGATAACACCTTACAATCCAAACATGACAGGTTTAGAGACGATTTTGTACACAACCATTTTTGGCTACTATGATTCAGTCGACAGTTATGGAAATCCTGAATTTGATGTGCTCTATATAGCTCAAGTATCATCCGGATATCTCGCAGCTGTCGGTAATAATTACGTAGTTCCAAAAATCGGTGGCGATTTTGCGCAGTTCGATATTGATACAACAAAGAACATTTTGGTGGAACCTCCGTTTTATGCTGCTTCAAACAAGAGCGTTAAGGAATTGTTCATTCCAACAGATGGAACAAAGATGCTTAAGTTTGGCTACTGGGGATTTTGAAAAAATAAAAAAATAAAAAGAGCGGCAGTCTAACATGGCTGCCGCTTTTTTGTTTTTTATTATCAAGCTTATTTATTTTTTTGAGTTATAGACCTTTATCCCTTCAGCAAGTATTCTCACCGCATCAGCAAGTTTGTCAGCTTCGAGCACGTAAGCTATTCTTATTTCACTCATTCCAGCACCGGGGGTTACATAAAATCCGCTCAGTGGGGAAACCATAGTTGTCTTACTACCGACGTTAAATTCTTTGAGCATCCAGATTACGTTTATATCTGGATGAAACCTCGAGGCTATGCCGTATTTCGTTGTTCCGCCAAGTTCGTCGTATGTGAGAGTTCCTCCTTCGTAGTCTACAACGCTATATATTACGTATTCAACCGTACGTTGAATAGCAAGAGTATTTTTGAGCTCTTCTATTTCTTTTTCAAGTTCTTTGTATTTATCCAGTATTTCAGAGTCAATTTTATTCTCTGAATTTGTCGTACTTTCTTCATCGCTTTGATTCGTGTTTACAATGTCGGTGGTGGTTGCTGAATTGGAAACTTCTATGCTTTGATTTGCTGATTGTTACCGATGTGCCTTGCTTTTGCAATTGCTAAGTAGACAACACCGTTAATTAAGAGTATGACACCGAAGATTATGGCGTAAGTGAGTATTATCTCAGGTCTTTCGGTCTTGTCAGATTTGTCCATTTACGCCCTCCAATAATTTTGGTATAGAGATTTTAGATTATTATAACATATTTTTCTGTTTGACGAACTTCAAGTTTCACTTGTATAATATATTATGTTGGTACAAGTAGTACCAACAAATTTTACGAAGGAAGGTGGGCGTATGTTGAAGAGATTATTAAGTTCCAAAGTTTTTCTGTTTTTGACAGTTACAACTACATTGTTCATGGTTATCTCTTCCTGTGCCCCAGTAACACCACCTAGTACATCAAAAGAGGTTGTTATCCAAACATCTAGAGCTGGGCATCCCACAAATGCTCACTTGGTCTATGCTAAAGATGGATTGACTGGTAGTTGGACAAAGTTAACAGGAACAAACGGTGTGTACAAGTTTACGGTGAAGGACCCACAGGGGTTGTATTCAATTGCTATCGCTGAGCCTGGGTCTCCGAGCAAACCAAAAAGCGTTCGGTTTTTCCACGCCAAACTATCCGAAACAAATTATGTGCATATAGACCTTCTACCCCCCCTATCCCCCACCACATCTGAAGATTTCGCAACCCTCACGATCAACATACCTTCAGGGTATAACGATAAAACATTGAGTGTGTTTTTCTGTGATAAGTTTGACTACCCAACCGTTCAATCAAACAAGGCGGTTGCTTCAAACTTACCAAAAGCAAAGGCAGATTTGGTAATCTTTGTAGGAACGCCAGCATCGGATGTAGAAAAAGTCGCTATTATTAGGAATTTTGAACTGAATTCCGATAAGGAAATTACTTTAACCGAAGACATGTTAAAAACACCCGAGAGTGCAACTAAATTTGATGATATTTCTGTTGCATGGCTCGTAGGCGGAACTACCGGAATTTTCTTCGTTAACGGTATTAAGATACCAAGTACATTGAAGAGTGATAAGGACCTTTATGTTCCGATTTACAGTAACCTGTTTCGAGGGTTATCTTATAATGAATATCGAAAAGATTACCCAACGACGACACCATTTGCGACAAGTTCAATTAACCCTGCAAATTTCCCAGAAACGGGAGTAAGTACTTCCGTTGAGAATAATAATCTTAAAATTGTGATAACGCCTTACAATCCAAACATGACAGGTATGAACACTATCTTATACATGACTTATTTTGGTTATTCTTCTTCAGATTTACCGTACGTGGCTTATATATCATCCGGATACCTTTCAGCTGTTGGAAATAATTACGTAGTTCCAAAAATCGGTGGCGATTTTGCGCAGTTTGATATTGATACAACAAAGAGCATTAAAGTATACCCTCCATCTTATCTTGCTTCAAATAAAAACGTTAAAGAATTCTTTATTCCAACAGACGGGGCAAAGATGCTTAAGCTTGGATTTTTCATTTTTACGATGAACCGACTATACTAGCTACTATGATTCAGTCGACAGTTATGGAAATCCTGAATTTGATGTGCTCTATATAGCTCAAGTATCATCCGGATATCTCGCAGCTGTCGGTAATAATTACGTAGTTCCAAAAATCGGTGGCGATTTTGCGCAGTTTGATATTGATACTACAAAAAACATTTTGGTATATCCTACGCTTTATACGGCGTCAAACAAGAGCGTTAAGGAATTGTTCGTTCCAACAGACGGGACAAAGACGCTTGAGCTTGAAGACTTCTAAAAAATTATCAAAGCGGCAGTCTAACATGGCTGCCGCTTTTTTGTTTTTTATTATCAAGCTTATTTATTTTTTTGAGTTATAGACCTTTATCCCTTCAGCAAGTATTCTCACCGCATCAGCAAGTTTATCTGCTTCAAGAACGTAGGCGATTCGAATTTCACTCATTCCAGCACCGGGGGTTGCATAAAATCCGCTCAGTGGGGAAACCATCGTTGTTTTGCCGTCAACGTTGAACTCTTTGAGCATCCAAATGATGAAATCTTCTGCATTTTCAACAGGGAGTTTGGCTGATAGGTAGAATGCACCTTCTGGTTTGTGGACTACCACACCTGGGATTTCTTTAAGAGCTTCGTAGGTTGCGTCTCTTCTTTTTTGGTATTCATCACGCACAGAGTTTGTGTAGTCTTCTCCAAGTGTGAGCAACCCAATTGCCCCAAATTGTGTTGTTTCAGCCGGACAAAGTCTTGCTTGTGCAAATTTGAGTGCATTCTTGTAGAATTCTTTGTTCTTTGTGACAAGTGTACCTATTCTTGCACCGCAAGCACTGTAGCGTTTTGAGATGCTATCGACCATGATGATTTGTTCTTCAATGCCTTCGAAGTGGAATATGGAGATGTGTTTTCTGCCATCGAATGTGAACTCTCTGTAGACTTCATCAGAAATTATCACCAAATTGTGCTTTTTGGCAAATTCTACAATTGTTTTCATTTCTTCATAGGTGTAAACAGTTCCTGTTGGGTTGGATGGGTTAGAAAAGAGTATAGCTTTCGTTTTTGGGCTGACGACTTTTTCAAATTCACTCATTGGTGGTAGTCTGTAGCCATCTTCAGGATGAGCTGTAACTGGGACGAGTTTTACATTGAGGTAAGAAGCAAATCCAAGGTAGTTCGCATAGAATGGCTCGATGGTTATAACCTCATCGCCAGGGTCACAGACAACACCAAGTGCAAACATTATGGCTTCACTACCGCCATTGGTTACCATTATGTCGTCAGCTGTTACGTGTATGTTGTGTCGTTCGTAGTATTTAGAAAACGCTTCCCTTAGTTCCAGAAGACCTTGTGAGTGTGTATAGGCAACAACTTCTGGTTTGTATTTTTCTATATACTCGTACCAAACCTTCGGTGTTTTGATATCAGGCTGGCCTATGTTAAGGTAGTAGATCTGTATTCCCCTCTTTTTTGCCTCGTCGGCATAGGGGACTAGTCTTCTTATAGGACTTGCCGGAGTTTCAAGTGCCCTTTTGGATATTTTTGAAACCATGTGCAATTCCTCCTTATCGTATTATACGTATACTAATTCAGTGCTTACGACTTCTGGCATGTCCAATGGTTCGGAATGTATCAGTTCAATTAAAGCATATTCTTCGGTATACGAAATATCAAGTATGGTAACCCCTATATAGCTCAGTTGTTGCATTTTTTTACCGTACGAAAGGAAATCAATCTTTAATTTTTGCTTGTATGCTCTTTTTTTCTCAATTATGCGTTTTTCACTCTGCGCTTTCTCAACTGCAATCTCAACTGCTTTAGAGTATGCATCTATCAAACCTCTGACCCCGAGTTTTACTCCTCCGAAATATCTGGTAACGACAACCGCTACGTTGAGTAGTTGGTGTTTGCGAAGGGTATTAAGTATGGGCAGACCAGCCGTTCCCGAAGGCTCGCCTGCATCTGAAGAAAATTCAAGAATGTTGCCATTATAAATTAACCTGTAAGCTGGACAGTTGTGGGTAGCATCTTGATATTTTCTGTTAATTTCGCTTATAAAAGCCTTGGCTTCTTCCTCTGTTTGGATTCCTTTAAGTGTGGTGATGAATATAGAACGTTCTATGTTTATCTTTGTTTCAATTATTCCTTCAATAGTTCTGAATCTTTCAATCTCCATTTTGCTTCCATATACACCTGCCCGTTGTCGAGGTTGTAGAACTTTGCTGAGAGTGTTTCGTTATCTACTTCAATTACCAAAACGCTTCTTGGAGTGTCGTTTTTCGGAAGGGATGTGCTTCCCGGGTTCAACACGTATTTTCCGCTTATTTCCTCTATTTTTGAAACATGCGTGTGACCATGAACGATGAACTGAGCGTGGGTATCCTTGGCAAATTCCTCGATGTTGTTTTCTTCAAAAATCTCACCGTGGACAAGTGTAAAAGAGAAATCACCGAAGTATTCCAAGGAGATTTTTGGCATTTCAGGTATTTCCAAAACTTTCAAGTCAACATCCGCATCACAGTTTCCCCGTATGTAGTTGATTCGATACTTTTTGAGTCTTTCAACTAATTCTTTTGGGTTATATCCTTCTGGAAGTGGATTCCTGGGACCATGGTAAAGGATGTCGCCAAGGTGGAATATACTTGTGAAAGAAGACAAATCGAATAGCTTCTCTAAATCTTCCCAAGCTTTCACAGAGCCATGTGTATCACTTACTATCAATACTTTAACGTGTCCCATACTTTCATCCTCCTGTGCTATATGTCGTTTTATCATCTTGGTTATTTTGTAAAATTTCCAACATTTTTCGATATTTATTCACCGTTCTGCGTGATATTTGGATACCTGCCGATTTGAGTACAAGTGTAATGTGAGCATCTGTTAGTCCGCTATCCAATTTGAGCAGTTTTTCGATTTCTTGCAACACAATTTTTTGGTTGAGTATTCTGCCAAAAAAGAACCTCAAAGGAAGAATACCGAAGGGTGTGCTAACGTGTTTGTTTCTGACAGCTCTACTAATGGTCGAAACATGGACACCTAAGAGCCTTGCCATATATCTCATGGTAAATATCTGGGGGTATTTTCTGTAGCCTCTGAGAAAATATTCATTTACTTTACGTATCTCTTCGCAAATTTTCAGGAGTGTTTCTTCTCTCATTTGTAACGCCTTGGCTATTATTGGGTCCTTTACCTCTATCTTTCGAACCTCTACCTTTTCTGGGGTCATTATTATATCCGGTTCGATGTACATGAGTTTTTCATTAACTGTGTTTTGCTGAATCTCTTCTGCAAATTCTGTGAAAATTAGGTCAATAAGTTCTTTGGCTTGTTGAGTTTGGATATTAAATTTTTCTGCCAGTTCCTGGGGTGTAATCCTTATTCTACCTTTACTGTCGATGTTGTAAATTACGTATTCAGCCACTTTCTCTTCTTGGTCACTTAATCCAAGATATGGCAACAACTTAATTAAGACCTCATGGAGGTCTTCAGAATATGCATGATATGTGTCATCTATTTCAACCACAGGCAAGTATTTTTCACGCAAGATATGATACGGTAGTTCAAGTATGTTAAGATAGAACCTTTCCGTTTTTGTGAGTAATAATTTTTGCTCTAACCTTGGACTTTGAGAGCTGTTATTTCTTTTGCTATCTGGCATGCCAACCTCACATTATTTTTCAAAAGTTCAATGTTCGCCCTTAAGGTTTTGTAGTTACTCAGTTCAGCTACACGGGAAAGTAGATATGGTGTGACTTGCTTACCGGTGATACCTTTTTCTTCGCATTCTTTTAACGCTTGTTCGATGTAACCCTCCACTTCGCTTTCTGATATAGCGTGCTCTTCGGGAATGGGATTTGCAACTAAGATAGCACCTTCTATCCCGAGTTCTCCCTTAGCCAAGTAAATCTTTGCAACTTCTTCTGGTTTTTCAACCACGTGGTCTAATTTGAAAGAAGACAGACCTTCGTAGAATATAGGGAACTTATCTGTTCTGTATCCAAGCACGAGAATCTGGAATGTTTCCATAAATTCGATAGTTTTTTTTACATCAAGAATGGACTTACAACCTGCGCTTACAACTACTATATCTGTCTTCGACATCTCCGTTATATCCTGCGAGACATCCCAGTCACCTACGTGTACACCACCAATTCCACCCGTTGCAAAAACATCTATACCAGCCATTTTCGCTATGCGCATCGTGGCACTGACCGTTGTTGCGGCACTTTTCTTCAATGCAACCACGTAAGGTATCTCGCGCGTACCTATTTTTAAGGGGTCATCTTCGAGCATACGGATGATTTCTTCCTCTGTCATACCCACTATGATTTGCCCTTTAAGAACCCCTATCGTTCCTGGAACAACACCATTTTCTGTGCATATTTCTTCCAAAATCTTTGCCGTTTCTATGTTGTGTGGATACGGTAAACCATGAGCAATCACAGTGCTCTCAAGAGCAACAATCGGTTTGCTTTTTTCAAGTGCATCTTTGACCTTAGGCGATATTCTTAATTCATACATTTTTCTCACTCCTACTGGTTTTCGCTAAACTATAGTTATCTTCTGATGTTAATTATAACATACATAAAAAACTTCGGCAAAAATTAGAAGATAAAAAGGGAGCCAACCGATTTGTCCCTTGGCTCCCCTGCTTACAAGAATAAAGTTATTCTCGTTACTTCACATTGAAAATCGTTCTGAACTCACCTAAGTTCTTTATATCCACTATCACTTCATACATGCCCGCGGGGAATTTACCAAGTTCTATTGTTTTTGTTGGTGTTGTAAATGCCTGTGTCACCATATCACCGGGACCTGGTTTGTAAAATGTGCCTGTTACCGTAATCTTTCCGGGATTTTTACCAACTGGATAAACGATGTCTGGTTCGTTCAGTTCTATTCGATAACCACCTGTTGGGAATGTTCCTGCAATTACTTGAAGGAATATAACATCATCTTTTGATACCTCTTCACCTTCATCAATAGCCCTGTAACCCGTTTGTGTTCTGACCAACAGTTTTATATTCGCACTCTCTTTATCACCATAAATTGGCACGCTCACTTCACCACCTGTAGTTGGTTTGGGTTGCTCAACAACTTGAGAATTGACATACAGTGTATATTTGGCTGGAAGGATAACTAATATTAAAGGTAGGCGAATGTAGCTTTTATCACGTGTCCCTGCAATTTCTTCTGTGTATTCTTTCTTACCATCTGGACTTATTGCACGTATTTTGAAAGAAGTATTAGTTTGCTGGGTTGTTAGAGGCTGGAACAACCATGCTTTGAGGATGTATCCTTTACTTTCTTCATCTTCAAAAAGCTTTATATACTGAACAGAAAAAGTCCTTGTCCCGACCGATTTGAACAAATACTCAGGCAATGTTGTGGTAAGCTTTTTGACGAATAATTCTGTTCCCTGAGAAAAAGAAAGTACAGAAAATACTACGGTAATAGCTAAAACCGTTAACAAACAGATGATTCTTTGTGTGCTTTTAGTTCTCATGAAATCGCCCCCTTCGAAAAGTTTGCAAAAAGCAGATTATAAACCTGATTTTTTGCTGTCTTGTCCGTGTTTTTGCATTTTCTGTTCATACATCTTTTTATCGGCTTCTTCGTATGCTTTGTCAAAATCTTCAAATGGGGCGTAACCATACGAAAAACCAATACCAAGCACATTTTTGCAATCGTTGTATAAACGATTTACAATTTTCAATACGTCAGTTTCTTTTACAGATTTAAATATCAAACAAAATTCATCCCCACCCAGTCGTATGAAATAATCCTGGTTTCTGATATGCGATTTCACAATCTCAGCAAATCTTCTCAGCACGTCGTCACCGTAAATATGACCGTATTTATCGTTGAGAGCTTTGAAACCGTCTAGGTCAAGTAGGACGAATATTCCTCCCTTGGGAATTAGGTCTATCACCTTTCGGTTATAGACACCGGTTAAATGGTCGATAAGGTTCTCCCTCTTTAGTCTTTCGTGTGAAATAAATAGCTCCTTAAACTTCCGGATTGTTGCAGTTCCAACAAACACAAGAAAAACAAATCGACCGTAATGAATTGTCAGTTCGTTTGTTTGGTTTGTGGCTAAAACATAAAATGTTTGGATTCCTGTGAAGTATAGGAATATGACTGGGAAGTAGAGTTCTATTAGTTTGTGTTTGAAGATGAAATAAAGTATGACAAACATTAGGCCAAGTGAGTAAAGCTCTGAAATTGTACTTACGATGTGGATGTATTTAACACTTGGGGAAAATACAGCTATCGATATTAAAACAACAGGTATGGCTTGCAAAATGTACCTGAATTTTTTGCTGAGCGAAACATCCCCAGTTGAAATGGTCAGAACAGAGAAAAAGAGAAATGTCAAAACAAACACCGAACCTGTTATGGCAAATTCTTCGAATAAGAGGTACACGACCGGGCTACCAGAGGATTCGCGATAGGTGAATTGAACGAGCGAGAGTATCATAAAAACAGAGGCAGTAATTAAGTAGCGATAAACCTTTTTCTCTTTTTCACTAGCACTCTGGTAAGCAATCAAAAGTAAGTAGACAATCAAAGCTGTGGCACCAATACCGACGAGCGTGATTTTATCTCTGAAGAAATCAATTAACGCAACCCTTTGTATAGCATCTTCATAAGTTGCCAAGTACGGTTTACCATACAAACCTACACCAACTAAGCCATGTAAGACAACAGTTATTTTGTTTGGCCTGTCTGGATACAATAACATTTGTGGCACTTTGACCAATAAAGCCCTGGGCCAAAGATTTCCACTACCATCTCCAAACGAGGCTGTAAGTACACCGTTTACGTAAACATCAAACTTTGTAGCCAAAACCTTTTGAAAAACAATGTAGTTGTTTACACCATTGTACTCAAAGGTTCCATTTAAAGTTACTTTCGAAGGTTTGTCAAGTTCTATATATTTACCCAACCCAGCATCCCATTGTATAACTGGTCCAACTGGCTGATTTATCAATCCAAGTGTAAAGTAAAGAACCCCAGATACCACTCCGGCAAGTATAATCAAAAATAAACCTTTCATACACAAAGAAGCCTTCTTAACTTCCCCCATTTTCTATCACACCCCGGCATCACGAAAATAATAACGGCGCTTTAATGAATATCTACGCACAAAAACACTCAGCACACTTTCAAAATGTATTATATCACTGTTAAAATATTTTTATCAAGTTGCCTTTTTGAAAAAAATATAAAAAAAGCAAAAGCCTCTGCGGAAAGCAGAGGCTTTTTGAAGGATATTTAGGAATCCTGGGCACTACCTACTCTCGCAAGGGGTCGCCCCCTTACTACCATCGGCCCGCGGTGGCTTAACGGCCAGGTTCGGAATGGAGCTGGGTGTTTCCCACCGCAGTATCGGCACCCAGGGCCATTCAAAAG